>NZ_JBWKMB010000032.1:0-33712 GCF_056431025.1 Nitratireductor lacus | reverse complement strand
ATATCGTTCATGAAAGGCTCATCGGCACCTTCTGCCGCCTGAGCCCGACACCCCGGAAGTTCCGGTTCGGGGCGATCCAAAGAAGGGGTGCACGTCACGACACCCCGGAAGTTCCGGTTCGGGGCGATCCAAAGAAGGGGTGCACGTCACAACGTGAACAGCGCTAGCCTATGAATGGGTAACTTCAGGGGAGCAGGTCAAAGACAAAGAGCGTCGAGGGGGATGCGCGTTGCACCTCACGTTCGTGAGGCAGAGTGGGCCTATCCGCGCGCTGGCTGGACCGGAAGCTTCCGCAATTTCATGGAAAAGGCCGGTGGCTGCGGTAGCCCCATCCTTCAGACACTCGAAGATAACATGCTTCGATATCAGTCCCACGGCTCTTGATGTCAGCGATCTGGGGCGCAGTTGATTTCGGTCCAAACGGCTGCGCCCTGTCATACTCTGGATGCATGGTTCCATCCATGCATCTTGTGACCGCAGTGCTCCGGTTGCCGCTGATTTTCTCACTTCCGTTTACCCGCCGCGCACCACCCTCGCACAAACCCGCTTGACGCCGGGCCACGGGTCGCGGATTAATGCGCGCTGCGCGGGTATGATGTAATGGTAGCCTGTCAGCTTCCCAAGCTGAACGCGCGGGTTCGATTCCCGCTACCCGCTCCAGATGCTCCGATCAAGGCCAGCCCTTTGGCGCCCCATCCAGGCTTGCGCACCTGCATCAGGGTGCGTATCTCTTTGCGGTCAAGATCAAGGAGCATTCCGGTGTCGGCACTGACCAGATTCCTCGGCGACAGCCCGCTGCGCGTCATCATCAAACTGCTGATCGTTTCACTCATCGTCGGCTTTGTGATGAGCGCGTTCAACTGGTCTCCGTTCGACATCATCCATGCGCTGCGTGACACTGTCGTTCATCTCTGGAACATGGGGTTCGATGCACTCGGCCGTTTCGCAAGCTATATCCTGCTGGGCGCGGCAATTGTCGTGCCGGCCTTTCTGATCCTGCGCCTCCTGAACTATCGCCGTTAGCGAAGCCCGGGGCGAACCTCCATGGATCATGCTCAGCCGCAAGACCGCGTATCGCATCCGTTCACGGTGACGAACCGTCTCGTCCTGTCGATCGCCCTGCCGATGACGCTGGCCTATCTGACCACGCCGCTTCTGGGCATCGCCGATACGGCCATTGTCGGCCAGTATGGCGACGCGGCCCTGCTGGGCGGGCTGGCGGCGGGCGCCATCGTCTTCGACGTGGTCTTCACCACGTTTAATTTTCTGCGCTCCGGCACGACCGGCCTCGTCGCGCAGGCCTATGGTCAGGGCAATGCGCTGGAGGAACAGTCGGTTCTGTGGCGGGCATTGCTGGTTGCCCTGGCCGCCGGTCTTCTCGTTGTGCTGCTCGGTCCGTTCGTGGTCGCCGGCGGTGTGTATTTCATGGGAGCCGAGCCCGAAGTGGCGGCAGCCATGCGTGCCTATGTCTCGATCAGAATTCTCGCCGCCCCCGTCTCGCTCATCAACTACGCAATTCTTGGATATGTGCTCGGGAGGGGCGAGGGCGTGCTCGGGCTCGTGCTGCAGTTCATCCTGAACGGCACGAACATTGCGCTGTCGATGTTTCTCGCGCTGTCGCTGGGCTGGGGCATCGAGGGTGTGGCCTGGGGCACGGTGGGTGGCGAAGCTGTCGGCATGCTCACAGGGTTCGCCGTGCTGGCCTGGCGCTTTCGGCGCGGGCCCCGCGTTTCACTGCGGCGGGTCTTCGACACGCCCCGGATCGTCCGGATGGTTGCCATGAATGGCGACATCATGATCCGGTCATTCTCGCTTCTCGCTGCATTCGCGCTCTTCACCAGGCAGGGCGCGCAGTTCGGTACCCTCACTCTGGCCGCCAATGCGATCCTGATGAATTTTTTCCTGGTCGCGGGATATTTCCTCGACGGGACCGCCACCGCCGCCGAGCAACTGGCAGGGCGTGCCGTGGGCGCGCGTTACCGCCCCGCCTTTCTTCGCTCCCTTAGGCTGACGGTGGCGTGGGGCTTCGGGCTTGCCATTGCCATGTCGCTGTTTCTGCTTTTGGCCGGCGAAGCGCTGATAGCCTTCATCACCACGGCACAGGATGTGCGAACGGCCGCCAACACCTTTCTGCCCTGGGCGGCGCTGATCTCCATTTCTGGCGTTCTGGCATTTCAGATGGATGGGGTGTTCATCGGCGCAACCTGGTCGCGCGACATGCGCAACACGATGCTGCTTTCTTTCGCGCTCTATCTCGCCTGCCTGTTCTTTTTGACGAGAAGTTTTGGCAATCATGGATTGTGGGCGGCATTCCACATTCTTCTGATCGTTCGCGGCATCAGCCTCTTCGCCATTGTGCCGTCACGAATGCGCAGAACGTTCGCGGAATAGACGTCAGTCGAGACGGCGCGCAGCCCATTCGTCCACGCGGGTGTCGCGCAGCTGACGCAGCGAAGAGAGGTTCTCGCGCTGTGCGAATGCGCTCATCTCTTCCAGAATCCTGCCGGGCAGGCAGGTGCCGCCAAAGATCAGGCCGCTATACATCTGCACCAGATCGGCACCGGCGCGGATCTTCTCCAGCGCCGTTTCAGTGGAGCAAACCCCGCCAACGCCGATAATCGGCATGGCCGGCCCGACCAGCAACCGCATCTTGGCAAGAATGACCGTGGACCGTTCGAAAAGAGGCTGGCCGGAGAGCCCGCCCGTCTCGTGTGCCAGGCGGCTTGTGACGCCCGCTCTCGAAAGCGTGGTGTTGCTGACGATCAGCCCGTCGATGCGTTTGCCTAGCGCTTCGTCGGCTATGTCGGCCAGGGCAGCGTCGGTGAGGTCAGGTGCGATCTTCAGGAACAGCGGGATCGGCGCACGCCGCAGCTTGGCGACTTCGTTGCGTGTTTCGATCACCCGGTAAAGGAGTTCGGAGAGGTTTGCACGATCCTGAAGCGACCTCAGCCCGGCCGTGTTGGGGGAGGAGATGTTGACGGCAAGATAGGAGGCGATATCGCCAAAGGCACGCACGCCCGCCTCATAATCGGCGATGCGATCCGTGCTGTCCTTGTTGGCGCCGATGTTCACGCCGACAATTCCGCCCCTGCCGGCACGGCTCCTGATGCGCTCGCGCACCGCCACGATGCCGTCATTGTTGAAACCCATCCGGTTGATGAGCGCGCTGTCTTCCTCCAGCCGAAAAAGGCGCGGCTTGGGGTTTCCCTCCTGCGGCTTCGGGGTAACGGTACCGCATTCCACGAAGCCGTAGCCCAGCCGCAGCAGGCCGTCCGCTGCCTCGGCATTCTTGTCGAAGCCGGCTGCCATGCCGAGCGGGTTGGGAAACACCATCCCGCCCACTATGGTTTTGAGGCGTTTGCTGATCTGCGGTGGCCGGGCCAGCGGCATGCCGCTTTTCAGGGCCATGATCGCAAGGTTGTGGGCGCGTTCGCAATCCATCCGGAAAAGGGCCTGGCGCGCAATCCTGTCGAGCAGCGATTTCATTCTGGTAGCTCTGGAAAAAGGTGGAGGCCATCTGTGCCCAGCGGCAGGGGCCGCACCCATGCAACCGCATCGAGCGGCAGAGAGGCATAGAGATGCGGAAAGAGAGCGCCCCCGCGCGAGATTTCGTATTTCAGCGCATTTCCAAGCGCGTCTGCTTCAACGGCGACGAGCAGCAGGTCGTCCTGCCCGGCAAAGTGCCTGGCGGCTGTCTCCTTGACCTGCCCCGCCGTGGAGAAATGAATATAACCGTCGGCGAGATCGATCGGCGCGCCATTGAACACTCCCGCGGTCTCGGCTTCCTGCCAGAGCGTGCGGGGACAGATTTTATAGATCAGGTGGACCATGCCAGCGGCTATACTTGCAATACAGTGTCAGCGAAAGGCCCGAAAAGGCGTTTTCGGGGGATTGCGGTCTATCCCATTTATGGCGCATTCCTTGCGCATGATCCCATCAACAGAAGCATGAACGCGGAGCAGACCCATGCGCAAGACAATCGCGGTGACAGGAGCGCTGATCATCCTGTCCATGACGGCGAACGCCATGGCGCAGGAGGCCCAACGCTTTCGGCTTGAGCGCACGGAAGAAGGCTATGTGCGCATGGACACCCAGACCGGTGCCATGTCGATCTGCCGCGAGCGGTCGGGACAACTCGTCTGTGCGCCGGCGGCCGATGAACGCACGGCCTATGAGGAAGACATTGCCGCGCTTCAGGACAGGCTCGAAACCCTCGAGGAGCGGGTCGAAGCGCTGGAAGGCGCATCCCCAGAAGCGGCATCGGATCTGCCGTCCGAGGAAGAGTTCGAGCAGACCCTGGGTTTGATGGAGCGATTCTTCCGCCGTTTCATGGGAATCGTGAAGGATTTCGAGAAGGAAGAAAAGACCACGTCGCCCGATACGCCTGCACCTGACCGGACCTGAACAATTCCGAAAAAAGTGGAAACCGGTTTTCTGCCCGCAATTGCGCAAAAGCAATATGTCAGAGCGTTTTCGCATCTGCGCGGACGTCGGGTGGCGCGCCTGACTGCAGACTGCTCTATGCGATCGCGCGCACCACGCGCAGCACCATTGAAAAGACAAAGAACCCGCAGCCAACCTGCAGGCTGAGAACGGCGAAGCGCAGATAGATGTCTTTCAGGATGGCGATGAACACTTTTGCGCCCGAACGGCCGACCGGGCGCGCATTCGGGTTCAGATGCATCCAGACCTCGGTCTTCCTGGGGTTTTGTCGCGCAAGCGCGTAGGCCTTGAGTATCAGAAGCTCGGACATGATCAGCGTCATCAATGCGCCTGCGCTGAAAGCGAGCACCAGATCGAATGAGAAGCTCAGCATCACCAGGCCAATGGCAAAGGCGCCGAACATCACGGCGCGACCGATGCAGAACATTGCTACCTTGTGGATTTTCTCCATAGCAGGCTCACGGGTTTTCACCCTCCCGGCGAGTCTGTGGCATAGATGTGGGGCAGGCAAGTAAATCTTCTGCGAGCGTTTTGGCGAGTGGTGGAGTGTCTGGCTATGGCAGAGCTTGAAATGATGGCTATTCCCCGCATAATCGCCGCCGGAACCTGCGACGGAAGAAGACGACAAAAATGCCGCAGGCGCGGGAGGGACTTTTGGCATCGGGCTATAGATTTCTGGTCGCCGACGACCATCCTCTGTTCAGGGGAGCGTTGAAGGGCGCTCTTTCCGGACTCGACGATGCATGCAGGATACTGGAAGCAGGCGACTTTGAAGGCGCGAAAGCGCTGGTCGACGAGAGTATCGATCTCGTTTTGCTCGATCTTTCCATGCCGGGCGTCAGCGGTCTGTCGGGGTTGATTGCGCTTCGCGGAATGAACCCGGCAGTGCCGATCGTTGTCGTGTCGGCTCACGACGATCCGGAAACCATCAGGCGGGCGCTGGAACTGGGCGCGTCCGGTTTCATCTCGAAATCGTCAGGCATGGACGAGATCCGAACGGCGGTTCAGACCATCCTTGATGGTGGTATCTATACGCCCGCCGATATCGATCTGGGCGCCGAGGCCGATCCGGAGATTGCCGATCTCATCCGCCGGCTGCAAACCCTTACGCCGCAACAGACCAGGGTGCTGAGCATGCTGGCGGAAGGGCTGCTGAACAAGCAGATCGCCTACGAGCTCAACGTCTCGGAAGCAACCATCAAGGCGCATGTCTCCGCGGTGTTGCAGAAGCTGGATGTAGACAGTCGCACCCAGGCCGTGATCCGCCTGTCGAAGATCGGGGCCGACACCATCGCAACGGAAAGCTGAAGCCGTCGCCGGTTCTGTTCTGCTCGCCTATTCCGCTGCCGCGAGCATCTGGCGGCAGCGCATCAGCAATGTGCGCAGCGATGCCGGGCGCAGAGGCTTGTTCAGCACCATGGCAGTCAGCGCCTCCGCCTCGGCGCGCACTTCGTTGGAACGGTCGGCGGTGATCAGGATTGCCGGTATCGTTTCTCCATAGCGCGCCCGCAATGCGGCGATCACATCGAGCCCCACTTCGTTGTCGAGATGATAATCGGCCAGGATGATGTTGGGCGCTCCGCCCGAGAAATCGGGCAGGGTGGCCGACCCGGTCGCCGTCGAAACGGCACAGCCCCAGCCTTCCAGAAGCCGGCGCATCCCGTCGAGAATGCGTGGATCGTTGTCGATACACAACACGCGCAATCCCTCCAGCATGGTCTGCTGAACCGCCGCAGGGCGCGCGGGCCTCTCGACCTCCTTGGCAGGGGTGGAGCTTGTCGGGATGATGACGGAGAAGCGCGTGCCGCCGTGAATTTCGGAATCGAGACGTATTTCCATGTTCAGAACCCGCGCGATGCGGTCGACAATCGAGAGGCCAAGGCCCAGTCCCTGAGCCTGCCGCACGCCTTCCTCCAGCCGGGTGAATTCACGGAACACCGTGTTCAGCTTGTCGGGTGCAATGCCGATGCCCGTGTCGATCACCTGGAGTTCCAGAAGCGCACCGCGCCGCCGCACACCCACAAGCACGCGGCCGCTCGGCGTGTATTTGATCGCATTGGAGACCAGGTTCTGAACGAGGCGCCGCAGCAGGTTCCGGTCCGTGTTCACCGTGAGCGTCGAGGGGACGATGGTCAGCTCCAGCCCCTTTTCTTCGGCCAGTGGCATGAAATCTGTGCTCAGCTGGCGCAGCAGGCCATCGAGCTTGAAGACACTGGCTGAGGGTTTCAGCGCACCGGTGTCCAGACGCGAAATGTCGAGCACGGCCCCGAGGATCGTTTCCACGGAATCGAGCGAGGATTCGATGTTGCTGACATACTCGCGTGTCTCTCCGCCATCGGCGCGTTCCATCAGCGACGAACAGTAGAGCCGGGCCGCATTGAGCGGCTGGAGAATGTCGTGGCCGGCCGCCGCCAGAAAACGCGTTTTCCCGAGATTGGCTTCTTCGGCGATCACCTGCGCCTGTGCCAGCTCCTCATTGACCCGCATCAGCTCCGCCGTGCGGTCGGCCACGCGCTGTTCCAGTGTCTCGTTGATGCGCTTCAGGGCGATGTCCGCCTCCACACGCGGTGTGATGTCGGTGTAGGTGGCAACGATGCCACCGTCGGGCATGGGGTTGGTACGCAGTTCGATGATGCGCCCGCTCTTTCGCAGCCTGATCTCCCAGGGCATTCCGAAGTCGGTGAAACGGTTGAGTGTCACCGTATAGGCGTCGACGGGAATTTCCCCGCGCACTGCGAGCAGATTGACGAACCGGTCGAGCGAGACGCCAACCTGGCCCATTTCGTCCGGCAGGTTGAAGAGCGTTCTGTACTGCCGGTTCCAGCAGATGAGCTGGAAGTCGCGGTCGAACACGGTCACGCCTTCTTCCATCTGGTCGAGCGCGGTCTGCAGCAGGTCGCGATTGTGCTGCAGTGCCATGGAGGCATCGTCGAGCAGCCTGAGCGCATCGCGTGGTGAGCGGTCATTGCGCTGGAAGAGCAGCGAAAGAATGAGCCGTGAGGAAGACGAACCCACCGCACTGGCAAGCAATTGTTCGGAGAAGCGCACCAGGGCGATGCCCGTCTGGTCGTTGCCGTTGAGACGAACGCCATGTGTTGCCTCGAAAGTGGCAAAGGAGCGTTCTGTGCGTTCTGCGCCCAGATAGCGCGAGATCGTGTCCTTCAGATCGTTGACGGTGACCGCCGTGCGAAACCGGCGCAGGGTCGGGATGGGGCCCGTGTCGCGGGGCACGAAGATCGCCGCCTGGATGCGTTCGAGCGGTTGTGCCGCGCGCGAAAGCGAGCCCAGCACGAAGAACAGCGTGTTGACGGCAAGGCTCCACAGAACGCCATGATTGAGCGGCTCGGCAACGGTGCCGAAAAGCGCCTGCGGCCTCAGTGCCGGCAGGCCGAAGAGACCGTCCGTGATGATGCTGGTCCCTTGCGGGGCAAGCGAGGGAAACAGAAGCGTGTAGCCCCACAGGGCAAACCCCGCTCCCATGCCGAGCAGCGCGCCCCGCGCATTCGCACCGCGCCAGATCAGCCCGCCGAAAAAGGCCGGCGCGAACTGGGCGATGGCTGCAAAGGAGATGAGGCCGATGGCGGCCAGCCGTGTGTTGTGCGTGGTCTCGCGGTAATAAAGAAACGCGGTGAAGAGGATGATGAAGATGGCGGCGCGGCGGATGTTGAGAATGCTTGACGACCAGTCGTTCTTCTCGTGGTGGTCGGGGCGCAGCAGGCGGCGCAGAAAAAGCGGGATCACCAGGTCGTTCGAGATCATGATCGAAAGCGCCACACTGGCGACGATGACCATGGCGGTGGCGGCCGAAAGCCCGCCGATGAAGGCGACCAGGGCAAGAAGATCATGTCCGGCGAGCAGCGGCAGGGCGAGCACGTAGAGATCGGAATTGGCTTTGTCGCCGACGAGCGCCAGACCGGCAAAGGCAATCGGAAGCACGAAAAGGTTGATCAGCACCAAATAGAGCGGAAAGAGCCAGCTTGCGGTCTCGAGTTCCGTGGTGCTGCGGTTTTCCACGATGGTGACGTAGAACTGCCGCGGCAGCATGATGATGGCGAAAGCGCTCAGCGTCGTCATGACGATCCAGGTCGCAAGCGACGTGGGATAGGTGTAGGCCTTTTGCACCTCGGGAAGGCCACCCACGGCTCGTGCGAGATCCAGCGGTCCTGCAAAGAAGAAATAGGTGATGGCGATGCCGACCGCGAGGAAGGCCGCTAGTTTCACCACCGTCTCCACGGCAACGGCCAGAACCAGACCCTCCTGATGCTCCGTGGCATCGGCGTGACGGGTGCCGAAGAGAACGGCGAAGATTGCCAGCAGAAAGGTGACGATCAACGCCATGTCGCCCACGAAAAAATCGATGACCGGCGGCGCGCCGTCGTAATGCGTGACCATGAGGCTGACGGAATCGGAAATCGCCTTCAACTGCAGCGCGATATAGGGGATCGTGCCGAAGGTCGCGATGAGCGTGGCTACGGATGCGACGGCAAAACTCTTGCCATAGCGGGCGGCAAGGAAGTCGGCGATCGAGGTGATCTTCTCGGACTTGGCGAGCCGGATGATGCGCTTCAGGATCGGGAAGCCGAACAGGAAAACCAGCACCGGGCCGATATAGATGGCCAGAAACTCCAGCCCGCGCTCGGAGGCCAGACCCACCGAGCCGAAGAAGGTCCAGGACGTGCAATAGATCGCAAGGCTGAGCGCATAGATATAGGGGCGCGAGCCGAGCCCTCCCTGGCGGGCGGCGCGATTGTCGCCGACGCTCGCTATGAAGAAGAGCAGCGTCACGTAAGCGACGGCTATGATTGCGATGACCCAACCCTGCACCGGTCGCGATTCTCCTCCTCACGGGGCACGCCAAAAGGCAAACACAGGCCCGGTGGCGTGTCCAATGCTTCTTTCGGCCAATGAGCCCTGCGAAGTCAAAAGAACGGTTTTTGTTGCGCTTCTCACTTGTGGCACTGCTATTGTGCACGTGCTGGTGGCCTTGAGTCGCCGGGGTGCAGCTAGGGCAATTCCAGGAAAAGTGGGAACCGGTTTTCCGTCCGGAATTGCACAAAACAACAAGGTAGAGCGCTTTCGCGATTCAACGAAAGGCGAAAACGCTCTAGATTGGGGAGATACCCTTATGATGAAAGAATTTCGGGAGTTCATTGCACGGGGCAATGTGATGGACCTCGCTGTCGGCGTGATCATCGGCGGCGCGTTCGGTCTTATCGTGAAATCGTTGACCGATGACATTATCATGCCGGTCATCGGCGCCATTTTTGGCGGTTTCGATTTTTCGAACTATTTCATGCCGCTTTCGTCCACCGTGACCGCAACGACGCTGGAAGCTGCGCGGGAGCAGGGGGCGGTGTTCGCCTACGGCAACTTCCTGACCGTGGTCGTCAACTTCCTGATTCTGGCGTGGATCATTTTCCTGATGGTGAAGGGCGTGAACGCGCTGCGCCGCAAGGAAGCCGAAAAGCCGGCAGAGCCCGAAGCCCCGCCGGCCGATGTTCAGCTTCTCACCGAAATCCGCGACCTTTTGTCGAAAAAATAGGGCTTTTTCGCCTTTTTATCGAAAAACACCGGGAAAATCCGAAAACGCCGCCGGGAGGGTATCACGGCGGCGTTCTCATTGTTTTTGCTTGGAAAAAGAAGTCAGCCGCCGGACTTGGGAACCAGAAGAGACACCACCCGATCGGATTTCGCCGGCTGTGGCTGGTCCGCTTCGTTGAAGGGAATGCCGAGCGCTTCCCAGGTTTCGAGAAGCGCATCGCGCAATGTGTCGATCAGCGCGTCGTCATGGTACGGCGTCGGCGTGATGCGCAGCCGCTCCGTGCCGCGTGGCACGGTCGGATAGTTGATCGGCTGGATGTAAATCCCGTGCTTTTCAAGAAGGTGATCCGTGGCCTGCTTGCACAGTTCGGGATCGCCCACGAGCAGCGGAACGATATGGGTCTGCGACGGCATCACCGGCAGACCGGCTGCGAGAAGCTTGTCCTTGGTCTGCTGCGCCTGGCGCTGCTGCGCTTCGCGCTCAACCGAGGAGGTCTTCAGGTGGCGGATCGATGCGGTGGCCGCAGCCGCGATGGCCGGTGGCAGGGCGGTCGTGAATATGAACCCGGACGCGTAGGAGCGCACCGCGTCGATAACGGCGGTTGAGCCGGTGATATAGCCGCCGATCACGCCAAAGCCCTTGGCCAGCGTGCCCTCGATAACATCCATGCGATGCGCAAGGCCATCGCGCTCCGTGATGCCACCGCCCCGCGCGCCATACATGCCGACGGCGTGAACCTCGTCGATATAGGTCATCGCATTATACTTGTCGGCGAGATCGGCAATCGCCTCGATGGGCGCGATGTCGCCGTCCATGGAGTAGACGGATTCGAAAACGATCAGCTTTGCCCGGCCGGGGTCGGCATCCCTGAGCAGGCTTTCCAGATGCGCAACATCGTTGTGCCGGAAAATCTTCTTCTCCGCGCCAGAGCGGCGCACGCCCTCGATCATCGAGGCATGGTTCAGCTCGTCGGAAAGAACCAGGCAGTTGGGAAGGAGGCGGGCGATGGTGGAGATGGAGGCTTCATTGGAGATGAAACCCGATGTGAAGACGAGGCCGGCTTCCTTTCCGTGCAGGTCGGCAAGCTCGGCTTCGAGCTCCACCAGCGGGTGGTTTGTACCGGAAATGTTGCGCGTGCCGCCGGCACCTGCGCCCATCGAGCCGGCCGCCTTCTGCATGGCCGAGATCACGCTCTCATGCTGGCCCATGCCCAGATAGTCGTTCGAGCACCAGACGGTAATTTCACGCGTTTCTTCACCGGAGCGCCACAGCGCGCGCGGAAACGCACCGACGATCCGCTCGAGATCTGCGAAGACGCGATAGCGGCGTTCAGCGTGAAGTTGATCGATCGCTTCTGAGAAAAAACGCTGGTAATTCATTGAACCTTCCTGCTGTGCGGCGCGATCATAATCGCGCACCCCGTCTGCGTCCATTGCGTGTTTCGGGCAAATTGACACGTCTGCGTGACATCGCCTTGCGCTCGATCAAATTCAATCCGAGAGGGGAGGCACTGGTCAGTGCGGGCGCGTGTCTTTCGACAGGCCCTCGCCCGGTGCCATCATGTCGGCAATGGCTGTCAGGGCGAGGATGAGCTGGCTGCGGCGCTCCGGAGAGAGGTCTGCGAAACGCCGGGCGAAGGCGTCGCCCATCGGTTCCGGCGCCCGCGTCAACAGCGCAGCACCTTCCGGCGTGAGGCGGGTGTGGACCACGCGGCGATCATTGCGTGAGCGGTAGCGCTCGACCAGTTGCCGTGCTTCCAGATTGTCGAGGATGGTGATCACGGTCGCAGCGCTCAGATCGATATGGGCCGACAGGACGGTGGTCGTGACCTCCCCAAGTGCGGCAATCGCCTTGAGGGTAATGAGCTGCGGCGCCGTGAGTCCGATCTGCTTTGCAAGCGCCCGGGACTGCACATCGTTGGCACGGACGATCCGGCGGATGCATTTTTCCACGCCCCGTAACTCGTCGTCGCGGAACCTGTTGGTGACCTTGTCAGTTGTCGTCTCAAAGCTCATGCTGACGCCATTAATTTGACATCTAATAGTTATAACTATAACTAAAATACACTCCGACGCAACGACGAACAAGGGAACAGATCGCTATCCATGTGCGGAATCTGCGGAGAACTGCGGCTTGATGGCCGCCCTGCCTCACCTGTCGCTCTTTCGAAAATGATGGACTGTCTTGCGCCGCGCGGGCCTGATGGCGCGGGCGCCGTCATTCATGGCAGCGCGGCCTTCGGGCATCGGCGGCTGAAAATCATTGACCTGTCGGAAAAGGCCCGCCAGCCGATGGAGGATGCGGAGCTTGGGCTCACCATCGCCTTCAACGGCTGCATCTACAATTATCCCGAGCTGCGTGCGGAACTAGAGGGCAGGGGCTACCGCTTCTTCTCCACCGGCGACACCGAAGTCATTCTGAAAGCCTGGCATGCCTGGGGTGAGGAATGCGTGAGCCGCTTCCATGGCATGTTTGCCTTCGTGCTGCGCGAGCGTGAAACGGGCCGCGTGGTGATGGCGCGCGACCGGTTTGGCATCAAGCCGCTTTACCTGGCGGAGACGCCGGAGCGCATTCGGTTCGCATCGTCCCTGCCGGCCCTGCTGGCGGCGGGTGAGGTGGACACGTCCATCGACCGCCACGCGCTGCATCACTACATGACGTTCCATGCGGTTGTCCCCCCGCCGCGAACCATCCTGAACGGCGTGAAGAAGCTGCCGCCTGCCACCATCCGGATCATCGAAGCCGATGGCAGTCAGCGGGATCGGATCTACTGGGATCCGCCCTTCGCGCGCGACCCCGACACGGCCGCTCTTTCTCCCGACGAATGGCGTGACCGCACGCTGGAAGCCCTGCGTCTTGCCGTCAAGCGCCGCATGGTGGCCGATGTGCCGGTGGGCGTCCTGCTTTCTGGAGGTGTGGATTCCAGCCTCATCGTCGGGCTTCTCGCCGAGGCCGGCCAGAAGGGTCTCATGACCTTCTCCGTCGGTTTCGAGGAGGCCAATGGCGAGAAGGGTGACGAATTCGTCTATTCCGATCTGATAGCGAAGGAATTCGGCACCGATCATCACAAGATCTTCGTGCCTTCGGCCGATTTGATGGACGCGCTTCCCGGCACGTTCGCTGCCATGTCGGAGCCAATGGTCTCCTACGACAATGTCGGTTTTTATCTCCTCTCCAAGGAAGTCTCGAAACACATCAAGGTCGTGCAGTCGGGTCAGGGCGCCGACGAGATTTTCGGTGGCTATCACTGGTATCCGCCGCTGATGAATTCCAACGATGTGGTGGGCGACTACGCAAAGGTCTTTTTCGACCGGTCGCACGAAACGCTGACGAGGCAGCTCTCGCCCGAATGGATCGCCGACCGCGATGCGAGCCGCGAACTGGTGGCGGCTCACCTCACACGGGCAGGCGCCGACACGCCGGTCGATGCGGCGCTGCGGCTCGATTCCACCGTCATGCTCGTGGATGACCCGGTCAAGCGGGTGGACAACATGACCATGGCCTGGGGGCTTGAAGCGCGGGTGCCGTTCCTCGATCATGAGCTGGTGGAGCTTGCGGCCCGCATTCCGCCCGAGGAAAAGCTCAAACAGGGTGGCAAGGGCGTGCTGAAGGAAGTTGCAAGGCAGGTGGTCCCGCATGAGGTGATCGACCGGAAGAAGGGCTACTTTCCGGTGCCGCAGCTCAAATATGTCGATGGGCCCTATCTCGATATGGTGCGCGATGCGCTATCCTCGCAATCCGCACGCGAACGCGGCCTCTTCCGTCAGGAGTATCTGGACACGCTCTACGCCGCGCCGGCCGATCACATCACGCCGCTGCGTGGCTCCGAACTCTGGCAGGTAGGGCTGCTCGAACTCTGGCTGCAAACCCACGGGGTATGACCGATGGCCAAGAAAGAGGATGTGGCTTTGCGCGCCTCGCGCGGGCGCAGCGACAAGGCGCTCGGCTACCGCCTGAAGCGCCTGCGCAGCGAGACCATGAAGCCGACCAGCGCCCCGGCCGATCAATCCGCCGAACAACAGGACAGGTCGGTCTCTCTGGAACTCGGCTGGGGGCGGCTTCTCTTCGCCCAGACCTTTGAGACAAATGAAGAACTCGCCGGCGCGCTGGGGGACGAGGGTCCGGCCCGGCGCGACATCGCCTTTTATATCCGCGACCCGCATGTGCTCCTGTCCATGGCGCCGCAGGAACTCTTTCTCGACCCGTCGCACACCTACCGGCTCGATCTTGCGACCTATCGCCCGAGCCGGCGTCAGCCACGTGGCTTTTTTATCCGGCGGCTGACCTCGGAGGCGGACGCAAACGCCGTCAACGCCATCTATCAGAGCCGCGGCATGGTCACCGTGCGGCCGGATTTCTTCTGGACCAACCGAGACAGTCGCGCCATCACATATTTCGTCGCCGAGGACGATCAGACCGGTGACATTCTGGGCACGGTAACCGGGGTCGATCATCGCCGCGTGTTTCAGGACGCCGAAAACGGCTCCTCCCTCTGGTGCCTCGCGGTCGATCCGCAATGCCGTCACGCAGGGGTGGGCGAGATGCTGGTGCGGCGGCTGGCCGAGCATTTCGCCGCCCGGGGGGCGAGCTTCATGGATCTCTCGGTCATGCATGACAATGAACAGGCCATTGCGCTTTATGAGAAGCTCGGTTTCCATCGCGTTCCGGTGTTCGCCGTCAAGCGGAAGAACCCCATCAACGAAAAGCTCTTCACCCATCCGCCCGCGGATTTCGACCTTCTCAATCCCTATGCGCGGCTGATTGTGGACGAGGCTCACCGGCGCGGTGTGGCGGTGGATGTGACGGATGCCGAAGGCGGGTTT
Organism: Nitratireductor lacus; assembly: GCF_056431025.1. Classification (NCBI taxonomy): domain Bacteria; kingdom Pseudomonadati; phylum Pseudomonadota; class Alphaproteobacteria; order Hyphomicrobiales; family Phyllobacteriaceae; genus Nitratireductor; species Nitratireductor lacus. Next base: position 18,904 of record NZ_JBWKMB010000032.1, on the reverse strand, counting down.
TTTCGCCTGTCGTTTGGTGGCCGCTCGATTCACTGCCGCGAGAGCCTCTCTGAACTGACCTCGGCGGTCGCCATGTCGATCTGTGACGACAAGGCGGTCACGCGCCGCGTGGTGGAGCGCGCGGGGCTGATCGTGCCGGAGCAGATGGAAGCGGTTGATGACGATGAGGCCCTTGGCGCATTCCTGAAGAAGCATGGGCGCGTCGTGGTGAAACCGGCACGCGGCGAGCAGGGCAAGGGCGTTGCCGTCGGTCTGGAAACGCTGGACGAGATGAAGAACGCCATACGCATCGCCCGTAAGCTTTCCGACCGCGTTCTGGTAGAGGCCTGCTTTGAAGGCGAGGATCTGCGCCTGGTCGTTATCGACTATCGCCTTGTAGCGGCGGCTGTGCGCCGTGCGCCGCGCGTGGTGGGCGACGGTCACAAGACCATCGGGGAGCTGATCGAAAAACAGTCGCGCCGGCGCGCTGCCGCAACGGGCGGCGAAAGCCGAATCCCCATTGATGACGAGACCCGGCGTTGCGTTGCCGCCCTCGGATATGAATTGTCGAGTGTGCTGCCGGAAGGCGAGGAGGTCGTGGTGCGCAAGACCGCCAACCTCCACACCGGCGGTTCCATTCACGACGTTACGGAGAAGGTGCATCCGGATCTGGTGAAGGCAGCCTGTACCGCAGCGCGTGCCATTGACATTCCGGTTGTCGGCATTGACCTTATGGTCCGGTCGCCCGGCCAGCCAGACTATGTCTTTATCGAAGCCAATGAACGGCCAGGCCTTGCGAACCATGAACCGCAACCGACCGCCGAACGCTTCGTCGACCTGCTTTTCCCGCGCTCCGGCGTGAAATCGGCGGAAAGGGCACTGGCTCCCAGGGCATAGATCCTCACCCCGGGCGGCATCCGCAACCGAGCAATCCAAAGGGAATGCATGTCACGACTGAAGATCGACGTTTCCTATCTGGTCGACCAGCTCAAGGCGCTGCTGGCGATCGACAGTCCCACTGGCTACACCGATACGATCGTCAGGCATGTGACGACTGAGCTTGAGCGGCTCGGGCTGGAGCCCGAACTTACACGGCGCGGCGCCATCCGGGCCGTTGTGCGCGGTGGCCGCCGTGAAGGCGCACGCGCCATCATCACGCATCTCGACACGCTCGGCGCACAGGTCAAATATATCAAGGACAACGGGCGTTTCGAGCTCGTGCCGATCGGTCACTGGTCGGCGCGCTTCGCCGAGGGCGCACGGGCGACGCTCTATACGGAGAAGGGCGCCTATCGCGGCACCATTTTACCGCTCAAGGCGTCCGGCCATACGTTCAATGACGATGTCGACACAATGCCGGTGGGCTGGAATTTTGTGGAACTGCGTGTCGATGCCATGTGCTGGGATCGCGCAGACGCGCACAATTTAGGCATAGATGTCGGCGATTTCGTTGCCGTCGACCCCCAGCCGGAGTTCCTTGAAAACGGCTTCATCGTTTCGCGGCACCTGGATGACAAGGCCGGCGTTGCCATCGCCCTGGCAGCGCTGGAATCGCTTCTCAGCAATGAAGTGACACTGCCGGTCGACACACACTGGCTTTTCACCATCGCTGAAGAGGTGGGGGTGGGCGCCGCCTCGATCGTCACCCCGGAAATCGCCTCCATGGTGACCATCGACAACGGCACCACGGCACCTGGGCAGAATTCCACGGAATTCGGGGTTACCATCGCCATGGCCGATCAGGCAGGTCCGTTCGACTATCACCTGACGAAGAAGCTCGTGGAGCTGTGCCGCGAGGAGGACATTCGCTATCAGAAGGATGTGTTCCGCTACTACCGTTCCGATTCCGCATCGGCCATTGAGGCCGGGCACGATGTGCGCACGGCCCTGATCGCCTTCGGTATCGACGCCTCGCACGGCTATGAGCGCATTCATGTCCATGCGCTGCGTTCGGTCGCGGAGCTGGCAACCGCCTATGTGGCAAGCCCGATGGAAATCGAGCGCGATGTCGAGGAGGTTTCCGACATCGAGGGCTTCACCGAGCAGCCGACCAACGAGGCAGAGATGGCAAGACGCGCCAACAACCTTCCAAAGCAGGAATAGCGGCTTTTCGGTCCTGACCCTAGCCTGCGATTGCAAGCGACCGGTGGCGGAACCGCGCCGTGTTCGGGTCGAAATCATAGGCGCTGGCGTGGCGTTCAGCCTCGCGTGCCAGCCGGTCGACGGTGTTGATGACGAAATCCGCCTTCTCATCCGTCATGAGATAGCTGAGGTTCAGCCGCACCCAGCCGGGCTTCTCCATCTCCCGACCGTCGCGAATGCTCTGCAGAAGCGCATTCGACTGCGGTTCATCGATGCCGAGCAGGTGATGCGCGTAGGGGCCGGCACAGGCGCAGCCGCCACGCGCCTGAATGCCGTGAAGATCGCTCAGCATCCGGGTAAAGAGCTGATGGTGCAGCGTGTTGCCTTCAGGGCAGAGAATGCGGAACGAAAAGATTGGCAGTCGCGGCGCTGCCGGGTTGCCGAGAAGTTGCAGGCACGGGTTTTGCGACCAGACGCCCAGTGCCCGCGTACGCAGTTCCTCATGCCGGCGGTCTATGAAATTCTGCCCCAGCGCTTCCTTGACGAGCAGGACGAGAGCGGCGCGGATATCGCCCACCACATTGGGGGTGCCTGCCTCCTCACGCGCCGAAAGCGATCGCGAGTAATCGTGCGTCCAGGGCGACACGAAGGTCACCGACCCGCCGCCGGGCATGGTCGGCTGCGCGGTACGGGCGATGGCGTTGCGCAGGATCAGAAGGCCCGATGCACCTGGCCCGCCGGGAAATTTGTGCGGCGAAAGCACGACCGCATCCTTGGCGCAGTCGGTGCCCGGCTTCATGTCGATTTCGAGATAGGGCGCACCGCCCGCATAATCCCATATGGCGAGTGCACCATGGGCTTTCAGAAGTCGCGTAACTGCATCCGTGTCGGTTGTTATGCCGGTGACATTCGACGCCGCAGAAAACGTGCCGACCTTCAACGCCGCTTCGACGTTCGCTTCAAGCGCCGCCTTCAGTGCGTCCATGTCAGGGCCGCCACATACGGTCTCGGGAATGGCGATGATCGTCGCACCGCTCTCGCGCCAGGGCAGAATGTTGGAGTGGTGCTCATAGGGGCCGGTGAACACCACCACCCGGCCACCTTTCGCCACCGTTTCGGCAATCTGCAGAAGCCGCACCAGCCGGTTGATGCCGGACGTGGCGCCTGACCCGGAAAAGACAACGCTTGTTTCTTTGTCGGCCTTGACGATGCGGTGAATTTCCGCGCGCGCCGCCTCACGAAGGCGGGTCGAGAAAGAGCCGCAATAGGACGCCTCGGTGTGGCTGTTCGCATAATAGGGCAGGACCTCATCCCGGATGAAGTCCTCCACCTGCGCAAGCGCTCGGCCGGATGCAACGTAATCGGCGTAGATCAGCGGCTTTTGCCCACAGGGGCCCTCTATGACCGCATTCTCGCCGATCAGGCCTGCACGCAGATAGTCGGCAAGGTCGTCGCGGTTGAGGCTCTCCTTGAAGGCGTTCAGAACATCACGTGCCATGGTTTGATCCGTCAGATTAAACAGGACGAAAGGATCGCACAGTGATCATCTATCATTCTCACATAAAATTATGGATTACGGAGAGAAAATGGGTCATATGATAGATTATGGGTGAAAAAATCGATCAATTTGACAGGCGGATATTGCGGGTGCTTCAGCGCGATGCGAGCCTTTCGCAACGGGATCTGGCGGAGAAGGTCGGCCTTTCCCAGAATGCCTGCTGGCGCCGTCTGAAATCGCTGGAAGAACGCGGCGTCATCCGTGGGCGCACGCTGCAGGTTGACAGAAACAAGCTGGGACTGGGGCTTGTGGTTTTCGTGATGGTCAAGACGCGCCATCACTCCACGACCTGGCTGCAGACCTTCCGTCAGCATGTCTCCAGCATTCCCGAGATCGTCGACTTCTTCCGCATCGGCGGCGACTATGATTACATGCTGCGTATCGTGACCACGGATATGGAAAGCTACGATTCCGTCTATCAGCGTCTGATCCAGAAGGTCGAGCTGGAATCCGTCACGTCTTATTTTGCCATGGAGGCCATTGAAGAACGCCGCCCCCTGCCAATCTGACCGTTCAGGCCTGCCGATGAAAAAACAGTCCATCTCGTTCGAGCGCATCGCGCTTTACGCGTTTCTCACATCGCTCACTGCACTCAGCATCGATGCCGTGCTGCCCGCGTTGCGGATCATCGAGACGGAACTGCATGTAGAGCCGCCGCTATCCACGCAGCACATCGTGTCCCTGTTCATCTTCGGCATGGTGTTCGGCGAGCTGTTCCTCGGGCCGATTTCCGATGCCATCGGGCGCAAGCGGGCTCTGGTTCTCGGCCTCGGTCTCTATATGGCGGGCACGCTGGTGGCGATGTTTTCGACAAGCGTCGGCATGATCGTTGTCGGCCGCATCCTGCAGGGCATCGGCGTGGCGGGGCCGAAGATCGCCACGCGCGCCCTGATCCGCGACCAGTTCGAAGGCGAGGCCATGGCGCGCATCATGTCCTTCATGTTCGTGCTCTTTATCCTTGTCCCGATGCTCGCGCCGGCCATGGGGCAGGTTGTTCTGGCATTCGCCGGCTGGCGGGCGATCTTCGTGGTCTATCTGGCCCTTTCCGTGCTTCTGTGCATCTGGCTCGTCGCACGGCAGCCCGAAACGCTCCCACCGCAGAGCCGCATCCGATTTCACCCCGCCACGCTTGTGCAGAACGGCGCGCGCATCCTGCGCAGCCGGCGTGTGACACTGCTCATCGTTGCGACCGGCCTCGTCTTCGGCGCCCATCTCCAGTATCTGAGCACGGCTGCCGACATCTTCTTTGATGTCTATGGCGTCTCCGCCATGTTCCCCGCCTATTTCGCGGCCTTTGCCGCCGGCATCGGCCTTGCTTCCATCGTCAACGCCCAGGTGGTGCGCCGCTTCGGAATGCAGGCGATGTGCGAGGGAGCCCTGCTGGGCCTTGTCATCCTCGGCCTTGGCCTGCTTTCCCTGTCACTTGTCTATGAGGGGAAGCCACCCTTTGTGGCCTTCATGGCAATGGGCTTTGTGATCTTCTTCTGCATCGGCATCCTGTTTGGCAATCTCAATGCCATGGCGATGCAGTCTCTTGGGCAGCTGGCCGGGCTCGGCGCCTCGCTCATTGCCTCCGGGTCGAGCCTCGTGGCCGTGATCTTTGCCGTGGCCTTTGGTGCATTCTACAACCAGACGCCCATGCCGCTGGCGTCCGGCTTCCTGACAACTGGTGTGCTGGGGTTCGTTCTTGTCCGGCTCGCCTCGGGGGCGAGCCAGGAGCCGGTGACACCGGTCAAGCGCGCGGCGTGATCAGCCGGCGGCGGCGATGACGATGATCTCGACCGTATAGTCGGGCGTTGCCAGCGCGGACTCGCCGCAGGCGCGGGCAGGCGCGTGTCCCGGCGCGACCCAGGCGTCCCAGACTTCGTTCATCTCGGCGAAATCCTTCATGTCGGCAAGCCAGATGGTTGCCTGAAGGATGCGGGTCTTGTCGGAGCCATTCTGCTCCAGAAGCGCATCGATCTTTTTGAGAATGTCTTTGGTCTGCGTGGCCACGCTCTCACCGGGCGTACCGACCTGACCAGCCAGATAGATGGTGCCATTGTGGACGACGGCCTGGCTCATGCGGGTGCCGGTGTCGACGCGTTTGATCTCGGACATTGATATTCCTTTCAGGACTTGATGAGACGGTTCGGTGCAAGGGCCTGCACCACGGTTTGGGGCAGGGTGGATGTCCGCCCCGCGCAAAGATCGGCTGCGAGCGCCGAGAGAGCGGGCGAGGTCTGCACCCCATACCCTCCCTGGCCGGCCAGCCAGAAAAAACCTTCCGCATCCGGCGCGAAGCCGACGGCGGGCGTGCGGTCGGGGAAGAAGCTGCGCAGCCCCGCCCAGCTCCGCTCGATGCGTGTGACGGGCACGGTCACGGCCTGTTCGAAACGGTGCAGGCCTTCCGCCAGCACCATGTCGTCGGGCCAGGCGTCGAAGGGCTCGGACGGGTCTTCGTCCGCCGGCGAAACCATGAGCTTGCCCGCATCGGGTTTGGCGTACCAGCCTTCGCCGGCACAGGCGAACAGCGGCCAGCCCGTCACATCATGCCCCTCCGGCGCGGGCAGGATGACCGCCGAGCGGCGCATCGGCGTCAGCCCAAGCGGCTGGACGCCGGCAAGTCTGGCGATCTCGTCGGCCCAGGCGCCGGCGGCGTTCACGATGACAGGGGCGGAAAAGGACCCCTGCGGCGTTTCCAGTGTCCACGTGCCGTTTGCGCGTGAAATGGCGCTCACAGGCGCCTTGTTGACAATGCTGCCACCGTGATGGCGCAGCATCCTCGCAAATCCCTGAAGGAGGCGGTCGACATCGATGTCCTGTGCCCCTTCCTCAATGGCTGCCGCTGCGATGCTTTCGCGTTTCAGAATGGGAACGCGCGCGATCGCTTCGTCCGGGCTGAGGCGTTCCATGCCGGTCGCGCCCTGAAGGATGGTGTCGAGCGCCCCGACATGCTCTTCGGTGGCGACATAAAGCAGGCCGCGCGGGCTCAGGACACTTTCTTCTGAGATGCCTTCCGGCTCTCTGAACACCGGTTCGGAGGCCGCGTTGAGCGCGCGCAGCGTGTCGTTGCCGTAATTGCGGATGTAGATCGCCGCGGAACGGCCCGTTGCGTGGTAGCCGATGGCCTCTTCCGACTCCAGGACAGTGACCTTCGCGTCTGCGGCAATGCGCGCGCCCGCGCCTATGCCGGCGATGCCGCCGCCAATAATGATGATGTCGGATGTCTGGCTCATGCTCTCCCCCTCTACGCTTTCCCGTGTCTGGATGCAGCGCTCCGAAAGCACCCACATCTCAGCGGGTGTATGGCGCGGCACCTGTCCTCGGCGTGGCTCCATGAGATCGAGTCGCTATCCCAGGTGGCCAGCACCGCACACAGATACTGATCGCACTGCGAAAGCAATAGGCTCAATCCCCTTGTGGCATTATGGCACCGGCCCTGAGATCACAAAGCCCTGTTGACCATGGGGTTTGTCATTCCCGTGCATTTGCTTTATCACGCAGGGGTCTTTTAACGTATTGATATTTAAGAATAATTATATGTTATACCATCATTCTGACAGAGTGACAGGCTCTTCCTTTTGGTGCTCGCGCGCATTGCTACTCGGAGCTGCTATTCTGTCGACGGTTCCTGCGTGGGCCACAGGCTCGATCCTTTCGGCGACAACCGAACGAAGAATCGAGGCGGAAGCCCGGCGCTTTATGCGGGAGAACGGCATTCCCGGTCTCTCGGTTGCCATCACGATTGATGGCGAGCGTCGCATCTTCAATGAAGGTGTTGCGTCCCGAGAAAGCGGAGAACCTGTTGCAGACAAAACGCTTTTCGAGATCGGCGCCATCGGTGAGACCTTCACTGGGCTTCTTGCGTCTTACGCGCAGGTCAAGGGAAGGCTCTCTTTCTTCGACGAAGTCAGCGATCATTTACCGGCGTTGAAGGGAAGCGCCTTCGACACCGTGACGGTTCTCAACCTGGCGACGCACACGAGCGGGCTGGACCTGTTTCTACCCGAGGACGTGAAGACGCCCGAGGCGCTTCTTGCCTATTGCGCTTCCTGGCGACGGCGCTATGCGCCCGGTTCGCAACGGACATATTCCCATATTGGCGCCGCACTCCTCGCCACGGTTGGCGCAGCCGCAATGAAGCAGGACTATCATGAGCTTCTCGGCAGGGAAATATTGCCGAAACTGGGCCTGTCGCACACCTATACACAGGTTCCGGCGAGCGGCACGAAAGACTACGCGCAGGGCTACACCCAGGGAGATCTGCCCGTCCACGTTGGCCCGGAGCCGCTTGCTTCAACAGTCTACGGAATGCGAACCACGGCGGGTGACATGATCCGCTATGTCGAAGCGCATATGGAGGCTGGCGACATGGACCCGGACATGAAGCGCGCCATCCGCAGGACCCTTACCGGTTATTACAAAGCCGGCCCGTTCACGCAGAACCTCATCTGGGAGCAATATGCCTTTCCGGTCGCGCTCAGGCAGCTGGTTCAGGGGAATTCCACGAGAGTGGAATGGACCGATGTGCCGGCGCTGCGGCTGAAACCGCCATTTCCTCCGCGCAGGAATGTGTGGATCAACAAGGTCGGTTCGACACGCGGCTTCGCGGCATATGTGGCCTTTGTACCGGCCAGCAAAACGGGGATCGCCCTGCTTGTGAACAAGTCAGTTCCCGAGCCCGATCTGGTAAGCACCGCATACCGCATTCTCGAGATGTTGCAGGCCCCGGGCCCCTGAGCGGATGAGGCTGCCGGCGGGCCTTGTGGCCCAGCCGGCAGCCAGTGAGCGGCCTGCAGCAATTCCAGGAAAGGTGGAACCAGGCTTTCTGTCCGGAACTACGCAAAAAAACTGGAGCGCTTTAGCGCCGCGCCACCACGGGCACGTAGTTCTCAAGATCGGGATTGGGAAAACGCACCGTGTTTCCGGTTTCCGAGGAGAGATAGAGGCCCATTAGAATTTCCATGACGGCGACACCGTCGGCAAACGTCTCAAGCGGCTCCTCACCCTTGCGGAAGCACTCGACCATGTGCCGGTTCTCGTCCGTGTAGCCATAGACTCCGGCTTCATCCTCCAGCACCGGCATCAGGCCCTGTTCGGCGTTCTGCTTTTCAACGAGATCCTCACCCTCGTCGCCGGTCACCTCACGCGACATGAAGATTTTGAGGCCTGTTCCCAGCGAGTTGAACTCCATCGCATATTCCGGCCCGAGAAGTTCAAGCTGGATGCGCAGGCCGGCCCCCACATAGGCCCAGGACGTGCTTGCCTCGATCATCAGCTCGTTGCCGTCCTCGTCCTCCAGCATCACATTGCCGCGCGCGAAATCTTCCGACGGACGGTTTGCATAGTCCACCTCGGGACCGAAGCGCTTCTTGAGGTCCTCCACGTAGCGCGGCCGGGTCCATTTCAGATTGGCCACATTGCCCTGCACCGCCTTGAGCTTGAGCGAGTCGCGCTTCTTGCCCGGCTCTGTCAGGAGATGGCGCGCCACCTCGACGCTGTGGCACATCATGTCGAGCAGCACGCCGCCGCCCTGCTTGTCGCCCTGCCAGAACCATGGTTCATGCGGCCCGGAATGCTCTTCCGCAGCACGTGCCAGATAGGGCCGGCCGGTCGTGGAAGCGGCGCGCCGCCAGATGATCTCCTTGCCGCGCAGAACGGGCGTCGCAAAAACCTGATTTTCCAGATAGCCATGGTTCAGTTTGGCGGCTTCGGCCAGCCTCAGCATCTCGCGTGCATCGGCCACCGTCCGCGCCAGCGGCTTTTCGCAGGCCACGGCAAACACCTTGCTGCGTCCGGCCACCACTTCGTCATGGATGGTGCGCATGGTGTCCACGCGCGTGTCATTGGGCGAGAGGATCCAGATTGCGTCCACATCGTCCGCCTGCAGCATGGACACAAGGCTGTCATGGCTCTTGCAGTCGCCGAGCCCCAGTTCGGCGACCAGCTTGACGATCCGCTCCCGGTTTTCCGCCTTGCGGCTGTAGACGGCGGTCACGTCCACATGGCGCACGGCAACCATGGAGCGCAGGTGAAATTCGGCGATGAAGCCCGTGCCGACAAGGCCGATACGCAGGCGTTTTCTTGGCTGTGCGGACATGGTTGTTTTCCTTTCAGGCTGATTTGGGTGGTGCGGTGGTGCCACGCACGCGCAGCGTGGCGGGCAGAACCACCGGTTTTGCGGGCACATGCGCCCCGGAAAGCATTTTGAGAAGAATGCTCATCGCCTGCCGTCCAATGTCGATGCGCGGCTGGCTGACGGTGGTGAGCGGTGGATAGAAAGCCTCACTCAGATAGAGATCGTCGAACCCGACGACAGAAACATCGCCCGGCACGTCGTGTCCGGTTTCGCGCAGGTGGTGGATGGCGCCGAAGGCCATTTCGTCATTGGCAACGAAGATGGCCGTGGGCGGCTCGGGCAGCCTGAACAGAGCCTCGCAGGCGCGCGCGCCGCCGTGAAGAAGATAATCGCCGCGCTGCTCGTAGCCCTCCGGTATGGAAAGCCCGGCACGGCTCATGGCACGGCGATAGCCTTCCTGGCGGCGAAGGCTCATCACCTCCGGCACGGGACCGGATATATGGGCAATGCGCCGATGGCCGAGCCCGATCAGGTGTTCCACCGCCTCGCAGGCCGCCGCCACATTGTCGATCTGCACGTGAGGAAAGCCCGACCCCTCAATCGTTTCCAGCGCCACCACGATGGGAGCGTTCGGGGGTAACTTGTTCCGCGAGCCATTTTCTTCAGGCAGTTTGCCCGTCATCAGAATCATGCCGTCTGCGTGGCCGTCGCGGAGCATGTCAAAATACTCGATCTCGCGTTCGGGGTCGTTTTCGGTGTTACCCATCAGCACGGAATAGCCGGCAGCGCGGGCGGTCGCTTCCACGCTTTTCAGAATATCGAGATAGAACGGGTTGCCCACATCGCGCACCACCATCAGAACCGCCATGGAACGGGCGGTGCGCAGGCTGCGGGCGCTGGCATTGGGGCGGTAGTTCAGTGCATCGGCCGTCTTGCGCACGCGCGCGCGGGTCTCGTCCGTCACAAGGTCGCTGCCGCTCAGGGCGCGCGACACGGTGGCGGGCGAAACGCCCAGAGCCTGGGCGATATCCTTGATCTTGGGACGGCGGTTCATGCGCGCAGCCCCCGCCCGCGGCCATAGAACAGCATGAGCACCAGCAGCGTGGCGCCGAACACCATCTGCCGGCCCGATTCATCGATGTTGATCGTGGTCAGGATGCTTTGCAGAACCACCAGCAGAACAGCCCCCGCCATGGTGCCCGTGTAGCCGCCCTTGCCACCGGATAGCGGCGTGCCGCCAAACACCACGGCAATGATCGAAGGCAACATGTATTGCTCCCCCACATTGGCAAATGAGGAGCCGGAATAGCCAAGCAGGCAAAGCCCGGCAATGGCGGCAAACACGCCTGAAAGCATGAAGAGCGCAATGCGCATGCGCCGCACCGGCACACCGGCCATGAAGGCGGCCTGCTCGTTGGAGCCAATGGCATAGATGCGCTGGCCGAAGACCGTGCGGTGCAGAATGAAGGCCATCAGAAGGCCAACGCCGATCCACAGCCAGATGATGCCAGGCAGGCCGAGGAGAAAGGGTTTTGTCACGAATTCCGAAAGGGCAGGGGCGGCACGTCCCGAAGGAATGCCCTGGCGGATGACAACGAGCAGACCCTGCAGCACGCCCAGCATACCGAGCGTCATCACCAGCGGCGGAATGCGCAAAAGCGTGACACCGAGCCCGTTGAACAGGCCGAAGAGCGCGCCGGTTGCCACACAGGCCAGAATGGCCAGCGGGATGCCGCCATCCATGCCGTTCATCACATTGCCGGCCACGATGGCAGACAGGGAGACCACGCCGCCAACAGAAAGGTCGATGCCTTCACGCCCGCCCAGAATGACGAGGTTCTGGCCGGCGGCGACAATGCCGAGAAGGGCAGCAACGATAAGCAGCCGCAGGATCTGCCCGCCCGAGGCGAAGCCCGGCGAAAGCGTGTTGCCAAGGAACAGGAGTGCTGCAATCAGCACCAGCGCGATGAGAAGGGGGTTCTTCGCGATTTCGATGGCCCGGTTCATGCGCGCCCCCTGCGGCTCACGAGCACGCCGACCATCAGGGCCGCGAGAATGGCGAGCCCCTGTACGAAATTCTGCCAGTGCGAGGGTGTGCCCGCGAAGAACACCAGAGAATTGATGAGCCCGATGATCAGCGCCGCGATGACGGAACCCGCAACCGTGCCGAAACCGCCCGATAGTGCGCTTCCGCCCAGCACCACGGCCGCCACGCTGAAGAGCGTCATCTTCGCGCCGACCAGCGGGTCGCCGCTCGCCGTGTCGCCTGTGATGCAGAAGGCGGCAAGCGCTGCGAACACGCCGCATAGCGCATAGCCGCCAATGCGGATCGCTGTCACGGGAAGCCCACTCTGAAACGCCGCCTGCTGCCCGTCGCCCACCGCCAGAAGTTGCGTGGCAAGCCGGGTGCGGGCAAGCAGGTAAAGCAGAATGGCGAGCGCCGCAGCCACATAGAAGACGAACGGAATGCCGAAGAATGTGCCGCCATAGGTGCGCCAGAAAACGGTGGGCGCGGGCATGCCGGCCACCGGCAGGATGACGAGCGCCAGCCCGGTGAAGAAGATGCTGGTGGCAAAGGTTGCGACGATGGCCTGCAGCCTGAGCGCGGCCACCACGAAACCATTGACCAGGCCGCAGGCGATCCCCACGAGGACGCCCACGCCGAGTGCGGCCAGAACCGAAAGCCCGCCTCCACCCATATGCTGCATCAGCACGATGATCGTCACATTGACCAGCGAGGCGATGGCGCCGACCGAGAGATCGATGTCGGCGGCATAGACCACATAGGTCTGTGCCACGGCCAGAAGCATCAACGCCAGATAGGTGCGCACGAGGCCGGTGAGCGAGCGGAAGCTCAGGCTGTTTGGTTCAAAAATGCCGTTCAAAACCAGAAGCACGACGAGAATGAGAAGGGCGGGAAGAAAGGGAAACCGCCCGAGCAGCGCCCGAAAGCTTCCATTGTCCTGTCTGGTGGGGCTTGAAACACTGGTCATCGTCATGCCGCCTCGTAGGCTGCCTGGTAGAGATTGTAGCGGGTGCGGTCCGCGCCGCTCAGTTCGCGGCTCACCGCCCCGCCATTGAAGACCAGGATCCGGTCGGCATTGTTCAGAAGCTCCGCGTCTTCGGAGGAGTAAAGCAGGATTGCGAGCCCTTCTTCGGCGAGCCTGCGGATCAGCGCGAAAAGGTCTGCCTTGGCCGAAAGGTCGATGCCCTTTGTCGGATCGTCGAGAAGCAGGATATCCGGCTTGTCGATGAGCCAGCGGGCGATGACGATCTTCTGCTGGTTTCCGCCCGACAGCGAGCCGATGGAATGGGAGAGCCCGGCAAACTTGGTGTTCAGTGCCTTCAAAGCCGGCAGCGCCTTTTCCGAAAGCTTGGCCGGCCTCGCCAGCACAAGCCTGTTCCGCAGCGCATGTATGGGAATGACATTTTCAAGGATGGGCCGTCCGCTGATGACGCCGTCGCGTCCCCGGTCGCCGGAAACATAGGCGAGGCCCCGCGCGATGGCCGCGCGCGGGCTTTCCGCGCGAAGCGGCTGCCCGTTGAGTGTCATCTGACCCGAAAGCGCAGGCGGCGCGCCGAACAGCGCCTTGAGCAATGCCGATTGCCCCTGTCCATGCAGGCCGCCAAGCCCGAGGATTTCACCGCGCCGGACAGAAAAACCAACATCGCGGAAGCCCACGCCTGTGAGGCTCTCCACTGTCAGCGCGATCTCGTGGGAGGCCTCATGCGAAGGCGGTGCCGCCTGTGGTGTGGCCAGCGCTTCCTGCTCGCCCACCATCATGTGTATGACCGCTTCGGGGCTTGTGTCTGCGATGGCTTCTGTACCCACCGTTTCCCCATCGCGGATCACCGTCACCCGGTCCCCGATTGCAAAAATCTCATCCATGCGGTGCGAGATGAAAACGATGCTGCGCCCCTCACTTTTGAGGTCGCGCAAAATCTCGAAAAAGCGATCCACCTGCGCGCGGTCGAGCGCGGAGGTGGGCTCGTCGAAGATCAGGATCGGCGCTTCGGTTGCCAGCGCCTTCATGATCTCGACCAGTTGCCGCTGGTCCGCCCGCAGATCGCCGACGGTGGCTTCAGCATTGAGGTCAGCACCTGCAACCGTCTCGAACAGCGCAATGTAGCGGCCGGCCTTTTCAAGCAGCGCTTCACGGTCGACGAAAAGCCCGTTCTTTTTAGGCAGGTCCGGCAGGCAGATGTTTTCAGCCACGCTGCGATGATCGGCGAGGCTCAGTTCCTGATAGAAAATGCCGATGCCCAGCGCCTGTGCCGCACGCGGCCCGCTGACGGTCACGGCTTGCCCGTCGAGCAACACCTCGCCGGCGTCGGGTCGCACGCTGCCCGCCACGATCTTGCAAAGCGTGCTCTTGCCGGAGCCATTGGCGCCGATCAGCACATGCACTTCGCCCGTCTCGAGTTCGAGATCGCCGCGGCGTAGCGCCAGCGTGGCGCCGTAAGCCTTGCTTACACCGCTGAGCTTCAGTTTGGTCATGACATCTTCCCGAAGAGAGCGCCGCGCCAGTCATTGCCGGCGCGGCATTCATGGAGCGGGCTTACTTAAACAGCGCTTCCGCATCCTCGATGGAAAGCGAGCTCGTATAGGAATAGTAGCCCGGCTTGCCTTCAACCGAGGCGGCTACTTCTTCAAGGTTTTCCGAGCTGATGAAGGGGATCGGCAGATACATGGCGTTGTTGTACTGCCCGGCCGTGGCCGGCTCCTTCAATTCGCGTCCCTGCAGCATGAGAACAGCCACATTGAGCGCGCTTGCCATCACGCCGGGCGGGTTCACCGAAGCACCGGAGTTGAGGTCATTCTCGGTCCAGATGTCGATGAAGTCCTTGCGGATTTCGCCGGTCGCGGCAATGTCGCCTGCCTTGTCTGCGTCCATGATGGAACGCCATGCGCCGGCGGCCATGCCGTCCTGCACCCACACGCCGTCAATGTCGGGATAGGTTGCAAGCAGGTTCTGCATGGCCTGCTGGCCCTGCGCCTGGTCCCAGTTGGCGTTAACTTCGTTGACGATCTCGATGCCCTCGTGTTCGCCGAACACCTCGCGGTAGCCGGCAACACGCATTTCATTTGCCGGGTGTCCGGCTACGCCGTTGATGGCGACGACCTTGCCTTCGCCGTTCAGCGTATCGGCCAGCCATTTGGCGCTTTCCATCGCCCAGCCCTTCTGATCGATGCCCACATAAAGGGCGTCGGGCGAAGAAACCTCGGCGTCGGTGGCGATCACCAGAATGCCGGCTTCCTTGGCCTGTGCGAACACGGGGTCGAAGGCCGTCGGGCTGTTGGGGTTGATGATGATCGCGTCCACGCCCTGGCTGATGAAGTTGCGCACATGCGCGATCTGGCCAGGCACATCGACATTGGCGCTCTGGGCGACCACTTCGACATTGACGCCCTTTTCTTTCCAGGCGGCGGCGGCCTGCTCGGCTTCCTCGATCATCTGGGTGCGCCACTCGCTGCCCACCCAGCCGTTTGACAGGCCGATCTTGAAATCTTCAGCCATGGCCGAGAGTGCAGTGCCCGCAAGGGCAGCCGCGGCCACGGCGACAGTTGCCAGTCGTTTCATGAATTCCTCCCTGATGACAGGCACCAGCGGCGCAGGCAGCCGGGGCCCCATTGCCGATCGTGCATCTTCCTTCCCTTTTGGCATGTCCTCCGCCACGCCAATGAAATCGATTGTATGGCAAATGTAATCGATTTCAAGACCGAATCTTTCGGCGCTGCCCAAATGGGTGAAACTGCCGGAGTCCAGACCACGGGATGGAGCCGCCCTGCGAACACATGAACATATCGACGGCGAAACCGGCGGCGCAGGATCATGTTTCACAACGACACAATCTGTTCCTGCGGCTTGGTTGCCCGGCTTCAGATAACTCGACTAATTTCTGAACGTGCGTAATGATTCGAGTAGCGTAAAAGTGTCGAAAGAAGTGTCGCTGGAGGTGGTCCAGCTGGAGTTGTTGCTCGGACTTGCGGATCTGATCGCGCAGGGTTTTGAGACCGCCCTGCTGGCAGCGCTGGAAGAGCTCGACGGGCGTGTTCTCTTCAACCGGAGGCTTGATGGTGATCCACAGTTTCAGCGGGTCGCGGCTGTGATGGTTGGGCCGGACGCCGATGTGGCGCTGGTCTTTCTCGACCATTCAGGCACAACCATTCAGGTGGAAAACGCTGGTGAGAGCGGACGGACGATCGCCCGCGAGGCAGAAAAAGCGCGCAACCGGGTGATCAGCGAAGGGCCCTGACGTTGGCCCGGATGGGCGCGCGGGAGCACCTCATCCGTGGTGGGATGTCCGCGTCGGTCGACCGGTTTCTGCCTGCGGAAAGGGAATGATCTCGCACACCTGCGGCTTGGCGGAGAATTCGGCCTTCAGCGCGGCGTCCACCAGGAGACCGACCGCTTCGCGCAATTGCTGCGTCGCCGGGTCGGTGCCCGTCAGCTCCGCCTGCGCTCTTTCCAGATGGGCGTACACGGACGCAAAGTTCGTCGGCATGGTAGTCCTTTTTCAATGCCCCCGCATCGGCTTGATCATGCGCAGATAATTGTAACCGGCAAACAAAATATATCGAACGCATTTTAACGATATGGCCGGCCACAACGCGAGAGAAGCCCGGAAGCGGTGCCCTGCAATATGGGCTGGAAGGCCCGGCAGGGGCAGCTTGCCGGCAGACGTTCTCGAAGAAACTCCGCTGACGGGCGCATTGTGTCCCGGGGTGTCCCGGGGTGTCCCGGGCGCCGTGGAAACAATCCCGATTTTTTGCGCTGCTGGTGAAATCGTTAATTGTTAAAAGACGACCTAATAAAGAAACTTTTATTAGAAGTTTGCCGGTTACTAACGACTCAGCCACATTGGGGACGTTGAAAGCATATGGACAAGTCGCTCTTGCAACGCAAACCGCGCTGGACATGGCTCATTGCCTTCACACTGCTGGGCACGCTCGCCGCAGTGGGGCTTTCGTTTCTTGTCCACTATCTGCTGTTCTTCGGGGATGACATAAATCCCTATCAGCGCAGTCTCGTTGCTGCGCTCGTTCTGCCGGTACTCATAGCCGCCCCCCTGCTCGCTTACATCGGGCAGGCGAGCGAGCAGTTGCGGCGTGTAAAACGGGAGCGGAACTTTTCTGCAGCCCACGATCCTTCGACCGAGGTCTTCAACGGCGACATGTTCACAACGCTTGTGGAGCGCCGTCGCTCGGCAACGGTGTCCGAAGCCGGTCGGACCTTCGGCGCGCTGCTGATCGTGGAAGCGGAGAACACGCGGGATATCAGCATCGACTACGGTTTCAACTGGGGCGAGGAATCGATGCGTCAGATCGCATCGGTGATTCGGGCCAATGTCCGCCGCAGTGATGTCGTTGGCCGGCTGAGCAGCAACGAGTTCGGTGTGTTCCTGCCGGGTGCAACTGTTGAACAGGCGCGCGATGTCGGCGAACGCATCCGCGATGCGGTGGCAAAGGCGCCCTTCACCGCACAGGGCGAGACGGTCGAGTTGTCCCTTGATATTGGCGGGGTGATTTTCGAGGATCAGATTGAGTTCCGCGGTCTGATGAGGATCGCGTCGGAGCAGCTCGAAAAAGCGCGCCAGGGCGAGGCGGGTGGATTTCGCCTCAGCGCGCTCAACGCGCTCGAATCGGAAGAGAACGGCCAGAGTCGCGAATAGAGGTCGGCATGGGCGAGGCGCACTCTCTTGCCCATGCAGTCCCGCGATCACCGCACGTGGCCCTGTACTGGACACGTCAGATATTTAGCCGCACAATGAATATTGTGCACCGCCCATGCAGCCGGCTGCATGGGCGGTCTGCTTTTGCAGAGGGTGTTCGTCTCGGAATTGTGAGAAGCACCCCAGGGGGTGGCGGTGAGCCTCAAGTCGCTTGTTTCGTGCTGTGGTCTGTTTCTGGTCGCGTGTGAGGCCGGGTTTGCCGACGAACGCGGGGCGAGGCTTTTCCAGGCGCCGCCGCCGTTTTCAGATGAAATGCATCCGGATATCGCAACGCTTTATGGTGGCCGCAGCAATGTGTTGAGGCGCTATGCATGGGCAATGTCGGCCAATCGGCACGTTCTTGCAGGCCAGCGCGGCGCGGCGGTTTACGGGCACGGTTTCGCGCGCGCGCCTGGCGAAGGCGGGGTTTCGGCGTTTGTGGGAGCGAATGACGGGCATGTTCTGCGGCTTGGCGACCGTGCCCTGGTCATTGCGCATGGTGAGCCGTTGGCGAACCTCTACGCCGAGATCGATTGTGAAATCGATGAATGGCCGGCGCTGGTATGTCGCGATGGGCGCGCGAGGTCGATCTCGGCACCCGATACAACCACCATCCTCATTGAGGGAGAGACGTTTGAGTTGGCGAAGAACGGCGCAGATGAATAGCTCTGACCAGAAGGGCCCTGTCGAAAGGGGACGGCATCGGCGCCCTTGGGGCCTTGTCATTCCGGCTTTGGCGTCCGTGATGTCGGCATTGCTTGTTTTGTCTCCGGTGACGCAGGCTAACGCGCAGACCGCCACGGTGCGCCAGTTCGATCCGGCAACCGGAACATGGGTCAGGCGCGAACGAACCCTGTCCTTCAAGGCGCCCTGGGGTGAGGCGGCGATTAAACCGTCGGTGGTGCCATACTCGGAAAATCTGCCCGCCGGGTCCATCGTCATAGAGACCGCCAAGCGTCGTCTTTACCATCTGCGCGGCGACGGCACGGCGGTTCGTTATGGAATCGGCGTGGGGCGTGAGGGTTTCGCCTGGCGTGGCAGGGAGCGCATCACGAGAAAAGCTGAATGGCCTGATTGGCGCCCTCCGGCCGAGATGGTCCGGCGTGAAGCCGCGCAGGGCAGGATTCTGCCTTCGGTCATGGACGGTGGCCCTGAAAACCCGCTTGGCGCCCGCGCGCTTTATCTCGGTTCGACCCTGTTTCGCATTCACGGCACCAATCAACCGTGGACGATCGGTCAGGCCGTTTCATCAGGCTGCATCCGGATGACCAACGAGGATGTTATAAAACTATATAGCAGTGTAAAGATCGGAACACTGGTTCTGGTCAGATAGGGCAATAAGACTGACGGTGTTTCATGCATTTTAGGGTTGAAATGCTTAACGAAATGCCGATTTTGTTGCCTCTCTGCAACATAGTCGGCCGTGAAGAATCCGGAGGCTTCTGAATTCCCACAGGAATTCGTGGTTTCAAAGCTCTACGGTTTGCAGGAAACGTGTGGCTTGTGGGTTG
>NZ_JBWKMB010000031.1:0-39959 GCF_056431025.1 Nitratireductor lacus | reverse complement strand
CTTCGTCATATCAACTCCTGATTCGCAGCGACAATCCTCGCTGCCGTCAGGCAGAAAATCCACTTACACCACTGTCCGATTTTGCGGAGCCAGCTCTAAGATCGCCCCTTGATGCGCCGCACAACCATGCTGAAGCAAATTCGCCTGAAGACGAAGGTTTGAAACCATCCATTGCAAGCTACGTTGAAGACCCCGCCGTCATCGAGGTGATGCTCAATCTGGACTGTCGGCTCTGGATCGCCTGGTTGGCCGATACGGGAGAGACGGCGGCGGCATCCGATGGCGAACGGATCATTCGGCTCGTCGTCCATCATGTCGGTGCCGAAGTACATTCTACCGTACCGCCCGTCTCCGCCGAATTGCCGGAGACAGGCGAGCGCTCCGAAGGAATGCCCCCATGTTCGCCGCGCCGACCCTTGCCATCCGAAAGCCGCCGTCGCGGTGTTCACGCTCGACGACCATATGGCAAGCGGCATCATACATGTCGAGCAAGCCGAGGCGCGTCGCACCGCCGTCATGTCTCGCAAGCCAAACGATCGCTCAGACGTGGGCCGCCTCATACTCTCGCATGAATTCAGGGGCAGTTTGGCGGAGCCGTTCAGCGTCCATTCGCCCGGAACGATTTATATACTCGAAGGCGAAGTCTAAGGGCGGCAATTCTATCTTGTCCGCGTAATCCTCGTACCACAGAGCCGAAGCGTTCGCTGCGTCGAATATTTTGCGCGCAATGGGCGCGCGTTCGTCCTGATAGGCGGCGAATGCCTCGTCGCGGCTGTCGTGGGTCGCAATCGCGCGGGTCAGTGCAATCGCATCCTCCATCGCAAGCCGCGTCCCTGACCCGATCGAAAAGTGGGCGGTGTGCGCCGCATCGCCGACGAGGACGTAACGGCCCGAGGTCCATCGGTCGCACCAGAGCTTGGGAAACCGGCGCCAGTTGGATTTGTTTGTGATAAGCTTCGCGCCCTCCAGCACGTCCGCAAAGATCTCCTGACACAAGGTTGCGCTTTCCAACTCGTCCATCTCGGCGAAACCGTAACGGCGGAACACCGCGTCATTACATTCCACGAGAAATGTGCTGCGTGTCGGGTTGTAGCGGTAATGATGCGCATTCACAGCACCGTTTGGTGTCTGCACGAAGCTTTGCGTCAATGTGTTGAAAGGCCTTTCAGCTCCGAACCATGCAAAGTGGTTGCCGAAATATTCGACAGAGGGTGTGAACGCCTCTTCTAGCGAGTTGCGCACGAGCGAGTTCAGGCCGTCCGCACCGACGACAAGGTCCGCGTCCAGGTCTTCGAGATCCTCGATCCGCGTGTCGAAATCGATGCGGATGCCAAGGGCTTCTGCTCTGCTCCTTAGAATTTCGATCAGCGTGAGGCGCCCGATCGCGGTGAACCCGACCCCGTCCAGTACGACATTGCCTCCTGGAAGGTTCAAGGTCATGTTCTGCCAACGCTCCATGTGCGGCACCACAAGGTCGTGGGTCTCCGTATCGTCCGCCTTCAGAAAGGCAAGCGCCTGGTCTGAGAACACAACGCCGAAGCCAAAGGTCGCGCCCTTGGGGTTCTGTTCGTAGACTTGGATGTCAACACCCGGAATAAGACGACGCAGAAGAATGGCCGTATACAATCCCGCAGGTCCGCCACCGAGAATTGCAACTTTCGAAAGATAAGACATGGGCTACCTCCAGAAGCTTGAGGTTATTGCGAGGGCGTGGCTTAATTGGATTTCAGGAACAGATCCGCGCTGAAAAGCGATAAGGCGGGCACGAAGGTGACAACCATGAGCACCGTCGAAAAAAGCAAGAAGAACGGTAGAACGCCGCGATAGATTTCGCCCACCGGAACCTTAAGCGTCGATTGGGCAACGAAAATGTTGATGCCGAAGGGTGGCGAGAACATTCCAATCGCAAGGTTGAGCGTCACCACGATCCCGAAGTGTACCCGGTCGATCTCTAGTGCGTCCACCACCGGTACTAGGAGTGGGGACAGGAGTAGAATGGCCGAGATCGGATCCATCACGCAGCCCAACAGCAAGAGCAGGATATTGACGGCAATCAAGAATTGCCACGCTGAGATATCCATGCCCGTGACCCAGGCAACCATGTTTTGCGGGATCTGGTTCACCGCGAGGATCCAGGAAAAGAGCCCGGCCGCCGCGACGATGACAAGGATCTGAGCCGAGAAAATCACGGTTCTCGCCGCAGCGTCGAGTATGTCGCGCGGACCCAGTTCGCGGAACACGAAGAGGGTGACTCCCATGGCGTAGACACAGGCGACCGCCGCCGCTTCGGTGGGTGAGAAGACGCCCCCGTAGATGCCACCGAGAATGATAAACACCATTCCCAGCGCCCAGAGAGCCCGCCGCATCGTTCGCCAGAAATGAGCGGGTTTGATCGCGGGTTCGCGGCTCGGACCGCGCGCGGTGTGCGACCGGGCGACGATATAAACGCTCAAAATTGCGGCGAGGATTAATCCCGGTAAGATACCAGCGGCATAGAGGCGCGGGATAGAGGTTTCAGAGGCCGCGCCGTAGACGATCATCGGGATGGACGGGGGTATCACGATTCCGATCGCGCCAACCGAAGTAATCAGTCCGGCCGACATGCAGGGCGCATAGCCCTCTTTCGTCATCTCCGGGTGCAGGATACGCCCCACTGAGGCGACCGCCGCCGCGCTTGACCCTGAGATCGCACCGAAAACCGTCGCGGTGCCCACCGTCGTAACGCCAAGTGCTCCGGGCATCCGTCCTACGAAGGCGCGCACAAAGTCGACGAGCCGCAACGACACCGAACCCCGGCTCATCAATTCCCCTGCAAAGATGAAATAGGGAATGGCAAGCAGTCCCGTGGAACTGACCGACCCGAACAGATTCTGCTGAACCGCGGACATCGGCATGTTCATGGTAAAGGCCAGCGCAAAGACGGCCGAACATAAGAGCACGGCGAATACCGGGAAACCCCCGATCAGAAGCAGGGCGGGAAGGAAACCGAGAATCCAAGTCATATCCGTTGGCCGGTCACGTCATTGACGAAGTCCCGTATCCCGCGAAGTCGTCCAACCCCGCCTAGCCCGCGTAGCAAATAGATCGCGGAGCCAAGCACGAAACTGACTGTCACGGCGCTGTGCAAGGTCCACATCGGAAGACCTAAGGAATCACTGGTCATTCCGAAACTGAGGAGCCGCGCGACATAGCCGTAGGATAGGACAGCCACCCACCCCAGAAGCCCGGCAAGGCACAGATTCTGCACCAGAACCATCGGACCAGCCCAGGCCTTCGGCAGCATGTCGACGATGATGGACATTCTGAGCTCCGCCCGCTGCCATATACAGACCAGCGTCCCGAGATAGGTCATCACGACCATGAAGAACACAGCCGCTTCATCGGCCCACAGGAGCGCAGCGTCGAAGACGTAACGGGCTATCACGTTGCCTACGCCAAGCAACACGGCGGCGATCAGCCCAAGGCCCAGAAGCCCGCGCAAGGCGCCCAACAAATTATCGAAAGTTCTGGTCATGTTAGGGTGTTCCGTTGGAGAAAGAAGCAGGGCGGCAGATCCGGTCGAACCCGCCGGCCCCATGCGTCAGCGCGCGTCATCGGCCGCTTGCTTGAGAAGCTCGTAGTCGGCCTTGAGCTGCGGATCCCGGGCAACAACGACCTCTACCGCAGGAACCACAAGGTTGAGGAAAGTTTCGCGTTCAGCGTCATCCATGATCGTCATTATTCCACCCTGCGCCTCGTAGCCCGCTTCCAGTGCGGCAGGGCCGCTGTCGAGTTTGGCGGTATAGGCATCGATCGCCGCGATTGCCTGTTCACGCACCACGGCCTCCAACTCCGGCCCTATCCGGGCGAGAAAATCCTTGCTGATGATGCCGCCGACCATCAGAAAGTTTCTCGGCAAATAAGTTGCGTGTTTGGCGACATCGGCGAATTTGAAGCCGACGATGACAGGCAGGTTGGTCGCCGCCCCGTCCAAAACCCCCGTCTGAATACCGGGAAGCACGTCGCCCAGGGGAACCGAAACCGGTGAAATGCCGACTGCCTGCATCGGTTGATTGATCAGATCGGTTGCGCCGCCCGTACGGATCTTCTTGCCGCTCAGGTCCGCCACTGTATCTATCGGCTCACGGGTGACGACGGCGATCTGCCCGCTGGTCAGGATTATAAGTGGTTCGACGTTCGCGTTGGCCCCAAGCTCGGCCATGAGGCTCCTGACGCGCGGATCGTTCATCGTTCGCAGCGCATGATGCTCGTCATCGAACAGCCCGTTGGCGTCGAAGACCTGAAATCGTGGGTCGACTGCGTTCAAGAACCCGATTATCGGCGTCGTCATTTCAATGGTGCCCATTGCAACACCCTCGACCGCAGACGGGATGGGGCCGAGCTGGCTGGACGGGTATAACTCGACGTCGATGTGTCCGTCCGAGGCCTCCTCGACACCCGCCTCGAAGGCCTTCATCCAGGCTGAAAACGGGTCGATTTCCGTTAACGGTGCCGGAGATGAGACCTTCAACGTGAAATCTGCGGCGATTGCCGGAGTGGTAACGCTGAAGGCCAGGCCAAGTCCTCCCAAAGCCGCACGCGCAAGTCGTTTCATTGTTCTACCTCCCTTTCTGAGCATAGTGCGGTGGTAGTCCGCCTTGGATCGGTGCGACGCTCAGCCGACCGTTGCAATAAGAGTGCCCAATCCCTCCATCCAAGCCTCTAACCGGTCGCCGGACTTGACCGGGGCGACGCCAGCGGGTGTACCAGTCATGATCACGTCGCCGGGTGACAGGCTGTACATATGCGACGCGTATTCGATCAGCCCGGCGACATCGAAGATCAGGTCCCGCGTGTTGGCCCTCTGCCGGCTTTCGCCGTTGACGATGAGTTCAAAATCGAGCGCATCCGGGTCGGCGATCTCATCCTTGGTTACAAGCCAAGGACCAAGCACAGCGAATCCGTCGGGCGATTTTCGGAAGTCGGGAAACTCTTTTCCCCGCACAGTCATGTCGAGGCCGATGGTATAGCCCGCGATGTGCTCCATCGTCCGGTTGCGGGGGATCATGCGCCCCTCGCGCCCGATGACGATGCAGAGCTCGATCTCATGGTCGACACGACGGTCGGTGAAGCCAATGTCAATGGGCCGCGACGGCCCGGCCAGTGAGCTGTTGGCCTTAAGGAACAGACCGAAATCGTCAAGCCGCGTATAGATCTTGTCGTGGCTGATTTCTTTATCCGCGTTCGCCTCTTCGATGTGCATCTGGTAGTTGATGGGCGCACCGATGATCTTGCCCGGTGTGGCAACGCTGGGACCTAGCTTGACCGACGACACTGGAGCGCCGTCCCAACATTCGGTGAATGCGATCACGTCGTCGCGAATCGCCTCGAGCCGTGAGATGACGGGGTCGCCCATAGGGTAGGGCCAAGGCAGCGTTGGCCCATCGGGGAACACCAAATCAGTGATGTCGACTACGGTTTTCTCGTCCGGGCTAATCGCCCCCACACGACCATCGTTGAACGTACAGACTTTCATCTTTGGGCTATTCCTTCACTTCGCGAAACAGACCGAGCTTTTCATGAACCGGACGATCCGAGAACGTGAATGCGACGGCATCCCCTTCCGGTGCACGGTAACGGACCGTCGACCAGCCGGGGATCGAAAACACGTCGTTGTGCGACAGGCGAACAAAGTCACTATCGTTGACCGCGATCTCAAGGTTCCCCTCCAGCGCCACGACCACCTCGCCGTTGGTTGCGCGATAGGGGCGAGTTTCGTACCCCTTGGGGAACAGCCGCATTGTCGCCCCGATAGTCGGAATCGCCCAATCGCCATTCGTGGGATTCACATAGCGCAGCGCGATGCCGTGATGCGGGTCCACCGGCCCGGCGCGCAACATACGATCCAACGACTCGCGCGTACGTTCATAGGGATAGCTGAAGACGGGAGAAGTATGCATTGCCCCATGATCTAAAGGAAGCAGCCCATTGCCGTAGCGTGCCAACGCGTCGCCTTCGGGCCGGGTAATTTCCTGTTCCCCGTCCATGTGTTCTTCGCGAAACCCTGCGCCAAGCGCGGAGATCAACGGCACGTCCAAACCGTCCAGCCAGATCACCGGCGCATCGCCTTCATGTTTGTGGTCGTGCCACGTCCAGAAAGGGGTGATGACGAAGTCGCCACGGTGCATGGCGGTACGTTCACCATCCACAGACGTGATACCGCCCTCGCCTTCAAGGCAGAAACGCAGCGCGGATTGTGTATGCCGATGCGCGGGCGCCAATTCGCCAGGCAGGATCAGTTGAAGCCCCGCATAGAGCGTGTCTGTGATGCGCGACTGCCCCTCGAGGCCGGGGTTTTCCAACACCAACACTCGGCGCTCGGCCTCTTGCGCCGAGATCAGCGGACCCGCCGCCAACAGGGCCTCGCGCGCGGCCTGCCATTGCCAGCAGGTTGGAACCGCCTTGGGCTTCGGTTCGGAAGGCACCAACCCCTTGAGCCGTACCCAAAGGGGCGCAAGATTGAGCGGAGAGAGCGAGGCATAGTAGTCCTCAAGCTCGGATTTCGACTTGGTCTGCGTGGTCATCTATCCCTCCTCATGCAGTTTCGCCGACGTTTGACGGATGATCAGCGCATCAAGCACCGTCACTGTGTCCGATCGAACCGCCAGCGGATTGATTTCGACTTCCGCAATGTCCGGGTGATCTGCCATGATCTCCTGAACAGCGATCAACGCATCGAGCACGCCATCCACATGTCCCGGCGCGCGCCCACGAAAGCCGGTCAAGAGCGGAGCACCTTTCAGCGACATCACCAGTTCGCGTAGCGCCTCTCGACCGACGGGGGCGATACAGGTCGCCCTATCGCCAACGAGTTCGGTCAACACGCCCCCCACACCAACGGTCAGGCAGACGCCCCACGAAGGATCTTGCATCGCGCCGATCAGAAGCTCGGTTTCGAAAGGACACATCGCTTCGACGAGGTAGCGCCGCCCACTCGCTGCACCTGGAATGGCATCGATCGCGACCAGAGCGGCATCGAGCCGTTCGGGGCTGTCGATCTCTAAGTGAACGCCGCCGGCATCAGATTTGTGCGGGATCTCAGCGTCGAGCACCTTTACCACGACCGGTGCACCAAGCGCGTCCAAGGCCGCATGTGCCTCGATGTGGCTGTCGCAGACCCTCCGTGCGGGGGCCGCCAGACCATAGGCTTCGATCAAGTCTTTCGCCTGCGCTTCATCCGGCGTTTGACCTAGAGACACCATCGACTTGGCTCTATTCGGATTTGGGTTCGCGCTCGTGGCAATTTTCCGGCGGTGTTGCCCCTCGGCGTCGCGCACCAAGGCGACGGCGCAGGCCGCAAGTGCATCGGGTGACCCGGCGCAAAATATTCCTTGCTTGGCAAGCTCAGAGCGGTCCCCGTTCGTGTCGCGCGTGCCGAGGCCTGCGAAAATAATCGGGATCCCCACTCGGCCGGCTACACCGCCCAATACTGCCTTGGCGTCGAGCGCGGATGGTTCGTCGAGTGCAAAAATCAGGGCCGCGTCGATGGCTGCGTCTGCCAGGGTGGTTTCCACGACCTGGCCAAAGCTCTCGTCTGGTCTTCCCGTGTCCACAGGGTTCGCAAGATAGGTCAGTGGCGGCAGTAGCTTCTTGATCGCCCCCACCGTATCGGGGGCGAGCGTGGGCGTGTTGACACCCGCCACCTTGAGCTTGTCGGCAATGACCAGGCCCGGACCAGCCTGCCCGGTGATGACTGCGATCCCGGGCCTGTGCAGCGGAGGCAGGCGACGATGCGCAAGCACCGCAGCAGCCTGGGCCAACGCTTCGGTCCCATCGACGACTACCGCACCGGCCTGCCGCATCGCCGCGACAGTGGTCGAATGGGCACCCATCATTTTGCCGGTGTGGGAGAGGGCGAACTCGCCAACATCTTCTTGCCCGACCGGAAACACCACCACGGGCTTCTTCTCGGTGGCGCGGGCGATTGTCTCAAAGAGGACGCGGCCCTCAGTCACGCCTTCGAGATGGAGCGCGATGGATTTGGTGGCAGGGTCGTCAGCCAAGAATTCGATCAGGTCAACCGTACTGACATCGGCGGCATTGCCTAGTCCGACTGCGTGAGATACTCCCAAGCTCAGACCGTGCAACAAGAGCGCGATAGTCAAATTGACACCGCCAGATTGGGCGACCACGCCAACCGGTCCTGCTGCGATCTGATCGAGCCCCGGAGCGAAGGAGGCGATGCACCCACGCGCTGGGTTCAGGAAACCCGAGGTGTTTGGACCTAAAAGCCGCATATCCGCGTCGCGACAGGTCCGTAGGAGCGCCTCCTGCAACCTGCAACCGTCTTCTCCGGTCTCCGCAAAACCGCCGGCGATCACCAACAACCCCCCGGCCCCTGCCCGCGCCGCATCCTCTGCAACCGCGAGGGCAAGCCGACTCGGCACCGCTAGGATGACGAGATCAGGCGAGTGCGGCAGATCGGCAAGCGCGGCGTAACATTTCCGCCCCAGGACTTCGTCAGCGTTCGGATTGATCGGAAACACCACACCCGGGAAACTTCCAAGGGCCAACATGGCCTGGGAGCCTGCTTTTTCGAGTGAATTGGTCGCCCCCACGACTGCAATGCTTTTCGGCGCAAGCGCGCGCTCAAGGTTCTTGGTTCGGCGCGAGACAATCTTTGCATGATCCATCATGAGGTCACCTGCATTTGTTCGACGGACAACTTACTCGCGATGTCCTGACGTAATGCAGCACGGTCGAGCTTGCCGACGCGGGTAGTTGGGAAGTGCTTCCTGATTTCGAGACGCTCCGGCACCTTGAATTTGGCCAACCCGCGGTCGGTCAAAAAGATGGCTAGATCACCAAGATCGGGAAGCGTTTGACCAGCGTTCAGGATCAGGAACGCACAAGCCTTCTCGCCGTATACCGGGTCGGGCATGGCGACGACCTTGGCATCCGAAATTGCAGGGTGTTCGCAAAGCAGCCGCTCGACCTCCTCGGTTCCGAATTTCTCGCCCCCCCGATTGATGTTGTCCTTCACCCGGCCCTCGAAGCTGTAGGTGAGAGCACCGTCGATGATCCGCGACATAACCAGATCACCAGTCCGGAAGAATCCGTCGCTGGTGAAGCTGCGTGCGTTGATATCCGGCGCCGCGAAATATCCCGGCAAACTTGATGGTCCACGAAAGCAAAGTTCACCGGTGGTGCCCAGGGCGACTTCGTCCTCGGTTTCTACGGCGAGAAGCCGTACTTCGTCGGCCTCACTGCACAACCGCCCAATGGTTCCATGGCGCACTGCAGGGGGATCGTGGGGCGTCCCGGTCAGCACCAGCCCCTCGGTGATCCCGAACATGTTGATTGCGGTCACACCGGTCACCGCCTCGATCCCCTCGGCCCCGATAAGTGTCAGAAAGCACCTGAGCGACGAAAGATCGTGATCCGAGATCCCGTCATAGGCCGCGATGATTGGAGCATGGGGCCCGATGGTAAAAGCGATGCCGACCCGATGCCGCTCGATCTGATCAAAGAAGGCATCCACCGTCCACTGCGGCATGAGCACCGTCTTGTTTCCATAGATCAGCGTGCCGAGCAGAGCAAACATCATGCCCGCGTTATGCAAAAGCGGCAGTGCCCAGATGCGCGTGTCGGCTTTCGTGGTATCGTAACGGTCGAGCCAGGCGCGCGTGTGGGCGAGGTATTCCCCATGAAACCGCGGGATGATCTTCGGCAACCCAGTCGAGCCACCGGAAAGTTGCAGGACTGCGACGTCGCTGGGCGTCGGTGCATAGGCCGACAGATCCAATGCGTCACTGCCCGCATCTATCAGGTCTTCAATCCGCAGATCGCCGACGCCGTTGTGATCCCTGAGCGTGACAAGGGTACCGATATCATATTCATCGCACATGCTGCGCGCAAAGGCGGCAAGGTCCATGCTCTTGGTGAAATCCCCCTGCACGAAATAGGCCTTGGGCTTGGTGATTTCAGCAATGGCGCCGATTTCAAGCCGTCTATACTGTGGGATGGTGCAGACCGGTAGGATCCCAATCCTCATGCAGCCCAAAACCGCGATCTGGGTTTCGACCAACGTGCCCATCTGAAACAGTGCCCGGTCCCCCGGTCGCAGTCCCGCCTGTACAAGGTTCGTGGCCACCTGGAGCGCGGCGGTGTGAACCTGTGCGAAGGTCCAAGTCCGCTCTTCACAAACGAAAGCAACCCCTCCTGGATCTTCGGCCACGCAGCGTTCCAGCTGCGCGGGGATCGTCACATCACTCCACACGCCGGTTTCAAGACACTGGCGCGCCTGAACTTGCGACGAGTAAACGATCCCATCGATGGGAAACCTCGGACTTGGCAAACTCTTTCTCCTCCAGCATGCGCTGCGCTTAGGCTCAGGGCATGGTGCGTTGTGCTGTTTGGTCCGAAAATTGTACCGAGGAAT
The DNA here is from genome assembly GCF_056431025.1 of Nitratireductor lacus. Lineage (NCBI taxonomy): Bacteria > Pseudomonadati > Pseudomonadota > Alphaproteobacteria > Hyphomicrobiales > Phyllobacteriaceae > Nitratireductor > Nitratireductor lacus. The sequence continues at coordinate 29,539 of NZ_JBWKMB010000031.1, read as the reverse complement.
ATTATTTATCAATGCAATGGACTTTATAGACAATATAAACAAGACTTATGCACGTGACGCATAGCGTCGAAACCGGAAATACGGTCCCACATGGCTGACTACTTCGATTTGAATCTCTTGCGGGTGGCACATGCGATAGGCACCACCGCCTCGGTGTCCGGGGCGGCTCTGGAGCTGCAGATCAGCCAACCCGCCGTGAGCCTTGCTCTTCGTCGACTGCGGCAGGCGGTTGGTGATGATGTGTTTGTCCGAACATCACAGGGCATGATCCCGACCCCGCGCGGCGAAGACATCGTGGCTGCCGCGCGCCATATCCATGTTCTGGTCGATACGACCGTCATGCAGCGTCAAAGCTTCGAGCCGGCAACCGAGGCACGGACCTTTCGCATCGCGTTGTCAGATGTCGGCGAAATGGTGTTCCTGCCCCGAATTTCCGCCCGCATCCTCAGCTTGGCACCGAAATGCTCTGTGCTTTCGGTTAACCTTGCCACGCGGGATCTGGACGAAGCGCTGTTGTCGGGCACCGCCGATCTCGCGCTCGGTTACTTTCCCGATCTCGAAAAACCGGGGTTCTTCGTCCAAAGCCTCTTCGACCACCGCTTCGTGGGTTTCGCCCGTAAGGACCATCCGCTTCTCACCCCACAGAGAATGTCGCTCGACGCGTTCCTTGACGCGCGCCACGTCGCAGTCAATTTGCCGAGCCGAAGTCAGGAGTTGCTGGACAGCATCCTCAAGGCACACAATCTCCATCGGAATGTCCAGCTGACCGTGTCCCACTTCCTAAGTGTGCCGCCAATTTTGGAAGAGACCAACCTGATCGCCGTGGTCCCCTCGGCCATCGCAGATTACTTCAGACCTATGGGAACCCTCGCTTCATTCGAGCCGCCGATGGACCTAGGCGAATACCAGCTCAAGCAGCACTGGCACGAACGCTACAACAACGATGCAGCAAACCAATGGTTGCGCGCCAATATCGCCGCCGCCTTCATGGGGGGCACAGTCGGCTGAGCTAAACACCTCGCGCCTATTTTCTAAGGGCGCTAGGAGAGTGCCTCGAACACCTGATTGCGGACACTTTGCCCTCTGATTGTGAGGTGAAGCGACCAGAAATATGTCCCTCGCTTCTGGCGAGCGGCAGCGCCTATGTCAATACGCTGCACTGGAACGCATTAACGACGCAGGTGAATTAGTTGATCGTGCGGCGCCACAATTGGCAATACCCGGCCAAAGTGCTGACCGACGGCATCGTAGTTGCCGGAAAACCGCAGGTCGGCCCCCAAGCGTACACAGGATGAGCAGAAAGCCACAGACGCCCAACGCCGTGTCGACTCCAGCGTCCGTATATCCATTGAAGGTTAGTTCGGGCAAAGCAATGACGCCTACGGACTGGATGGCATTGTCGCGCGGCGCCCGGATACCAGTGAGGCCCGGAACCGGCCAACTTCGTCGTGATGAACCTGCTGAAGCTGGCGTGGCTCCCATTTTTAACTACGGTGTGCTGCGTCTGTCGGGAACAATGCCGGACATCATTTTGTCGTGCGGCTTTAACGCCCAGGCCAAGGCTTTTACATCCGGCAGCCGTGTTCACCCCATGCACAGCGCTGGCCGAAACCGACTGTTGATCCACGCTTTCTGAGTACGTTCCACCGGGGCTTTAGCCCGTCGCCAGCCATCGGCGCAGACCGTCGATAGCTGTATTGGAGCTGTCGGCGTCAATACCGGCGACTAGATCCGCGATCGAGATTTCGGCGAGCGCTTCCCGCCAAGCATGCTCGGCGGTAGCCATCGCGCGAGCGATCGCGCAGCGTTTGGAGCACTTGGCCGGGTCCACGCCGAGTGGCCCGTTCTGGCGAATCTCAGTGCATTGGAACACCGGCACGTCGCCCTCGATTGCGACCACTATCTGCAGCGCAGTGATGGCGCTTGGGGGTTGCGTGAGGACGTAACCACCCATCTGACCGGGGATGGAGTGGATTACGCCAGCACGCGAGAGTGCCTGTAGCTGCTTGGCTAGGTAGGCCGTAGGCACACCGTGTAGTTCGGCCAGCCGCGCCGCCGGTACCGGTTCAGCGGCTTGGGTCAACGAAACACAGCAATGCAATGCCCACTCCACTCCCTGCGACAATCTCATGTCCACGTCTCCCGACCATCTCATGCTTCATACAACTCCATATAACATCATTGCGGACACGTCACATCCGAGTTAAAACCAATGCGGACATAAAATATCCGAGTTCAAAATATGGGTGGAATTTATGACTGGATTGACTGACACGAACGAGCGCGACGTAGGCACCTCGTCGCCCTCCGAACGCGCCGCTACAGGGCTGGCATTGGTGGCCCTGTTCGTAGTGGCATTGAATCTGCGGCCAGCGATTGCCGCAGTCTCGCCGCTGATCGAGATGATTCGCTCCGACTTGGGGCTCTCGGCAACTGGTGCGGCGTTGCTCACGAGCATCCCGGTCGTGGCTATGGCACTATTCGCACCGGTAGCCGCCTCAGTGGCGCGTCGACTAAATCTGCACGCCAGTGTGCTGCTGGGACTCGTGATGATCGGGATTGGTTCCCTCGCCCGCGCGGGTGGCCAAATCACATGGTTGCAGACGATCAGCATCGCTGTGGTCGGCGCAGGCATCGGCATTGCGCAGACCCTACTGCCTGCCGTGATCAAAACCCGTTTTGCAAACCGCGCCACCTTGGTTACCGGAATCTACACCGCAGGCTTGGGTCTGGGTGCTGTCGTAGCGGCGGGAGCGAGCGTGCCCCTGTCCGATTGGCTCAAATCGTGGCCGCTCGCGCTTGCATCCTGGGCCGTCCTGGCAGGGGTTGGGATCGTACTCTGGGTTGGCTCGTCTCGGCCGCTAAACTTGGCTCATAGGGACGGTCCGGGCGGCCCGGTGACGCGTGGGCTACCTTGGCGCTCCGCCGCCGCGTGGAACATCACGGCTATCTCGGCTGGCAATTCGGCTTTGTACTATTGCGAATTGGCATGGATAGCCCCTTTGCTGCAAAACGACGCGGGACTCAGCGCCACACGTGCCGGCATGTTGCTAACCGCAATGCTCATCATCCAGGTAGTGGCTATGCTCGGCGTTCCTGCCCTGCTCGGCAACAGCCGCCATCAACGTCGCACCGGCCTCATGATCACGGCACTAATGGTGGCCATTGGGTTCTTCGGATTCGCGTTTTTTCCAGATACCGGAACATGGGCGTGGTTGATCCTGATCGGCGTCGGCCATGGCGGATTGTTTCCCTTGGCGTTGAGCCTTCCCGCATCCGAGAGCCGCGACCCCGACCACGCCAGCCAACTCAGCGGGATGGCTTTTCTCATTGGATACGCCTGTGCCGGTGTCGCACCTCTCGTCATAGGGGCGCTGCGTGACGCCCAAGGGACCTTCCAACTCGGGTTCGCGTTACTCGGCGTGGTGACTGTGTTGATGTTAGGCCCCATTCGGCGGCTGTGATTCGAGGGTCAGATATTCTGTTCCGACCATTGATGGCGCAGTGTTTTCTCCAAGATGGGAGGAAGCGCTATGGGATAGATTCTGGATGGGAGTGCCACGACGACAGAGGCAATCCGTCGAACAATATACAATAGTGAAGAGGGCCTGAGAGCACTGTCGAATCGCTATGGGATCAATCGGACGGCAGCCGCCAAACGGAAGAAGCGAACCTCAGTGGCCAACCCTCCAAGGGGACCGAATGCCCCGCATTCGACAGTGCTCTCACCCGAGGAGGAGGCGATCGTCGTTGCCTCCCGCAAGCACCGTTGCTGCCGTTCGATGATCGCCTCTACGCGCTTCAGCCGACGAACCCGGACCTGTCACGATCTTCAATGCTTCGCTGTCTGCATCGTCAGGGAATCAGCCGCTCCCGGAGATCGAAGGAGACAAATCGAACAGGAAGACGTTCAGGAGTTGCCCGATCGACGACTTCGATACCTGGGAATTTCTGAACCCAGCTAGCTCGCGGCTCTCCGCGCCTTGGCAAACCCGCGATCGGTGGCGATGAAGCGTTCCAGCATCGGCACGATCAGCTTCACCGGATCGGTGACGGGCTGCCCAGTCTCGCGGGCCAGAACTTCACTGTAGGCGACAAGATCGCGGTGGAGCGGAGCTGGCAGCTCCACCGTGACCTTCACGGGCTTGTCGTCGGGCAACGGCCCGAGTTTCAGCTTTACCATGGTCAACCTCCTGCGGGCTCGAATACCAAATCGCGCGTGACGATGATCCTGACCGGGAAGCCGGGCCGGATGGTCAGCGTGGGCGCGACCTGCAATTGGCGCTGGACGATCTGTTGGCCGGCCTCGTTGATTGTGTCCTGCGTCCCGTCGCGGAGGGCGCGAATCAGCCGGTCCTCGTCATCGGTAGCGAGTTCGGTTCCGACCGCAAGCAGTGTGGACAAACCGGCGGCCTTCATCAGATCCCACCAGTGATAATTGACGCCATCCTTAAGACCGGCATAGCCGCTGGCGTCCGCGCCCGGCAGGCGCTCGAGGACGATGGAACGGCCACCCGGCAGGATAAGCCGATTCCAGACCAGCAGCACACGGCGCTGACCAAATGTCACGCCGTCATCGTATTGGCCAATGATGCGCGTGCCCTGCGGGATCAGGAGCAGGCTGCCGGTCGGGCTATCATAGACGTTCTCCGTCACCTGCGCAGTGATCAGGCCGGGCAGATCGGAGCGGATGCCGGTGATGAGCGCCGCCGGGATCACGGAACCCGCCTGAAGAATATAGGGCGATGCCGGCCGCGTAAGGCGATCCGCCGCGATGGTCTGCCGGTCCACTGGCCCGTTGAGGAACGCCGCATGCCGGTCCTGCGCCTCGGGCTGCCCTCCAGAGTCGAGCCCGGCAAGACCGGGCATGGTCGTGTCGGGTGCGGCTCCGGCGCGCGGTGCGGATTGAAAGAACACGTTGCTGAGCCGTGCGGCTTCTTCTTCGGCGCGCCGCCGCTCTTCCTCCGGATCGACGGCAGGTGTCGTGATGGCAGGAGGCGAAACGGGCTGTCCCCGATCCTGCGCGTCGAGGATCGGACGACCGAGATCGCCCGGCAGCGCCGAGCCGAGAACCGGCCCGGTATAGTCTGACGGCAGACCGGTGAGCCCGTCCGCCGTGGACCGGTTTTCGGTGGAATAGAGTTCTTCACCGTTTCCACCTCTGCCCGGCGACTGTAGAGCGTAGATCAAGGCCCCGCCGATGCCGAGAAGGGCCACTGCACCGACGCCTGCCAGAACCTTGCGGGACAGGCGCGTGACGCGCGGCGGTTCCGCGCGCAGCCGCATCGGAGCTGCGGTGTCGGTCACACTCATGACGATCCTCCTTTGCCGCTTTGCGCAGGGGCTGCGGCCTGTCGCTCTTCGATGCGGACAATCCTGACGACCTGCTGACGCTCGCCGCTACCGAGGCGCAGCTCGGCTGTACCGAACAGGCGATCCACGATCAGGATGTTCCGGTGGACGCGGCTGTTGACGATCCGTAGTTCACCATCGGACCCGAGCACGAAGAGCGGAGGCATCTCCCCCTGCACGATCCCGACCGGGAAGACGACATAGACGCGGCGACCGTCGTCGAAGACGGAAGTGGGCCGCCAGGGCGGGCTGTTCCCTTGCACCTGCAATCCGTAGCGGTGGTTGCGGGCGGCAGGTCCGGGAATGTTCGGTGTCGCCGGCATGCTGCGCTGCGTTGCAGGTGGCGGCGGATAGGCCCAGGCGACAGCGGGCATGTAAGGTTCCTCGCGGGCACGCAGTTCGATCATGTAGGTGCGCCGGTCGGTGGTGACGACGAGATTGGTCGAGATATCCGGCCGGGTCGGCTTGACGAGGATATGAACACGGCGGTTCGCGCCCGAGCCGCTCTCGGTGTCGCCGATAATCCAGCGGGCCGTATCCCCCGCCGCAACAGGTCCCGCCCCGGTCAGGCTCTCGCCGGGTTCGAGGGCAATGTTGGTGATCTGACCCGGTGCGGCATAGACCTGATAGAGTGCACCTTCGCTCCAGGGATAAATCTGAATTGAATTGTAATAGCCCTCGCGCCGGGGCTCGACGCGGGCTGCGGTATTGGCGTTCTCAACACGGCCCGTCGGCGTGCTGGCGATCTGCCCGCCATGCGCAACTGTCCAGGCTGGCGGCGTATGCAGCGGACGTGGCCGCTCGCGGCCGCTTGAGGTCTGCACTTCGGGAATCGGCGGCACCTCGGCATCGTAGCTGAACTGCGGCGTGTGATTGGTGGCGCAGCCGGCCAGCGCGGTCGCGGAAAACAGCAAAACTGCCAAGGCGGGTTTGCGAAAGAACGGGCAGGTCATTGGCCCATCTCCCTCGACCAGGAGATCGCGTTGACATAGATGCCGAGGGGATTGGCGCGCAGGCGCTCGGCGGTACGCGGCGTCTGGATCACGATGGTCAGGATCGCGGTCCATCGCTCGGTCGTGGAAAGCTGGCCGTTCTCATAGTGCCGCTCCGTCCAGGCGACACGGAAGCTGTCGGGTGAGGCCCGGATCACCGAGGAAACTTCAATGGATACCTGCTCCTGTCCGACACGGGTGAAGGGATCGTTGCTGCGTGCGTAGTCGTTCAAGGCGGCCGCACCGCGATCCGTGGTGAACTCGTAGGCCCGAAGCCAGTTCTGCCTGACAATGATGGCGTCGGCTGGAATGCTTCTCACCTGTTCGATGAAGTGGCCGAGATGGAAGGCGATCTGCGGATCGGTGGGCCGATAGTTAGCATTCGCAGGCGCGACAGCCTGCGCCTGACCGAGATTGTCCACCTGCACAACCCAGGGCACGATGGTCCCGCGCGCCGATTGCCAGACAAGGGCAGCGGCCAAGCCTGCCGAGAGGATCAGGCTGCCAAAGGCCATATAGCGCCAGTTCCTCGCCTGCACGCGGACCGAGCCGATGCGCTCGTCCCAGACCTGCGCGGCTTTCTGATAGGGCGTCTCGGGTTCCGGCGATTTACCGTAATGGGTCGATGGTCGCTTGAAGATGCTCATGAGCGGTCACTTTCGGAAAGATTGACGGAAGAGCCGGAGCCATGGCTATCGCCGGAGCGCACCGCGTGGGCGGCCATGGTCGTGCCGTGATTGAGCGCCTGAGAACGCTGCATACGCTGTGCCCAGGCCGGAGGACTGCCCGCGCGAGACGTTGGGGCTGCTGCTGGCGCTCCGTCCCGATCGCCAACTGTTCCCATGGAAGACTTGCCGCCTGTCGCCCTGAAACCCGCGCGTGCGCCCGTGGCAAAGCTGGACTTGACGGTTTCGGAGGCGCGCGAAGTGCCTCGCTTGAGCGGTGAGACGGCTGCCGAACCTGCGGCGCGGGCAACGCCCCCCATGCCGGATGCGACACCGGCTGTCCCGGTCTGGCCGAGTGCGCCGACGCTGTAGGCAGCACTCGCGGCCCCGGCAGCGGCGGCGCCTCCACGAACGGCCGCCGCCCCACCAGACAGGGCAGCCGCGCCGCCCTTTGCGCCAAGCATAGTCGCACCGCCTGCTGCGGCACCTCCGGCAAGCACCATGCCGCCGGCGGTGAGCCCCGTGCCCACGGCTGAGCCCGCGCCGAGTTGAGGACCGCCGGAGACGAGGCCGGACGCGATGCCAGGGCCGAAAATGCCGAGGCCGAGCAGCGACAGAGCCGCCAGCACGATGGCCATGGCGTCGTCGATGGTCGGGGTCGCGCCGCCAAAGCCTGCGGTGAACTGGCCAAACAGCGTCGAGCCGATGCCGATGATGACGGCGAGCACCAGCACCTTGATCCCGGAGGACACCACATTGCCAAGCACGCGCTCAGCTATGAAGGCAGTCTTGCCGAACAGGCCGAACGGAATGAGGACGAAGCCAGCCAGCGTCGTGAGCTTGAACTCGATCAGCGTGACGAAGAGTTGGATGGCGAGGATGAAGAAGGCGAAGATGACCAGCGCCCAGGCGAAGAGCAGGCAGGCGATCTGGATGAAGTTCTCGAAGAAGGCCCAATAACCCATTAGGTCGGAGATGGAATCGAGAAGCGGCCGTCCGGCATCGAGGCCGGTCTGTGCCACGCGGCCGGGGCGCATCAGATCGGCGGTGGAAAAGCCGGTGCCCGAGGCTTGCAGGCCGAGGCCGGCGAAACTCTCGAAGACGATGCGGGCGAGATTGTTCCAGTTGGAAATCAGATAAGCGAAGACGCCAACGAACAGGGTTTTCTTGACCAGCCGCGCCATGATGTCGTCGTCGGCGCCCCAACTCCAGAAGAGGGCCGCCAGTGTCACGTCAATGACGATAAGTGTGGTGGCGATGAACGCCACCTCACCGCCGAGCAGGCCAAAGCCGGAGTCGATATAGCTTGTGAAGACCCCGAGAAAATCGTCGATGACGCCTGTGCCCTCCATGTGCTCACCATCCTTCGCTGGCGTGTGGCGTGGCGGACACTGGGGTTCGGCCGAGGAAGCGGTCGCGGGATTCGGCCCAGATAGTGAGGCAGTCGCGATTGCTCACGGCTGCCTCCCCCATCTGCTGGCACCGGAGCAGGCTTTCGCGGAGAGGATCGGCTGCAGGCTGAAGTGTCGGTGCCGTCCTGGCCGGCACCGGTTCCTCCTTCCGGGTCATCTCGATCACCGTGGTAGTGATCGCGATGGCGACGAATACGATCGTCCCGAGCCGGGCCAGCATCTTGCCGTCCATGGAATGCCCTCTCGTCCCGTCAGTTGCCGTTGTTGAACATCTGCGCGTTACCGGGCTGGTAGCCGCTGCCCGGCGTCAGGAAGCGCTCGCGCTGGATGCGCCCCTGCTCGGCGGCCGTGGCGCGCTCAGCCTCGATCAGTGCCTCTGATCTGCCATTGGCGGACATCACAGCGATCAGATCGGAAAGCTGCTGCGATTGCAGTGCGAGCAACTGATTGCCGGCCTGCATCGCCTGCAACGCGCCGGTCGCGCCCTGACTCTGACCGACAAGCTCCGACATCTCGGCGCGGTTGGTATCGATATTACCGACGACACCGGCCTGGACGCGCATCGCGTCCTGAAGGCCGCCCACGGTGTTTTCCCAGCGCGAACGGGCATCGGCAATCAATTGCGTGTCGGTCGCCGAAAGATCGAGATTGGCGTAGTCCTGCTGGAACATACGGTCGATCTCCTGCACATCGAAAGCGATGTTCTGCGCCTCTCCGAGCAATTGCTGGGTGCGCTGCACATTCTGCTGGAGTTGTTGGAGCGAGGAATGCGGCAGGCTCGCGAGGTTGCGGGCCTGGTTGATGAGCATCTGCGCCTCATTCTGAAGCTGCTGGATCTGGTTGTTGATCTGCTCCAGGGTGCGCGCCGCCGTCAGGAGGTTCTCGGCATGATTGGTCGGGTCGTAGACGATGCGGCCGAGACCAAAGAGCGCATGGGCCGGGCTCGCCAGTATGGGAGACAGTGCGACCGGTGCGGCAAGGGCCACCGCGAGTGCCGAGGCGCTGGCGAAACGGAAAACACGCGTTCGGGTCATGGAAGGATATCCTCTTCGTTTAGGGTGGGGGCGGGTTCCGTTTCGGCCGGAATGGAGTCGTCCGGTTCGGGCTCTGTCGGCGCGGCGGGAGGCGATGTGTGCTTCTCTACCGGCCCGTCCGGCGCGAGATTGGTCAGGTCGGGAATCAGCCCGGCCGCCCATTCGACGCCGCGATGGCGCAGCCAGGCGGCGAGAAAGCTGTCGCTTCCCTGCTCGGCATGGATGCGCGCGATTTCGGTCTGGTCGGATTTGGAGGATGCGGCGCAGAGCGCGAGGCCGACTTCGCTGAGGCCCAGTTCGAACAGCCGATTGCCGCGCCGTGATTGGCAATAATAGTCCCGCTTGGGCACCGCCCGCGCGAGAATTTCGATCTGGCGGTCATTGAGGCCGAAGCGGCGATAGATCGCGGTGATCTGCGGCTCGATGGCCCGCTCGTTCGGCAGCAGCAACCGCGTCGGGCAGCTTTCTATGATGGCGGGCGCAATCTCGGAGTTGTCGATGTCGCTGAGGCTCTGCGTGGCGAAGATGACAGAGGCATTCTTTTTCCTGAGCGTCTTCAGCCACTCGCGGAGCTGACTGGCAAAGCCTTCATCGTCCAGTGCAAGCCAGCCCTCGTCGATGATGAGCAGCGTGGGCCGTCCGTCGAGTCGGTCGCCGATGCGGTGGAACAGATACGCCAGCACTGCGGGCGCGGCGCCCGTGCCGACCAGCCCCTCGATCTCGAACGCCTGCACGTCGGCCGAGCCGAGATGTTCGGTCTCGGCGTCGAGCAGCCGGCCGTAGGCCCCACCGACGCAGTATGGCCGAAGGGCTTGCTTGAGGTCGTTGGATTGCAACAGCACCGCAAGGCCGGTGATCGTGCGCTCTTCGACCGGCGCGGAGGCGAGCGAGGTCAGCGCCGTCCAGAGATGCTCCTTGACCTCGGGCGTGATCACGGCGCCCTCGCGCGTGAGGATCGCAACGATCCAGTCGGCGGCCCAGGCGCGCTCGTAGGTATCGTGGATACGGGCGAGCGGCTGGAGCGAAACGGCGCTATCTACCCCTTCCGTCAACCCACCGCCGAGGTCGTGCCAGTCGCCGCCCATGGCGAGCGCGGCGGCGCGGATGCTGCCGCCGAAGTCGAAGGCGAAAACCTGTGATCCCGAATAGCGGCGGAACTGGAGCGCCATCGCGGCGAGCAGCACGGACTTGCCCGCGCCGGTCGGACCAACGACGAGGGTGTGACCGACATCGCCGACATGGAGGGAAAACCGGAACGGGGTGGAGCCTTCGGTCCTGGCATAAAGTAGCGGAGCGTCGCCGAAATGCTCGTCCCGTTCCGGCCCCGCCCACACCGCTGAAAGCGGGATCATGTGGGCGAGATTCAATGTGCTGATGGGCGGCTGGCGGACATTGGCGTAGGCGTGTCCGGGCAGGCTGCCGAGCCATGCGTCAACCGAGTTGATGGTCTCGGCCATGGCGGTGAAGTCACGGCCCTGAACGATCTTTTCGACCAGGCGCAGCTTCTCGTCGGCTATGCGCGGGTCGGCATCCCAGACCGTGACGGTGGCAGTGACATAGGCCATGCCGGCAACGTCCGCGCCGAGTTCCTGCAACGCCATGTCGGCGTCCGCCGCCTTGTTGGCGGCGTCGGTGTCAACGAGCGCGGATTGCTCGTTCGTCATCACCTCTTTCAGGATCGCTGCGATGGACTTGCGCTTGGCGAACCACTGGCGGCGGATGCGGGTCAGCAGCCGGGTCGCATCGGTCTTGTCGAGCAGGATCGCGCGCGTGCTCCACCTGTAGGGGAACGGCAGCCGGTTCATCTCGTCGAGCAGGCCCGGCGTCGTCGCGGTCGGGAATCCCACGATGGTCAGCACGCGCAGATGCGCGTCGCCAAGGCGCGGCTCCAGCCCGCCGGTCAATGGCTGGTCGGCCAGCAGCGCGTCGAGATGCATCGGCACTTCGGGCACGCGCACGTGCTGCTGGTTCGTGGAAATCGTCGAATGCAGGTAGGTCAGCGTCTCGGTATCATCGAGCCAGCGGCATTCCGGCATGAAGCCGTCGAGCAGCGCCAGCACGCGGTCGGTGCGGTCGATGAAGCCGCGCAGGAGTTCCCATGGATCGACCCCGGATTGCTCACGCCCTTCGTAGAGCCAGGTTTCCGCGCGGGCCGCGTCTTCGGCAGGCGGCAACCAGAGGAAAGTGAGATAGTAGCGAGACTCGAAATGGCTGCCTTCTTCTTCGAACTGCGCCTTGCGCTCGGCATCGATCAGCGCCGATGCGGCATCGGGAAAACTGCTGTCAGGATAGGTCGCCGCCTCGCTGCGCTGTGCCTCGACAAAGATGCTCCAGCCTGATCCGAGACGGCGGAAGGCATTGTTGATGCGGCCGGCGACCGCGACCAGTTCGGCCGCAACGGCGGAATCCAGATCGGGGCCGCGAAACTTCGCCGTCCTCTGAAACGAGCCGTCCTTGTTGAGCACGACGCCCTGATCGAGCAGCGCAGCCCAGGGCAGATAGTCGGCGAGACGGGATGCGGCGCGGCGATACTCGGCAAGGTTCATCATGGCCACACCCTCACACCGACAGATGGTCGGGGATGCGCAGGTGCCGGCGACCGACCTCCACGAAGAGCGGATCGCGCTTCGCCGCCCAGACCGCTAGGAAGTGGCCGATTGCCCAGATACCGAGGCCGACCAGCCAGAGGCGCAGTCCGAGGCCCAGAGCTCCGGCAAGCGTGCCGTTCATGATGGCGATGCTTCGCGGGGCGCCGCCGAGCAGAATGTGCTCAGTCAGCGCGCGATGGACCGGAATGGAAAATCCCGGCACCGCGTCGATCTGTTCGAGACCCTCCGCCATCAGACGAGCGCCCCGCCGCCGAAGGAGAAGAACGACAGGAAGAAGCTGGATGCCGCAAAGGCGATCGACAAGCCGAACACGATCTGGATCAGTCGCCGAAAACCGCCGCCGGTGTCGCCGAACGCCAGCGTCAGGCCGGTAACGATGATGATGATCACGGCGATGATCTTGGCGACCGGCCCCTCGATGGATTCCAGGATCGATTGCAGCGGCGCTTCCCACGGCATCGACGAGCCGGAGGCGCGGGCGGCGGGTGCGAGAAAGAGACTGACATAGGCAATGGTGGCAGCCGTCGAGATGTGACGACGGATGCGCAGGGCGCTGCGGATCATGAAGGGTCTCCCTTTGAGTCGGTTGCGGAGGTGATGCGGTAGTCACCGTCCGGCCCAAGCCCTTCGACGCGGGCAAGTTCATCCAGCAGGCGCGCGGAGCCACGACCGGACAGGACGGCCACGAGATCAATAGTCTCGGCGATTAGCGCGCGCGGGACCGTGACGACGGCTTCCTGGATGAGCTGTTCAAGGCGGCGCAGTGCGCCGATGCCAGAACCGGCATGGATCGTGCCGATGCCACCGGGGTGGCCGGTTCCCCATGCTTTGAGCAGGTCGAGGGCTTCGGAGCCGCGCACCTCGCCGATGGGAATTCGGTCGGGGCGCAGGCGCAGAGAAGAGCGGACGAGATCCGATAAGGTTGCGACGCCATCCTTGGTGCGCATGGCGACAAGGTTCGGCGCAGCGCATTGCAGCTCACGGGTGTCTTCGATGATGATGACGCGATCAGCGCCCTTCGACACCTCGGCGAGCAGCGCATTGGTGAGCGTGGTCTTGCCGGTGCTGGTGCCGCCCGCCACGAGGATGTTGGCGCGTGTCGCAACGTTCAGGCGGAGCACTTCAGCCTGAAAGCGGGTCATGATGCCGGCGGCGACGTAATCGTCGAGTGTGAACACCGCGACGGCGGGTTTGCGGATGGCGAAGGTGGGTGCGGCTACAACTGGCGGCAAAAGCCCTTCGAACCGCTCGCCAGTTTCGGGAAGTTCGGCCGAAACGCGCGGGCTACGGGTATGCACCTCCGCGCCGACATGGTGCGCGACCAGCCGCACGATGCGTTCGCCATCGGCGGGTGACATCAGCTCGCCCGTGTCGGCCAGACCTTCCGACAACCGGTCCACCCAGATGCGGCCGTCCGGGTTCAGCATCACCTCGATGACACCCGGGTCTTCGAGAAGCTGGCCGATAGATGGGCCGAGCGCGGTGCGCAGCATGCGCGCGCCTCGTGCCATCGCTTCCGGTTTGTGATGTGTGGCAGTCATCTCGGCCCCGTTTTCTGACGGGGCACGACCAACGGTCCCCGCGTCGGGGTCGATTAAGAAAACCCGAACTCGGGCTGGTTCAACAAGTATTTACGCGCGTGCGGCCATCGGCGGTGAACGGCGGCAAATAGGAAGGGTTAAATATTCAGGAACGGTCGCTGTTCGCGTCGGATTGATCTGGCGATGGATCGTCGTCAAACGAATCGATATCACGCGACAATTCTTTCAGGAACCTGTCTCCCGTCGCCAGTTTCCGGCCAAGGCTTTGCATGAAACCCTCGAACCGCTCCGCGCCTTTCGCTCGCGCTGACGTCTGCGCGCCTTCCGGCAGCGGTGGCGTAACGGTCAACCAGAAGCGGATGAACAGCGAGACGGTCTCGCCGAGGACGGCAAGATCTTCGTCGAGCCCGTCGACCTGGCGACCGAGCTTGTCCAGACGGCGTGACATTGCCGCCTCGAGTTGCTCGGCGGAATCGCCGGACAGGAAGAATGCTACCGCGGCCTCGACAATGGCGGACTTGGAAACCTTGCGGCGCAGAGATAGCGACTCGACCTGCTTGAGCAGTTCGGGATCGAAATAGACGTTCATGCGGGTTCGGGTCGTCATGATGCCTCCCTCAAAACTCGATGCCGTCGTCGGGGTTCATCGACGCCTGCCGTGCGACAGTGCGCATGCGTACGCGCATGGCACGAGCCTTGTTCGTGTCGACGTCAGGTTCGTCGTCCAGCATGTCGAATTCGTGCGCGGGCGGAGAAGACGGCGGGACGATTTCCTCATGTTCGGGCAGTTCCGGCTCGCGGCGAATACCGGCATTCGCCGGATCGCCCTCAGCCTGGTCCGCGGCGACCGGAACGGGATCGCTTTCCATCGCGACGATCCGGCTCGACCAATCGTCTGTTGCGGATTGGGTGCCGGCCGGAACGGGCGCAAGAACGGGCGGCGATACAACCCGCTCAGTGAAGCGCGTATCCTCGAAATAGCGTGCCTTCTTCGCTCGGATCGGCGGGGTGCCCGCGACCATGACGATCTCGTCGGCAGGCGGGAGCTGCATGATCTCACCGGGCGTCAGCAGCGGGCGTGCGGTCTCCTGCCTTGAGACCATGAGATGCCCGAGCCAGGGCGCGAGCCGGTGCCCAGCATAGTTGGCGGAGTCGCGCTGCTCGGTCGCAGTGCCGAGCGAGTCTGACACGCGCTTGGCCGTGCGTTCGTCATTGGTGGCGAAGGCGACGCGGACATGGCAATTGTCGAGGATCGAGTTGTTCTGCCCATAGGCGCGCTCGATCTGGTTGAGCGATTGCGCGATGAGGAAGCTCTTGAGACCGTAGCCAGCCATGAACGCCAAGGCTGACTCGAAGAAGTCCAGCCTGCCGAGCGCCGGAAACTCGTCCAACATCAGCAGCAGACGATGCCGCTTGCCGGCTGTCTCCAGTTCCTCGGTCAACCTGCGCCCGATCTGGTTGAGGATCAGGCGGATGAGCGGTTTGGTGCGATTGATGTCGGACGGCGGCACGACCAGGTAGAGGCTAACCGGCTCCTTGCTTCCGACAAGATCGGCGATGCGCCAGGCGCAGCGTCGCGTTACCCTGGCGACGACGGGATCGCGGTAGAGGCCGAGAAATGACATGGCCGTGGACAGTACGCCCGATCGTTCGTTATCTGCCTTGTTTAGCAACTCGCGCGCCGCCGACGCCACGACGGGATGCACACCGGCCTCGCCGAGATGCGGCGTGTCCATCATAGCGCGTAGTGTGACTTCGACTGGCCGCTTTGGATCGGACAGGAAATTGGCGACGCCGGCCAAGGTTTTGTCGGGCTCGGCATAAAGGACGTGCAGGATTGCACCGACCAGCAAGGCATGGCTGGTTTTTTCCCAATGATTGCGCTTGTCGAGGCTGCCTTCGGGATCGACGAGAATGTCCGCGATGTTCTGCACATCGCGGACTTCCCATTCCCCCTGCCGCACCTCCAGCAGCGGGTTGTAGGCAGACGATTTCGCGTTGGTCGGATCGAACAGCAGGACGCGGCCGTGCTTCGCTCGGAAACCCGCTGTCAGCGTCCAGTTCTCGCCCTTGATGTCATGGACAATGCAGCTTCCCGGCCAGGTCAGCAGCGTCGGCACGACGAGCCCGACACCCTTGCCGCTGCGCGTTGGTGCGAAGCACAAAACATGTTCAGGACCATCATGGCGCAGATAGTTGTGGTCGTATTGGCCGAGCACGACGCCATCAGAGTCGAGCAGCCCGGCAGCGTGTATTTCCTTGTCCTCGGCCCATCGTGCCGAACCGTAGGTGACGACGTTCCGGGCTTCCCGTGCCCGGATAATCGACATGAGGATTGCTGCAGCGACAGCGATAAAACCGCCGGACGCGGCAATGATCGCGCCCTCGACAAAGATCGCCGGCGCATAGGCGTCGAAGGAGAACCACCACCAAAAGAAAGCCGGCGGGTAATAGACCGGCCAGCCGGCTAGGTCGAACCATGGATTGCCGAGCTGGGGCTGGAAACCGAGCCGCCATGCGGTCCATTGTGTCGCCGCCCAGGTCATCATCAGGACAATGGTGAAGACGACGGTGATCTGCCCCCAGAGTATTCGGCCTCCGCGCATACCGGCTCCAATCGGCAAAAGAGGTGGAGCCGATCAGAGTAGGCATTCGAGCGATAGGCAACAGAAAACACGCCACGGGAGGGCTGCCGGATGCTATCGGCGGCAAATGGGATGGGTTGCCTATTGATGCAGAACCAAGCAAGCAAGAGAATTATGTCGATTGGGGAATCCGCAGTATATCGGCAGCGAGCATGAAGAGTTTCCTAAGAGCCGGCTTGCTGTTCTTGGGCGACCAAACTGCCGAAAACGGTGCGGATTCAGGTTCGTCACTGATCGGCACGAAAGCGACATTCCGCGCTATGATTGTTGCATTCTCCTCGACAAATACCGAAATCCCATAGCCAGCTGCGATCATTGACAAAAGAGTATCACGACCGACGTCAAAGTGGATGATATTAGGAACTGGCCGGCGGCCGGCCGAACGGTCCAGAATCAGGTCATGAACTTGGGGACCTGCGCCGCCACGACGAACAAGAAAATTCTCATCCGCAAGTTGGGACCATTCGACATGTTGCATTTTCGATAGCGGATGCGTCTCCGGAAGAGCCACCATCAACCGGTCTCGCCAGAGTAATCGGGAATGTAGATCCGATACCTCGTTGGCATATGGCATAAAGGCAACATCGAGATGTCCGTCTCGCACTTGGACCTGAGCTTCTCTCGCGGACGTCTCTGCTATATCCAATGTCACATCTGCATGCGACCTACGAAAGCGTTCCAAAAGCACATCGAGCGTCCCGCCCGAGACAAGAGCGTAAACGCCGACGCGCAGTGTGCCTCGTTCACCACGCGCGTGCATTCCAGCAGTTTTGATAGCGCGGTCTAGTATCCCCAAAGCGGCCTCAATCTCGCTGACAAACTGGCGGCCAGCCTCTGTCAGCCGCACACCCCGCGTGTTGCGCTCGAACAGAAGAACACCGAGTTCTTCCTCCAGTGCTTTCACGCGTGCGCTTACGCTCGATTGGCTGCTGCCGAGTGCAGCAGCAGCACAACGAAAACTCAGATGTTCCGCGACTGCGCGCGTCTGAACGAGAGCAGCCATCGGAATGCGCCCGCTGAATACCGAGCGCTCAACAATTTCGCGGTTGCTCCTGCTGTAGGGTCTTCTGCGCATAGCTTAATCCCTGACACGATATCGGTGAAGAAATTTCACGGTCGCTGCCGATCGATACCTCTGTAGTGGTATGGAGAGGCCGGTGACCTCCTACGCGGATTGGGGGACAAATTGAATCTCCGCGACACTACTAGGTGGCATGTCGCGGAGCTTATATGCATTCGTTCAGTAGCCAGCGACGCCGGCATCTTCCACGCCGGTACTCCTGCTGGCGGCACGCATCCCGTTTGTAATCGAGATGGCAACGGGAAACGCCAAGAGCGGTGCAATGGCGAAGAGCAGGAAGAGCCAATGGGCGGCGGTGGCCGCCCCCTCGACACCGCCCGGGTTGGTCAGCCCGGCCAGGTTGGCGATCATTCCCGCCACGGCGGCGCCAAGCGCGGTGGCGAAGAGCTGGATCGTGGTGATGGCCGATGCTGCCAGATTTTGTTCGTCCTCGGGCGCGACGTGCAGGACGCGTGTCAGAAGATGCGGCCATGCGAGGCCAACGCCGAAGCCTATCAGCAGCAAGGCAACGACAAGCGCTGCCAGCAGCTTGACATCAACGTCGCTTTGAATCGGCGTGAGCCAGGCCATGCCGAGAAAGCCAACAATCATGATCGGACCCGCCAACATAATTGCCTTGCGCGCTCCGCTGCCCTCAAGGCCTGCCCCGCCAATCTGCGCAACGGTCCAGCTGGCAGCCATCACGGCGGCCAGATAACCGGCGGCAAGCGGTGAAAGCCCATGCAGGATCTGGAGGAAATAGGGGACGAAGATCTCACTGCCCGGAACGGAGAAGACGAGGAGCGCAAGGGCGGCGTATGCGGCTCCGACCGGCGAAAACACATTGAGGGCACGATGTGGAAACAGGCGCGTCGACGCCCGCCCCTCGATCACGCAAAGGAGCATAACCAGCAACAGCGCTACAGCGATGCCGATGATGTTGTGATTGATGGCCTTGGAGACGCTGCCGATCGATATGGCCAGCACCGCTCCGGCTAGCAGGACAAGTTGCGCGAAAGCTATCGGCGCCCGTCTATCCTCGTCGGTCGTCCGTTTTGGCAGAACTGCGAAGGCAAGCAACAGGAGCAGGACTGCAATGCCCGCCACGGTCCAGAATGCTGCTCGCCAGGCATCCATCTCGGCAAAGATGCCACCCACCGCCGGTCCGAACAGGGTTGAAATGCCCCACATGCCGGAGACCAGCGCCATGGCGCGGGGCCACAGGGCTTCGCTGTAGATCAGCCGAATGATGACGTAGGACAGTGCGAAGACCAGGCCACCGCCAAAGCCCTGCAGTGTGCGCCCCACAAGCATGACCTGCATGGAGGGAGCGACGCCGCAGACCAGAGAGCCGGCGGTGAAAAGCAGCAGGGCGAGGCCGAACGCTCCGCGGGGCCCGAAGGTCTGCAACGGCCGGGCCGATAGAGCCGAACCGACAATGGACGCGACCACGAACAAGGTTGTATTCCAGGCATAATAGTCGAGGCCGCCAATGTCGCGCACCACAGATGGGAGGATTGTCGTCGCGACATAGACATTGACGGCGTGCAGTCCGACGCCGCCTGACAGCGTAATCGCCTGCAAGGCGGAGCGGCCGCGGAACAATTCGCCCCAGGATCCTTTGGTTGTCATTCAGCTCTCCGTCGTTGTTCTCGTTCGGGTGGAGCGTTCTCGACGGATAACGATCCTGCCCGTGGTTCGTGGTCAGGAGATCGGCCCGTCCCACCACAGGGCCTACGCCGAAATCATGAGTAGGGCTGTTATACTTTTCCAATTAATTACTATGCAAATTATAACTCCTCACGATCCCATTAGATGAATTCATGCGGTATTGGCCGAAAGCCGGTTCTGGTCGCCCTGCCGTCAGGCTGGCACGAGAGTTGGAGAGCGCCGCCCGGCGAAAATCGTATGATCGATCGCAGATTGCTTCTATTCGCGCAGGGAAATCGAACCGTAAGTTCGGTATTCGGCGAACCGGATCGAGGCCCAGTCAGCCAGTGGTAGCGCCCGAAGTAGCGCAAGGCAGAGATTTATTCTCCAAGTTATTACTTGACAAAATAGGGTGCGCGTTCCCAAATCAATCGCCTGACAACAGCATCCATCGATAAAGGTGGGTTCGTACCCTTGGAACATTGGGCAACGAGGTCACTCACCTTCAGATATCCGAAAGGAGCCGATCGTGGCATTCGAACTTCCCGCCCTTCCCTATTCCACCAGCACTCTCGCCGCCGCAGGGATGAGCCAGGAGACGCTGGAGCTTCATCATGGCAAACACCATCAGGCCTATGTAACGGCACTGAACGGCTTCGTGGAAAAGAACGACGCGCTGAAGGATAAATCTCTCGAAGACATCATCCTGCTGGCCGCCGGTCAGGCCGACCTCGCGCCGGTGTTCAACAATGCCGGTCAGCACTGGAACCATATCCTGTTCTGGCAGGCGCTTTCGCCCAAGGGCGGCGGGATGCCGGGGTCGCTCGAAAAGAAGATCGGCGAGGATTTCGGCAGCGTGGAAGCGTTCAAGGACGCGTTCAAAACGGCGGCGACCACGCAATTCGGCTCGGGATGGGCGTGGCTCGTGCTTGGCGATGACGGGAAGCTGAAGGTCACCAAGAGCGCCAATGCGGGCAATCCGCTGGCCGCCGGCCAAGGCAAGGCACTGCTCGGCCTCGACGTGTGGGAACACAGCTACTACGTGGATTTCCGCAATCGTCGCCCCGACTATGTGGCGAACTTCCTCGAAAGGCTTGCGAATTATGAGTTCGCGGAGGCTGAGCTCGCACGCGTCTGAAACTGGGGCCGACTTCCGGCAAGCCGTGAAGTCGGCTCAAACAATGGGGAGATGATCCCATGTGGAACGCCTCCGCAAATTCCTATCGTTCGGTCCCGCCCTTGACGACTTTGCGGACATTCGAGGCGGTCGCGCGCAAGGGCAGCTTTACGCTTGCTGCGGGAGATCTGTCGCTCACACAGAGCGCGGTCAGCCATCAGATCAAGGCGCTCGAAGAGTTTCTCGGTGTCCCGCTGTTCTGGCGCCACAATCCCGGGATCGAGTTGACCGCGGACGGCAAGATCCTGCTGGAGGCCGTGCGAGCCGGGCTCGACATGATTCTAGGGGCGACGGACCGCATCCGTTGCAAGAGTCAGTCCGGCATCCTCACCATTGCCGTTCCAACCGCCTTTGCGACCTGGTGGCTGGTGCCGCGCCTCGGTCGGCTGGCAACGCTTCATCCCAACATCGAGATCCGGTTGTCGATGCTCGACTTTCGCGCGCCGGATTTCGCGCGCGACGGCTTCGATGCGGCGATCGTCGCGCATCCCGCCAATCGGCCGACCGCGGAAAACGAATTGTTGCTGTTTCGCGAGGAGAGCTATCCGGTCTGCAGCCCGGCACTGCTGGACCGCAGCGGAGGAAGCGCGCAGAGATTCGATCTCACGGCCCACACGCTGATCGAGGAAGAGCCGGCTCCGGACCAGGCGATGGATTGGGGATTCTGGCTAAAGCGCTTGAATGTGGACACGGGCACAGCACAACAACCGCGGCTGCGCTTCAGCCACTATGGCGTGGCGCTTTCCGCGGCGATCGACGGGCTGGGGATCGCGCTTGGCCGCTCACCGATGATCAACGCCGAACTCGCGGCAGGACGACTTGTCAGACCCTATGGCGAGAACGTCGTGGCGCTTGCATCGCATGTCTATGCGCTCACCTGGCCGGAAGGACAAACGAAGGACCAGCGTCTGGCCGCGTTTCGTGATTTTATCCTCGATGAAGCCTGCGGTTGCGAACTCGCCGCAGGACCATGTGGCGCGCCTCCGCTTGCCGATGAGGCGGCGGTGGACTGGTCCGGCGATCGCGCTGCCCGCCGCCATGCGGCCGCAACTGCAATGCGATGAGAAGCGTGTGGCGAACGAGGCGGATCGCCATCCGCCTCTTCGTTTCAATATTCAACGCGCTCCGGCCGCAACAGCGAGCAATCCTCCGACAACGGCAAAGTTGACGATGAAAGCGGACCGCAGTCCCTGTCTCTGCGGACCGGAATGACGCCAGAAGGTGAGAACCAGCATATTGGCGGCAATCGTGAACGCGATCAGAGCCGCCGCCGCATATGGCACGGCAAAACCGGCGGCGAGGCAGACGCCGGCGATGATTTCCACAATGGAGCCTGCTGCCAGCAGGAGACGCGGCGCGGGAAAGTCCTGTTCGGCGAGCTGGGCCGCAATCGTTTCGAACCGGAGAAAGTGTTCAATTCCGACCCATGCAAAAACACCGCCAAGCAAGAACAGCCCGGCATCGTACAAATATGCGGCCATCGCGACTAATTCTCGGACCAAACGGCGAGCTCGTAACCGTCGGGATCCTGAAAATGAAACCGTAGGCCACCGGGAAAGGCAAATGCCGGCTTGACGATCCTGGCGCCCGCCGCTTCGACACGTTTCTGCGTTTCGGCAAGGTCGTCGGCATAAAGAATGACGAGTGGACCGCCGGACCCGACCGGCCCGCTCGTGGTCAGACCACCCGTCAACCGCCCGTCGGTGAATTCGCAATAGGTCGGTCCGTAATCGGTGAATGTCCAGCCGAACGCTTTTCCATAAAACTCCCGCGAGCGCTCGATGTCGCTCACGTTGAACTCGATATTGTCGATCTGTCGATCATTGCCTTTCGTACCCATGAGGCCTCCTTGAAAGTCTGTAGGCAGGCCGACGGTAGGGCGAAAGACACGGTCCGTATTGAACAAAACGGCCATTCAGGAGGCGATCTGCCGAACCAGATCTCCGGCGGTCATTGAACAGAGTGCGCGGACTTCGCGATTGAGATGGGCCTGATCCGAGTATCCCGCCGCGCACGCCAATTCCGCCAGGCCTCGGCCGCCGGGAAGCCGGGCCAGCGCCATAAATTGCTGGAAGCGAAGTATCCGGTGAAGGGTCTTCGGGCCGTATCCGAAAAGCTCTCGACTTCTGCGCCGCAGCGTTCGCCCACTGACAGCCAACCCAGCGGCCAATATGTCTACCTGCCCACCGGTATCGTTTCCCACGCCGCGCTCAAGCGCCCCGAATATCGCCGCCCCCTCCCCCGAAACAGGCTCTATCGACGGCGCCATCTTCGCAAGCAATGCATTCAACAGGCCGAATTGATCTTCCAGACCGCTCGCTTCCTGCATTCTTTCGGCGATCTCGCGGGCCCTTTGTCCCCAAATGTCCTGCATGTCGACCTGCATGCCGACGATCTCCGTCATCGGCATGTCAAGCCAACGGCGCGCAGCCCCTGGTTTGAAGCGCATTCCGAGAACGAATCCGCCCGATCGCAAATTGGAACTGGCGGCGGTGGCATCGGGCCCCGCGACAACGAAACGATCGTCGCACCAAAGCAGGTCGACACAACCGTCCGGAGCGACCTGGACCGTTTTCGGGACCTCCCGCGGATATCGCTTGAACCACGCGCGATGAAAATGCCCGCGAAGTGCATTGACGGGGACCCGTTCTTCGTAGGTTCCGACGCAGTTCGCAACAAGGGCTTCGTTCTTCATGACTCAACTCTCAAGAGATGACGACAGTCCGTCTCAATGGTCAGCAACATCCTTCCGCGGGTTGTTGCAGACAGTGTCTGGTATCCACGCTCATGGACCACATATCGGCACCACGCCGAGTGCCGGCAGGATACTGTTCTATCAAATATTTTGTTCAGCCGGCCGTCATTCATGCCTGGCCCGGCCATCGACGAGAGGTGCACGAGACCTAATGGTCGGCACTGCCGCCGGCATTCGGAGCATGTTGCTGCAATCTCGCCCCCAGGCGTTTCAGAAACACGCGCATTTGCCGAGAGACCTGGATGTCGCCATTTCGGTCGGCCACGGTCACTCCGATCCGGCATGCGTCCAGCGCATCGTGATGGTTCCCAGCCTCGGCGTAGGTTTTGACCAACATGACCCAGGCGGCCGAGTAGTCGGGATCCAGTTTCACCGCCTCTCGCAAATGATGCAGCGCCGAGAGATGGTCGCGATCCTTGCGAAACGCACAGCCCAAGGTGAAACGCAAAAGAGCGCTGCCTTGTCCGGAGGCAATGCGGGCTTCGAGCCTCGAGCGAAAGTTTGTCATGCCTTGTGGGACCGCTGCACCATCCTGCCGGGAACCCGCTCCCTTGATCGAACCCCAAACACTCTATAAAACAAGCCCTTGCTTTGAATAAAGAACAGCGCGAATATGTCAAGCACAAGCTTGGAAAAAGAAACCCCATCCAACCGCTCCCCTTCACAGCGGCTCCTGCTCCTTTTGAAGACCCGCGGGCCGCAGACGGCGTCCGATCTCGGGCAGGTGCTCGGCACGACCGGTGAGAACGCGCGGCAGCAACTTACGAAGCTTGCAGCGGAAGACCTGGTTGAAACCGAGGCTGTCTCGCGCGGGGTCGGCCGGCCGGCCCAGTTCTGGCGCCTGACGTCGCATGGGCACGCCCAGTTTCCCGACACCCATGCCGAAATCACCGTCAGCCTGCTGCGCAACATTCGCGAGCTTCTCGGCAACGACACGCTCGAACAGTTGATCGCCGCGCGCGAAGACGAAATGCGGCGCATCTACCGTGCCGAGATCGGCAAGGCGAAATCCCTGGAACAACGGCTCGCGGCATTGGCCACACTGCGCACGCGCGAAGGCTATATGGCGGAGTATTGCAAAGCCGACGACGGAGACGGCTGGCTGCTGGTCGAGAACCATTGCCCGATCTGTGCCGCAGCCACCGCCTGTCAGGGCTTCTGCAGATCCGAGCTGGCGATATTCAGGGAAATGCTGGGCCCCGCCTGCGATATCGAACGGACCGAGCATATCATTCAAGGCGCGCGCCGCTGCGCCTATCGAATTCGCCCTGTCTGATCGGCCACTGGCGTCACTTCGCCGCTCTTTTGGGAGGGCGGCACTTCTGCCGATGGTTGGCGATCGTCAGGGCGGTTTTCCCGATTTGAGTCACAAATCGCCCTTTGTGTGCGGCTGCGCCCCGGCTCGTCTTTTCCACTGCCAGAGGGCAAACACAATATTTGCGCAAACCGCGGGGATACGCCACTTCGGCCGTCGCCGGTCGGCAGGTCCCGGCACCGAGCGGGCGACCGCTCAACTGTCCAGCCACGCGGCGAGGCCGTCCAGCGTCTGCAACCCGTATTCAACCGCGCCGAAGCTGATGACCGCCTGACGCCGCGCGCGACTGGGGTGGAGCTGACGCATCGTCAACACCGTCTTTCCGTCGGCCTGTTCGTCGAATGTCACCACCATATGGAAACGATCGGGATCGTCGGGGTCTGGCGTACCATAGTCGATTACAATCCGCTCGTTCGGTGCAATTTCCACAAAGCGCATCAGATTCTCGAAGCGCTGCTCCTGCCCCTCGAAGATTCCCACCATGTCGAACCTCCAGACCCCGCCTTCGCGGATGTCGGCTTCGCGGGTCTCGATGCTTAATCCTGCCGGCCCGTACCACTCAGCCAGCGCCTTGGGATCCGTCCAGGCGGCAAACACCGTTTCGCGGGGGTGATTCAATACCTTCACCAAAACGATTTCGCGTTCGGGCGACCAGGTCTCAAACCATTTTGCTGTATCCGTCATTCTTTATGGCCCCCACTGTCCAGATAGACTTCCAACCGATCCAGCCGCTCGGTCCATCGCCGACGCTCCGTCTCCATCCAGTCCGCCGCCTCTTCGAAGCGTGTCGGCACCAGTCGGCACCAGCGACTGCGGCCGCGCTTCTCGCTTTCGATCAATCCGCAATCCTCCAGCACTCTCAAATGCTGTGAAAATGACGGGAGCGCCATATCGAAAGGCTCGGCCAAGGCACTCACGGGCAATTCGCCCTCCACGAGCCGGGTAATCACGGCTCTGCGGGTCGGGTCGCTGAGAGCGTGAAAAGCCAGGTCGAGCGGCGCTGAATGGTAAGGCATGTGAGTTGGTAATTCGGCCCGCGACCCTCGTCAAGGACAAAAAGGTACTTGCCTTTGTATCGGCTTGCAAATACATAGGCACTTACCTTAGTTTAATATCCTGAGGTTCAACCACGATAAAGGAGGACTTCGGTGGCAGTTCGTGTGGATCTTCTCATTTCGCTCGATGGTTTCGCGACGGCGACGGACCAGACGCCCGATAACCCGTTCAGCGAGGACTGGTCGCGTCTCGTTGATGCATATGTGGCCACGAAGACTTTTCACGAGCAGGTTTTCAAGGACACCAGCGGCAAGGGCACGACTGGCATCGACGACAAGTATGCGAAGGAATATTTCGAGGGTATCGGTGCGGAAATCATGGGGGCTGGCAAATTCGGCTTCCACGACCACCCCGATGACCCGAACTGGCGTGGTTGGTGGGGTGAAGAACCCCCATTTCATTGCCCGGTTTTCGTCCTCACCCATAATCCGCGGCCTTCCATGGAAATGGCAGGTGGCACGATATTTCATTTCATCAACACCTCGATTGACGACGCGCTCCAGAAGGCTACGGACGTTGCCGGGCAGGAAGATGTGCGGATTGGAGGCGGTCCGACCGTCGTTCGTGAATATCTTAAAGCCGGTCTGGTTGACCGTCTTCATGTGGCGATTGCGCCGATCCTGCTTGGGCGGGGGATCAGGCTGTGGGATGACCTGCGCGGCCTTGAAAAGAACTACGCCGTGAAGTCGGAAACGGCAGAAAGCGGCACCATCCACCTGACCTTCCAACGTTAACCGGGGACGCAGGTAATTCCGGACTGTCCGCAGGCGCTCGATATGCCGGCATCTCAAGCTGCCGGTCCGTGTCGATCGTCTGCTTCCGCCAACTCCAGCCATGCCGCCAAACGGCGTATGACGGTCCGGGTTAGATCCGGGGTTTCTCAATCGCTTGGCGGACGCCGAAGGATCAACCTGGCTGATGCGTGATGGGGTTGAGAGCTCTTGATCCAGAGCAATCAGCGGCAAGTCTTGAGGGGTTCCGCGCTCCAGCGAGAGCTTGTCCCCACCATACAAGATCCTCGATCATCGAGACGGCGCTTGCATTGAGGAAGTCGAAATCTCCGACCTGCTTCTCGCCATTGGCGATAGCGAGATATTGGTCCATCGCGATATGGACCGCATTGCGCAAGGGGACAAGTTGCAGTTCGACGGAGATGAGCCGCAGTTGCTCGATGGCACGTGCGGCACCCACCCCACCGTATCCGACAAAAGCAGCCGGCTTCTTGTTGAACTCGCGATAGGCGTAGTCCAGGGCATTCTTGAGCACTCCGGGGATGCTGCGATTGTACTCGGCGGTGACGAAGACGAACCCATCCATCTCGGCAATCTTGGCTGCCCAGCGGCAAGCCACATCGCTGCCGGGGCGCGCATAGGCCGGCGATGTTGTCTCTTCGAAGAACGGCATGGGATAGTCCCGCAGGTCGATGACTTCAGTATGGATGTCGTCATGCTTCGACAGGTGCTCGTTGATCCAGCCGGCAGGCATGTCGACGAAGCGCCCTTCCCTCGTCGTCCCGAGGATGATGCCGATATGCAATTTCGTCACGATGACGTTCCTTCTTCTTGAATGGACGCACTGCCCGCTGACGGAGAGCCTGGCAGCGTTCAATTGGGCTTCCGGCCCAGCAAGGCGATCACCACACCGCCCACCAGGCAGAAGCCCGCGGCAATCTGAAACGTGGTCGCGATACCGGAGGCGTCGATCAGACGGCCGCCGGCCCAGGCACCGAATGCGACTGCGATCTGCAGTATGGTCACGAGGAGAGCCGAGCCGCCCTCGAAACGATCGGGGGCCGCCTCATAAAGCCAGACCTGCACGCAGATCGGCATCAGCCCAAAGGCGAAGCCCCACAGGAGCACGATCGCGAAGGAAACGGCCCCCGCCGATTGGACGAGCGCAGCGAACGCGATGGTGAGGCAGAGGGAGACGGCCGTAGCGATGAACGTGCCGCGGCTATTCCAGCCGACGAAGCGTTCACCGGCAAAGTTGCCGATCAACCCGGCGACGCCGTAGCCAAGAAGGACCACACTCAGGGCAGCGCCGGCACAGCCCATCGGCCCGGTGATCAGGACTTCGAGATAGGTATAGGCCATGAACTGGCCCGAGGCGATCAGCCCGACGGCAATCAGGCCCGCTCGCGCTCGTGGAATGGTCATGAGGCCGAGCAACGTACCCAGGGTGATCGCTCTGCCTGCCGTCACCGAAGGTATCGAAAGAATCTGAAAGATGCATGCCGCGGCAGCCAGGGCGGCAACACTGCCGAATGCGGCGCGCCAGTTGAGCACGTCGGCGATCAGCGTGCCCGCGGGTACGCCAAGGATCGTGCCGGCCGAGATTCCACCCATGATGATGGCGGTGGCGCGGGCTCCCGCATTTGCCTGGACGAGTTGTCGTCCAACCGGTGTGGAGAAGGTCCAGAAGCCTCCGATACAGACCCCAAGGACCAGCCGCGCGATCAACAGCATCGCAAAGCTGGATGCCACGGCCGAAGCCATGCTCGAGGCAAAAAGGAACAAAGACAGCACAATGAGGAGCAGACGGCGGTCGAGCCTGCCTGCCGCGAGCGTCGCCAAGGGCGCCACCACCGCCGCAACCAGACCTGGCAACGAGATCAGCAACCCTGCGGTGCCATTGGAGACAGCAAAGTCACGGGCAATCTGGCTAAGCAGGCCAATCGGCATGAGCTCGGTGGTAACCATCACAAATGTGCCCATCGCGATGGAAGCCACGGCTGGCCATGCATTGATGCTCGTCTTGATGGCAATGCTCATTCTTCGCCCTTCCGTACCGTCTCATCCAATCAAACATGGCCGCGAAAGGGAGTGACGGGGACTGCCTGACGCGGCCTGTTCGACGTTGGCTTCGTTTGAGCGATTGCATATCAGCAGAAACAATTACATTGTAGATCGGCATAAATAGACAAACTATCTACCTGTATGGACAATGAGTGAGATTCATGAAGCTCAACGACCTCTTCTTTTTCGTCAACGTGGTGGACAGGCAGGGTTTCGGAGCGGCTGCCAAGGCGCTGAACGTTCCAAAATCGAGTATCTCCAAGCGCATTGCAGAACTGGAAAAGGATCTTGGCGTGCGGCTTATCCAGCGCACGACGCGGCGTTTCGCGGTAACGGACGCCGGAAAGGATTTCTATCGTCACGCGGCAGCGGCGCTGGTCGAAGCCGAGGCCGCTGAAGATGCCGTCAAGCGCCGCCTTTCTGAGCCCCGCGGCCTGGTGAGGATCACGGCCGCTACGGCGACCGTACAGATGGCGCTCGCCGATCTGCTGCCTGAACTGACGAGGCAGTATCCCAAGCTTCAGATCGGACTGGTTGTAACTAGCCGTTACACCGACCTGGTGCAGGAAGGCATTGACATCGCGATCCGTGCTCATCGACATCCGTTGCCGGACTCCGACTATGTGCAACGGCGGCTTGGCTATTCTCCGAACTATCTTGTTGCGGCACCTGAGTATCTGGCTGCCAACGGCGGTCTCTCCCGCCCGGACGAGTTGGCGGAACACTGTGGAATTGTCCCTGAGAGATCACCGGACTCTCTCATATGGTCGCTGAGAAGCGCGAGCGGTGGAGTTGTCACGGTACAGCCGCGTCCGAAGCTGTTCACTGATGACCCCTACCTGATCGTCAACGCGGCACTTGCGGGAATAGCTATCGCCAACCTGCCGCACGGTCTTGCGTGGCCGCACATTGAAAGCGGTCGTCTCGTACGTGTGCTCCCCGAATGGGATGCAGGCGGCGCAACAACGACACTGCTGATGCCGCATCGTCGGGGACAGTTGCCCTCTGTCCGCGCGGTTGTCGAATCCCTAGCCGTCGGTATGGCGCAGAAGATGGCTTTGCAATGAAGTCTGCAGTGGAGGCCTTACGGCATATCGCGCCGCTTCCTGCGACCGATCGTGACAGTGACGATGAGTTGCATGACGGGCGTTGTTGATTAGTCGGCCGCGAGAGCCTTCTCCGCTTCCGCCTAGTCACGTATTTCTTTCCTTGGACTGCCTTCCTTACAGGCGCGCGGCGACGTTGATGCGAGTATTGACCCCGATCAGACCAGCGCGGTGCTTGTGTCCATTCTCTACGCCGCCCCCATGCTCCCGCTGATTGCGACCGATGTTGACTTTGATGAGAGCCGCAATCTCCTTGCTGCGATGATCCGGCGGTTCTTAGAGGCTGTTTCGAAAGGAGTTGAGGGGCCGAGGTTCACGTGATTCCAAGGAATTGCGACCTTCCTGGAGATTCTCATGTGGACCCCGACCACCCGT
>NZ_JBWKMB010000030.1:0-42653 GCF_056431025.1 Nitratireductor lacus | reverse complement strand
GCCTGATGACGCCTGTTCCTGACAGGCAAAAACCAGAAACCGCACACACTTGAACAAAACCCCGCCGAAAATCGACGGGGTTTGTCAGTGGTCTGAAACCCGGCCTCGCGCCGGGTTTTTTTGTTGGTTGGGTGATCTGTGTTCATGTGGACGCGCCGCCATGGCATTGATGGGGTGCGTGGTTCGACAAGCTCACCATGAGGGAGGTAGATGATTGCAGTTCCCGTCCGTAACCTCACCGAAGCAGGCTTTTCCGCGATGCTCCACTTCCCTCATGGTGAGCTTGTCGAACCACGCACCACGCCGCTGCCATAAAATCGAGGCGGAACAATCTGAAAACCGGATTCCACACTTCGATTTCGGGAGGCCCTACCCCCACACAAGCAGTGCGATCAGCCCGACACTGCCCACGAGCAGCCGCCACCAGCCAAACAGCGCATAGCCGCGCCGCGATACGTAGCCAAGCAGCCAGCGCACGACCATAAGCGCGGCAATGAAGGCGGCGATGAAGCCGATGGCGATGATCTTCACATCCGCTGCCGATAACAGATCGTAATTCTTGTAGAGATCATAGGCGAAGGCGCCGGTCATGGTCGGCATGGCGAGGAAAAACGAAAACTCCGCCGCCGAGCGCTTGTCCGCTCCCATCAGGAGCCCGCCGACGATCGTCGCGCCGGAGCGCGAGGTGCCGGGGATCATCGACAGGCACTGGAACAGACCGATGCCAAGATACATGGAAAGCGGGAACTTCGTGATGTCGTGATAGCGCGGTTTCGTTGCCCAGCGATCCACCCAAAGCAGCACAAAGCCGCCCAGAATGAGCATCACGCAGATCAGAAGCGGTGTTTCAAAGAACACGGTCTTGATGATCTTGTAAGCCAGAACACCAATCACCGCAGCCGGCAGAAAGGCGATCAGAATGCCGATGACGAAGCGCCGCGTTGCCGGGTCGCGCGGCAGGTCGATCAGCATCTGCCAGAGCCGCGCCGCATAGACGCTGAGAATTGCGAGGATGGCGCCGAGCTGGATCAGAACCTCGAAGGCCTTGCCGGTGGATTTGAAACCGAGGAAATGGCCGGCGAGCAGGATGTGCCCGGTCGAGGAGACGGGAATGAACTCCGTCAGTCCTTCGAGGATGCCAAGAAGGAGCGCCCCCACGATGGTCTGATCCGTCATGTTCGCTCCTCAATCAAGGCTTGCTTGTCAGCAGATAAGTCTCCCCCTATAGCTGAGGGAAGAACTCGCAGAATCAGGTAATCGAAGGATTACCGTCACGGCCATGAAATGGCCAGAGCCTTCCTCTAGAAGCAGACGCATGCTGACGCTCTTTCACCATCCCCTTTATGCTTCCTGCCGTTTCGTGCGGCTTTCCTTTGGCGAATATGGCGAGGAACTCGCCCTGATCGAGGAGCGCCCCTGGGCGCGCCGCGAGGAGTTTCTCACGCTCAATCCGGCGGGCACGATCCCCGTCCTGCTTGCCGAGGGCGACCATCCCATTGTCGGTGCAACCGTTATCGCAGAATATCTCGATGAGACGCGTGGCGCGCTGAAGCGCGACAAGCGTCTGATGGCCGAGGATTCTGTCGACCGCGCGGAAATTCGCCGGCTTGTCGAATGGTATCTTCTCAAGGCCGACGCCGACGTGACCCGGCATCTGGTGCGTGAGAGGGCGCTGAAGCCGCAGATGGCGGGGTCGGAAGGTGGCGGTTCGCCGGATTCGGCAGCCATCCGCGCTGCGCGCACCAATGTGCGCCAGCACATGAAATACACGAACTGGCTTGCCGGCACGCGCGACTGGATGGCCGGCAAAAGGCTTTCCTATGCGGATCTCGCTGCCGCGGCCACGCTCTCGGTGCTCGACTATCTGGGCGAGATCGAGTGGCGTGACTATCCGGCGGCGCGCGACTGGTACACCCGCATGAAATCGCGCCCCTCTTTCCGCTCCATTCTGGCTGACCGCGTGCGCGGGCTTTCTCCCGTCTCTCACTACGCGGATCTGGATTTCTGATGAAAAGCGCGCAGGCCGACAGGCTTCGCGCGTTCGTCGAAAAGGAGGCGCGCGCGCTGGGCTTCGATGCCGTGGCCGTGGCCTCGGCAGAGCGTGCTCCCTCGCGTGCGGCCGAGCTTGGCCATTTCCTGAAGGAAGGCCGGCACGGCAGCATGCAATGGATGGAGGAAACGGCGGACCGCCGCGCCCATCCGCGCGATCTGTGGCCGCAGACGCGCTCTGTCATCATGCTCGGCATGAACTACGGCCCGGACGAAAACCCGCTCGAGATCCTGGAGCGTCGGGACCGGGCGGCAATCTCCGTTTATGCGCGCAACCGCGATTATCACGATGTGATCAAAGGCCGGCTGAAACAGCTTGCCGGCAAACTCGCCGCCCGCACCGGCGAGGATGTGAAAGTTTTCGTCGACACCGCGCCGGTGATGGAAAAGCCGCTGGCCCGCGAGGCCGGCCTCGGTTGGCAGGGCAAGCACACAAACCTGGTGAGCCGTGAATTCGGCTCCTGGCTGTTTCTCGGTTCCGTCTTCACCACGGCTGAGTTGTCGCCGGATGCGCCGGAGCGCGACCATTGCGGCTCCTGCCGCGCCTGCCTCGACATCTGCCCGACCAGGGCCTTCCCCGCCCCCTATCAGATCGATGCGCGGCGCTGCATCTCCTATCTCACCATCGAGAACAAGGGGCCGATCCCGCGCGAATTCCGCGTCCCCATGGGGAACCGCATCTATGGCTGCGACGACTGCCTCGCCGCCTGCCCGTGGAACAAGTTCGCTCAAGGCGCCGCCGAGGCGAAGCTTCAGGCGCGCGAGGATCTGAAGGAGCCACCGCTTTCCACGCTTCTGGAGCTGGACGATGCCGGTTTTCGCGCCTTCTTCTCCGGCTCGCCGGTCAAGCGCATCGGCCGCGACCGTTTCATCCGAAACGTGCTGATTGCGGCGGGCAATTCCGGCGAAGCCAGCCTGGTTGACCCGTGCAGGCGCCTCGCCGAAGATGATGCGCCGCTCGTGCGTGGCGCGGCCGTCTGGGCGCTGTCCCGACTTCTGGACGACAAGGCCTTCCGGGCAATCGAAACCCGGCTGCGCCCGCAGGAAACGGACGCACAGGTGCAGGCTGAATGGGACGGACGATCATGACCAAGCGATTCTTCATCTTCGGCGCAGGCTATTCGGGCCGGGCCATCGCCCGTGAGGTCGCCGGCGAAGCCGCCCTGGTGGCCGGCACCACGCGCAGCGCCGGGAACGCCGAGAGGCTGAAGCACGCAGGCATTGTGCCCTTTCTGTTTCAGGACACCGTTTCTCTCGATGCGAAGGAAGCGCTGGCCACCACCACGCATCTCATCGTCAGCGTCGCACCGGATGCGGCGGGCGATCCCGTATTGATCGCCGCCCGCGAGATCATTTCCGGCGCAATGCCCGCGCTCAAATGGATCGGCTATCTCTCGACCGTTGGCGTTTACGGCGATCACGGCGGTGCCTGGGTGGATGAAACGGCGCCCTGCGATCCGGTCTCGGATCGCTCGAAACAGAGGCTTGTGGCGGAGAACGACTGGCTCCGGCTCGGCGAGGAGCTCGGCCTCCCCGTGGCCATCATCCGTCTGTCCGGCATTTACGGTCCGGGCCGCAACCCCTTCTGCAATCTCGAGGCCGGCAAGGCGCGGCGCATCGTCAAGCCGGGCCAGGTGTTCAACCGCATTCATGTCGACGACATCGCGGGCGCGACGGCCCATCTCGCGCGCCGTTTCGAAACGGGCATCTTCAATGTGACCGATGATGCTCCCTCGCCCCCGCAGGACGTGGTGGCATATGCGGCCGCACTGGCCGGGCAGGCCGCCCCGCCGGAGGTTGCATTCGAAGATGCCGGCCTCTCCCCCATGGGGCGGTCGTTTTATGGCGAATGCAAACGTGTCTCGAATGCGCGTCTCAAAAGCACGGGCTACCGGATGCGGCATCCGGATTATCGCGCAGCGCTCGAAACCATGTGGGCGGATGAAAGCTGGCGCGCAGAAGAATCGTAAACGACGGCGGTAAGCGAATCGCAAGCTGTGCTATGATTCGATAATCGCGGGGGTAGGCTCACAACGAGGAAGCGATGCGATTCCAACGGACTCTGAAACTGGTGGCCATGGCCCTGCTGGGACTTTCCACCACGGTTGCCGCCGTTCAGGCCGAGCCTCTCGCCAAGGATCTGTTCGGAGCCAAGCAGCTCCCCGCCGCCACCAGGCCGGCGGCCTATGGCTTCTATTCGAAAGGGTGTTTTTCCGGCGGTGTCGCCATCGCGCGTGACGGGCCGCACTGGCAGGCCATGCGCCTGTCGCGCAATCGTCGCTGGGGGCACCCGGTCCTCATCTCGCTGATCGAGCGCCTGTCGCGGGAAGCCGCGCAGGATGGCTGGCGCGGCCTTCTCGTCGGGGATATTTCGCAACCGCGTGGCGGCCCCATGCTCACGGGCCACGCCTCGCATCAGATCGGCCTTGATGCCGACATCTGGTTCACGCCGATGCCGGCGCAGCGCATGAGCGTGGCCGACCGCGAACGCATCAGCGCCATCTCGATGCTGAAAAAGGATTCGCTCTACGTCGATGACCGCAAATGGACCCCGGCTCATGAAGCGGTCCTGCGGCGTGCGGCGAACTATCCGGAAGTGGAGCGCATTCTGGTGCATCCCGGCATTAAGAAAAAGCTCTGCGACACGGTGCGCGGCGATCGCTCCTGGCTCAGCAAGGTCAGACCATTCTGGGGACATCACTATCATTTTCATGTCCGCATCGGCTGCCCAGCCGGCTCCACCGGCTGCAAGCCGCAAAGCCCGCCGCCGCGCAGCGAGGGATGCGATGATTCACTCGCCTGGTGGTTTACCGACGAACCGTGGAAACCGGCAAAGGGCCCGGCCAAGCCGAAAGCCCGCGACGTGATGACCATGGCGGCCCTGCCCTCCGCGTGCCGCGCCGTGCTCGATGCGCCGAATCCCGCGTCGGAAGCCGCGGTCACCGTCGCCGGCCAGGGCGGTGTTCCGCAGGCCGCCGCAGCGGATCTGCCGGCACTTGGCTATCAGGCGGTCAGCCCTGCAGGTGTCCTGTCCGCGATTCCGCCGGCTCAGGTGCCCAGGCCGAGCAGTCGGCCCGGATTTCAGTAAAACCGCCCGGCTTTGAAGTGGTGGGCGCGTCGACTTTTTGCCGACGATGCGCTTGCCTTCCGCCTTCAACCGATTTAATCCGCTTTTACCTGGTCTTTGGAGCGGCAAATCGTCAGAGTCTGTGCCATGCATTTCAAGAATGAGAACGATACAGCCCTGCGATTTCCCGTCCTGATCGGCGACATCGGCGGCACCAATGCGCGCTTTGCCATTCTGGTGGACTCCAACGCCGAGCCCAAAGCCTTTCCGGTGGTGCAGACCGCGGACTACGCGACCATCGACGAAGCCATCCAGAGCGCCATCCTCGACCGCACCTCCATCATCCCGCAATCGGCGGTGCTGGCGATGGCCGGTCCGGTGGAGGGCGACGAGATCGACCTCACGAATTGCGACTGGGTGGTGCGCCCCCGGAAGATGATGGAGACGATGGGCTTTAGCGACATCATCGTCATCAATGATTTCGAGGCGCAGGCGCTGGCCGTGGTGGCGCTCGACGACGACAATCTTGAGATGGTCTGCCCCGGCACATCGCAGCCCACGGGCAGCCGCGTGGTGCTTGGGCCCGGAACGGGCCTCGGCATGGCCGGGCTTGTTCATGCGCAGCACACCTGGTTTCCTGTGCCGGGCGAAGGCGGGCATGTGGATCTGGGCCCGCGCACCGGGCGGGATCTGGAAATCTTCCCGCATCTGGAGCGGATCGAGGGCCGTGTCGCGGCCGAGCAGATCCTGTGCGGGCGCGGCATGGTCAACCTTTACCGCGCGATCAACGCTGCCGACGGCACGAAACCCGTCCACGAGACGCCGGCAGAGATCAGCAGCGCCGGGCTCGACGGGTCCGATCCCGTGGCCATGGAAACGCTCGATCTCTTCGTGACCTATCTGGGGCGGCTGGCCGGTGACATGGCGCTCATCTTCATGGCGCGCGGCGGTGTCTATCTGAGCGGCGGCATTGCGCAGAAGATCGTTCCGACGCTCAAGAATGGCCATTTCAGGGCGGCATTCGAAGACAAGGCGCCCCACAGCGCTCTGGTGAAAGACATCCCCGTTTATGTCATCACCCATCCAAAGGCCGCTCTTGTCGGCCTCGCCGCCTATGCGCGCACTCCGGTCCGTTTCGGCATCGAAACCCAGGGGCGGCGCTGGAAGGCCGCATGAAAAGCGCCGGCCAGAGCCGGATTCACCGTTGCATGAGCGCAGTCGAACGGGCATAGCCTGTTGCTGGAAAAGCGCGGCTGCTCAACGCCCGGTCGCCCGGCTGAACAGGAACGGATGTTTTGAAGCTTGGAAAGAACAAGGCGGATGTGGGAGAGGTTCTCCCGGTCATTCGCCGCATCTTCGCGGAAAACGGCCGCGACTATATCGGCCACTATCTGATCGCGATTGCCTGCATGCTGGCCATTGCCGCCACCACCGCCTTCAGCGCGTGGATCATGCGCGACATCATCGACGAGGTCTTTTACCGCCAGCGCTGGGAACTGGTTGGCTGGATTTGCGGCGCCATTGTTGCCGCCTTCGCCATTCGCGGTTTCGCCACCTATGGCCAGTCGGTCATGCTGGCAAAGATCGGCAACAACATCGTCGCCCGTTATCAGCAACGCATGTTCGACCATCTGATGCGGCTCGGCATCGGTTATTTTACGGCCACCCGTTCCGGCCAGCTCGCCGCCCAGATCAGTCAGAACGTGACCGGCATCCGCGACCTGCTCAACATGACGGTCGCCTCAATCGCCCGCGATCTCGTCACCCTCATCGGTCTCGTTGCCGTGATGGTGATGCAGGATCCCCTGCTCTCGGTCATCGCGCTGGTGATCGGCCCGCCGCTCATCTACTCGGTCAACTACCTCATGCGCCGGCTGCGCCGCGTGACACGCGAGGCGGTGGATGTGAACTCCCGCCTCTTGGGCGCCATGCAGGAATCGGTCCAGGGCATCGCCATCATCAAGGCCTTCACCATGGAAGACCAGCTCTCGGGCAAGATGTCGGGGCTGATCTCCTATGCCGAGGACCGTTCCAACAAGATCGCCCGTGTCTCCGAGCGCCTTGGCCCCATCACCGAGCTTCTGGCGGGGCTGGCGATTGCCGGCGTGATCGGCTACGCGGCCTGGCGCGCCTCCGTCAGTGCGCAGCCGCCGGGCTCCGTCTTCGCGTTCATCACCGCCCTGCTCCTCGCCTATGACCCGGTGCGCAAGCTTGCCCGCGTGCAGGTCAATCTCGAACGCGCGCTGGTCAATGCCCGCATGATCTATGAGATCCTCGACACCGAGCCCCAGCAGCGCGATGCACCAGGTGCGGGCACGCTTTCGGTCAACAAGGGCACCGTTACCTTCGACAAAGTGGCGTTCTCCTATGGCGACGATCTGCCGGTGCTGCACGGCATCAGCTTTGTCGCCAGAGCGGGTGAGACCACGGCCATCGTCGGCCCATCCGGCGCCGGCAAGTCCACGCTCTTCGCGCTTCTGCAGCGTTTTTACGATCTCGATGGCGGCAGGATCGAAATCGACGGGCAGGACATATCCACCGTCACCAAGAGCTCGCTGCGCAATGCCATCGCCTATGTTTCGCAGCAGCCCTATCTCTTCGAAGGCACGATCCGCGACAACATCCGCTATGGCCGCCCCGATGCAACCGATGCCGAGGTCGAGGAAGCGGCAAGGCTTGCCTTCGCCGACGATTTCATCCGCCAGCAGGCAGAGGGTTACGACACGCTGGTTGGCGAGAATGGCGCCAATCTTTCCGGTGGGCAACGCCAACGCATCTCTATCGCCCGGGCCATTGTGCGCGACGCGCCGATCCTCCTTCTGGACGAGGCGACCTCCGCGCTCGACAACGAGTCGGAGGCCCGAGTCCAGCAGGCGCTGGAAGGCATCATGGAAAGCCGCACCACGCTCGTCATCGCGCACCGGCTTTCCACCGTTGTCAATTCCGACCGCATCGTCGTGCTTGAAGAAGGCCATCTGGTGGAAGAAGGCACGCATGAGAGCCTCCTTGCCAAGCCGCACGGCATCTATGCGCGTTTCCACCGCATGCAGAGCCAGAAGGGCGAGAACCTGCTCGCCAACACCACAGCAGAGCAGCAGGAGCAGAACACATGAGCGATATGGGGCTTGTCATCGTTGGGGCGGCTGGTCGCATGGGCCAGACGCTGATCCGCACCGTGCACGCGATGGACGGGCTGCGTGTCGCCGCTGCGGTGGAGCGTCCGGGCTCTTCTTTCCTGGGGCGCGATGCGGGCGAGCTTGCCGGCATCGGCACGATCAATGTCTCCATCACCGACGACCCGCTCGCCGCCTTCGCAAAGGCCGATGGCGTGCTGGACTTCACCTCGCCGGACTCCAGCGTGGAGTTTGCCGGCTACGCCGCGCAGGCGCAGATCGTCCACGTAATCGGCACCACCGGCCTTGCGCCGGAACACGAAGCGAAGATCAAGGCCGCTTCCCACCACGCCACCATCGTCAAATCCGGCAATATGAGCCTCGGCGTGAACCTTCTCGCCGTTCTGGTGGAGAAAGCAGCCCGTGCGCTGGAGGCGTCCGATTTCGATATCGAGGTGCTGGAAATGCACCACCGTCACAAGGTCGATGCCCCGTCGGGCACAGCACTCCTGCTGGGCGAGGCCGCTGCAAAGGGTCGCGAGATCGCGCTGGCGGAAAAGAGCGTGCGCGTACGCGATGGGCAGACCGGCCCGCGCGAGGAGGGCACGATAGGCTTTGCCACGCTGCGCGGCGGATCTGTCGTTGGCGAGCATTCCGTCATTCTCGCCGGTTCCGGCGAGCGCATCACGCTTTCGCACCAGGCCGAGGATCGCGGCATCTTCGCCCATGGTGCGGCAAAGGCCGCGCTTTGGGCGCATGGCCGCAAGCCCGGCCTCTATTCCATGCTCGACGTGCTCGGGCTCAACTGACCCCACCATCACGAAGCAACAAGGAACGCACCATGTCCGGTACCCTTATTCTCGTTCGCCACGGCCAGAGCGAATGGAACCTGAAGAACCTGTTCACCGGCTGGCGCGATCCGGGCCTCACCGAAAAGGGCCATGAAGAGGCGAAGGATGCCGGGCGCCGGCTGAAGGCGCGCGGTTTCAAGCCGGACATCGCCTACACTTCGGTCCTCTCCCGCGCACAGGTCACCAATGATCACATCCTGAAGGAGCTCGGGATGGAGGATCTGGAGACCATCCGCGACCAGGCGCTCAACGAGCGCGACTATGGTGATCTGTCGGGCCTCAACAAGGACGATGCGCGCGAAAAATGGGGCGAGGAGCAGGTGCATATCTGGCGCCGTTCCTACGACACCCCGCCCCCCGGCGGCGAAAGCCTGAAGGACACGGGCGCGCGCGTGTGGCCCTATTTC
This sequence comes from Nitratireductor lacus, assembly GCF_056431025.1. Lineage (NCBI taxonomy): Bacteria > Pseudomonadati > Pseudomonadota > Alphaproteobacteria > Hyphomicrobiales > Phyllobacteriaceae > Nitratireductor > Nitratireductor lacus. Next base: position 33,166 of record NZ_JBWKMB010000030.1, on the reverse strand, counting down.
CTGCATGAGATTTTGCCGCATGTGCTGCGTGGCGAGACGGTTCTGGTGGCCGCGCACGGCAATTCGCTGCGCTCTCTCGTGATGGCGCTCGACGGCCTTTCGGGCGAGGAGATCGTGAAGATGGAAATCGCCACCGGCGTTCCCATCGTCTATCGGCTCAACGCTGATTCGACCGTGGCCTCGAAAGAGGTTCTGGACGACTGAGCGCCCTTTCGGGGGCGCCCGAAAGCGCCCCCGCCCGCATTTGCGCGAGGCCCGCGCGCGAGCCTTTGTCATTTTCCTGACAAACAGCAAGAATCCGCGTTGACACGGAACGGCTTGGCCCTTACATCGGCATCGCACACCTGCCCAGGTGGCGGAATTGGTAGACGCGCACGGTTCAGGTCCGTGTGCCGCGAGGCGTGGAGGTTCGAGTCCTCTCCTGGGCACCATTCTTCCAGTTCGATACGAGCATCTCCCGGCGCTGCGCGTTTGTTTCCGCAGCGCTTTTTGTATGTCGATCAGGATTGCCGCTTCACGAAGCCGTGCGCAGCTGCACTGTCCCGCTCTGCATCTCCGGTACGGAAACCTGGTTTCGGCCGCGCCGCTTCGCCACATAGAGCTGCTCGTCGGCGGTCGCCATCAGGCTGGAAAAGTCTGCGGCTTCCTCGACAAAGGCGATACCGATGCTCACGCTGAGCCGCGCGAGCCCGTTCCGTTCCGTGTGAAGCTCGATGCGCTCGACGCCGCGCCGCAGCCGTTCGGCAAGCGCTTCGCCCTTTGAAAGTGTGGCCGCTTCGAGAAACACGCCGAATTCCTCGCCGCCGATGCGGCCGGCAAGACCGCCTCCGCAAAACACGTCCCGGATGACATCTGCGATGGCCGCCAGTGCGCGGTCCCCGGTCAGATGCCCGTGTGTGTCGTTGATTCCCTTGAAGTCGTCCGCGTCAATCACGAGCAGAACGCCACCGGCGCCCCGCTGCCCGGCCTGGTTCAGTTCCGCGATGAACGTGCTGCGGTTGAGCAGCCCTGTCATCTCGTCGAGGCGCGCCGCCGCGGCAAGTTTGCGATAGACGCCGGCCAGCTCGCGATGGGTCGCCTCCAGCTCCTGGTGCGCCAGCGCGATCCTGTGGTTCTGGTAAAATGTGTACATGCTGGCAGGAAAGGCGATGAGCAGCGGGCAGAGTGCGCTCAGCAGCGCCGCAAACCAGTTCATGGAACCGCCGGTCAGATGGATGGCAATCCAGCAGATCGCCAGAGAGGCGGTGATGGACAACAGCGTTGCAGTGACAGCTTTGAGGACAACCAGTTTCATGATCTGGCGGATATCAGCCGCCCCTTACCCCAACGTTAAGGGCGTCGGGCCCTGCCGTTGGGGAACGTGCCCCGTCCTCGCCTCATTTGGCCGTTAGGCCCCGGCAACGACAATCCAGGATGAAAAAATGCACAAGCGACTTTCCCGCGGCGCGAAGATCGCGCCCGCAGCCGCCCTGTTCGTCACCGTGCTTTCTGCGCCGGCCTTCGCGCAATGCGGCAGCGCATCATGGTACGCGCTGACCTCCATGACCGCTTCCGGCGAGCGAATGAACCCCGCGGCGATGACAGCGGCGCATCGCACCCTTCCCTTCGGCACGAAGCTGCGTGTGACGAACAAGCGCAATGGCCGCAGCGTGGTGGTGCGGATCAACGATCGCGGCCCGTTCGTGCGCGGCAGGATACTGGATCTGTCGAAAGCGGCTGCCGCAAGGCTTGGCTTCATCCGGGCCGGGCATGCCAGGGTCTGCCTCAAGGCGCAGTGACGCCCTGCGCGCGACCCGGTCAGATGACGGCTTTGCGCTGCGCCGGCGCCTCGTTGTTCTGGCGAAGATAGCCAAGCGTCGCATCGGCGTTGCAGGGGCGGCCGAAGAGATAGCCCTGCCCGCCCGCGCAGCCAAACTGCACCAGCCGGTCGGCCTGTGCTTCGGCCTCGATGCCTTCTGCGACAACATCCATGCCCAGCCCTTCGCACATGGCAAGAATAGCCCGGATGATGTGTTCCGACGGCCGGTCGTCGAGGATCGATGCCACGAAGGCGCGGTCGATCTTCAGCTTGTCGAAATGGAACTCGCGCAGCCGCCCGAGGCTGGACTGGCCGGTGCCGAAATCGTCCAGCGATACGCGGATGCCGACACGGCGCAGATCTTCCACGATGCGACGCGCCGAGGCGGGGTCGTTCATCAGGCCGGTTTCGGTGATCTCGATCTCCAGCCGGCGCGGGTCGAAGCCCGTCCGTTCCAGAATGGAGAGAATCTGCAGCCCGGTATTGTGGTCGACGAGCTGCGATGGCGAGAGATTGAACGACAGGAACAGGTCCTTGGGCCAGTCGCGCGCGGCTTCCGTGGCCTTGCGCAGAACGAGCTGCGAGAGCTGGCCGATAATGCCGCGTTCTTCGGCGATGGGAATGAATATGCCTGGGGAAACCGGTCCAAGGTCCCTGTCCGTCCAGCGGGCGAGCGTCTCGAAACCCACCGTACGGCGTGTGTTCAGGTCCACGATCGGCTGGAAATGCGGCTCCACCTCGCCGGCAGCCACGGCGCGTCTCAGCGCCTGTTCGATATGGGTCACGCGCTTGGCGGCTTCTTCCATTTCGCGTGTGTAGACCACCACGGCCCCACGGCCGGTACGCTTGGCCTGGTAGAGCGCAGTCTCCGCCTTGTTGAGCAGAACCTCGCTCGTTTCCTCTTCCGAATAATAGAGCGAGCAGCCGGCCGAAGCCGAAAGCCTGGCCGTGCGCTGCCCCACATCGTAGGGGGCGGAAAGGATTTCGATCAGGAGCCTGGTCTTCTCGCGTGCCGCCTCCTCGCTGAAGACGAGAGGAAACAGAAACGCAAACTCATCCGCGCCGATCCGCGTCACCGTGGAGTGCGCATCCATCGCCGCCCGAAGCCGCATGGCAACCTGTTGCAGGATTTCGTCGCCGGCAGCGCGGCCGAAGAGGTCGTTGATCGGCTTGAAGCCGTCAAGGTCGAGAACGCCAATCGCAAAGGGGGCGGGGTCGTCGGCGCGTTCTTCGATCAGTCGGTTTATCTTGTCGAAGAACCGACGCATGTTTCCCAGGCCCGTCAACGCATCGGTGAAGGCAAAGTCGGACTGGTCTGCCGTTATCGTCCGTTCTTGTGCGGGCGCCGGCTGCATCGAAACTCCGTTGCTCTGGCGATTTTTTGATCACATGCGCCGAACCATGGACCTAAATTGTTTAGGAATCGTATCCAATATTCGGATAATGCGCACGTGATTGTCGCCGATCCAGGCGCGGCACCGCGCGCGGACCGCCCCACTGGCTTGACACGGGCGCGCTCGCGCCGTCATCTGCTGCCGCCACTGGAATGAGTTTGACGTCGATATTTGCTTGGTCCCATCTTGAGATCGAATGTCGAATTCATAAATTCCATCAGGGTCCCGACCCAGGAAATATAAAGCGGCCAGTGGCACCGTTGTTTCCAGCCTTTGCTCTCGCCGTCGAAGCGGATGGGATGCGAATGTTGGAGGCGAGCTGCCAGTTTCCCTCCGGAGTTTATTCCATGTCCCTTAAAGTCGCGGTCCAGATGGACCACATTTCTACCGTCTCGATTGCCGGCGACACGAGCTTTGCGCTCGCTCTGGAAGCGCAGGCGAGGGGCCATGCGCTCTGGCATTACACGCCGGACAGGCTTTCCATGGTCGATGGAAAGGTCATTGCCTGGGCAGAGACGCTGGAAGTGCGGGACGAAGAGGGCAATCACTTCACGCTGGGCGCGCCGCAGCGGCTCGATCTGTCGGAGATGGACGTGGTGCTTCTGCGCCAGGACCCGCCCTTCGACATGAATTACATCACCACCACCCACATCCTCGACCGCATCCACCCGAAGACACTGGTCGTCAATGATCCATCCTGGGTGCGCAACAGTCCCGAGAAGATCTTCGTCACCGAGTTTGCGGACCTGATGCCCGAAACCCTCATCACGCGCGACACGCGCGAGGTCGACGATTTCCGGAAAAAGCATGGCGACATCATCGTCAAGCCGCTCTACGGCAATGGCGGCGCGGGCATCTTCCATTTGAGGGAGGGCGACCGCAATCTCGCCTCGCTGCTGGAAATGTTCATGGGCGCCTTCCGCGAACCTTTCATCGTGCAGCGCTATCTGAAAGAGGTGCGGGGCGGCGACAAGCGCATCATCCTCATCGAGGGCGAGCCCGTCGGTGCCATCAATCGGGTTCCCGCCGAGCATGATTCCCGCTCCAACATGCATGTCGGCGGCCGCGCGGAACATGCGGAATTGACCGACCGCGAGCGCGAGATCTGCGCGCGCATCGGCCCGTCCCTGCGCGAACGCGGCTTCACCCTGGTCGGCATCGATGTCATCGGTGACTGGCTGACGGAAATCAACGTGACCTCGCCAACGGGCATCCGGGAGGTGAAGAGGTTCGGCGGAGCCGACATTGCCGCCCTGTTCTGGGAGGCCGTTGAGGCGCGTCGGGCCGGCGGCTGATATGGCCCTGTTCCGCCGGCACAACCACCTGCAACCTGAAAACAACTCATACGCTTTCTCGTTCCCGAAACGTTCTTGATCTGATCGCCGGAAACTGCTTCAATACAGTTGCAGGGCGATGAGATTTCTTGTTCTGGCTGTATTTTCTGGTGCGTCTCGCTGGGATGCAGGCTTGCCTGCGTCTTGTGGATGCTGTGTCTTGTGAGTGCCAGGGCATCGGACCGAAAAGTGGGTACCGGTTTTCGGGTTGTTCCGATGCCCTTTCAAAGACCTGGACCGCCCTTTTGCGCCCGAATGGGCGCATGGCGATTCAGAACAGCCGGTTCAGGCGTGGCTGGGGGGATAACGCATGGTTTCGCATGTCCGCACTGTGGCCTTTCAGGGGGTGGAGGCCGTTCCCGTCGACGTGCAGGTCATGGTTGCCCCCGGCAAGATGGGAATGCAGATCGTCGGGCTTGCCGACAAGGCGGTGGCGGAGAGCCGGGAGCGGGTGCAGGCCGCACTTCATGCCTCCGGCCTGTCCATGCCGCCGAAGAAGGTGACGGTCAATCTCGCCCCCGCCGATCTGCCGAAGGAGGGAAGCCATTATGATCTCCCCATTGCTCTTGGGCTGATGGCGGCGCTCGGCGCTGTCCCTTCGGATGCGCTGGCGGGTTACGTCGTCCTCGGCGAACTGTCGCTCGATGGCACGGTCGCTGCGGTCAATGGTGTTTTGCCGGCTGCCATTGGTGCAAACGCCATGGAACGCGGCCTGATCTGTCCCCACGCCTGTGGCGCGGAAGCGGCATGGGCCGGAGCGGATATAGATATTCTCGCTCCGCGCAGCCTCATCGCGCTGGCCAATCATTTCCGGGGTAGCCAGGTCATGAGCCGGCCGGAGCCGGCGCTCTATCCGCCGCCGGCCACGGTTCCGGACCTTGCCGATATTCGCGGGCAGGAAGCCGCCAAGCGAACGCTCGAAGTGGCGGCTGCCGGTGGCCACAATCTCCTGATGGTCGGGCCACCGGGCGCCGGCAAGTCCATGCTGGCGCAGCGCCTGCCGTCCATCCTGCCGCCGCTCTCGCCGCGCGAGCTTCTGGAAGTTTCGATGATCGCCTCCATCGCCGGCGAACTGGCGGATGGGAAACTGTCGGACCGTCGCCCCTTTCGCGCGCCGCACCATTCCGCATCCATGGCGGCCATCGTGGGCGGCGGGTTGAAGGCCCGGCCCGGCGAGGCCTCGCTATCCCATCATGGCGTTCTGTTTCTCGATGAATTGCCGGAGTTCTCCCCGCAGGTTCTCGATTCCCTGCGTCAGCCTCTGGAGACAGCCGAATGCGTGATCGCCCGTGCCAATCACCGGGTCAGCTACCCGGCGCGCATCCAGCTTGTCGCCGCCATGAACCCGTGTCGCTGTGGCATGGCGGGGGAGCCCGGCCATCGTTGCCGGCGCGGGCCGCGCTGCGTGACGGATTATCAGGCGCGCATTTCAGGTCCGCTGCTCGACCGCATCGATCTTCGCATCGATGTTCCGGCGGTTTCTGCTGGAGATCTCATCGGCGGGGCAGGGCGGGCTGAAACGAGCGCTGCCGTGGCCGAGCGTGTCGCCTTTGCCCGGCAAAAGCAGCAGGCACGCTACACGGCGCATGGCCTGCCGGCGTGGACCACGAATGCATCCTGTTCCGCAGCACTCATCGAAGACGTCGTTTCTCTCGATGCCGATTGCACGGCCCTGATCCGTCAGGCGAGCGAGAAACTTGGCTTTTCTGCCCGCGCATATCATCGCGTGCTCAAGGTAGCGCGCACGCTGGCGGATCTCGACGGTGCCGATGCCGTTGCGCGACCCCATATCGCCGAATCGATTTCCTATCGCATGGCCGGGCAGGCAAGGGCGGAGATTGCCTGAATCTGTCGCGCGCGGGGTTCGAGGTTGCCGCAGCCTGAAAAGCACCGCATAGTTGCGCCGGTGGCTGGAGCATCTTGCGGTCAGATGGGATCATCTGGCGTCCGCATGGATGGGGAAGAGTGCAGAAATTGAACGTCCTTCAAGTGCCCGAAAGGGCGCATGGCGCTCCACGGAGAGGATGAAATGGTCGAGACCGGAACCCTGTTGACCTACGTACTCGTTGTCCTGGGACTGTTTCTGATCCCCGGTCCTGCAGTGCTGATGACACTTGCCCGTGCCGCCAGCGGCGGTCGGCGGATCGGCATTGCTACAGGGCTCGGCATCGCGGCGGGCGATCTCGTTCACACGATCATGGCGACAGTCGGCCTGTCCGCGATCCTCATGACCTCGGCGCTGGCCTTCACCATCGTCAAATATATCGGTGTCGCTTATCTGATCTACCTTGGCATCAGTGCTTTTCTGGAGAAGACGGATCGGTTTGATCTGCCCGTCGTGCGGCCGCTGACGGCGCCACGGGCCTTTCGGCAGGCACTGCTTGCCGAGGTGCTCAACCCGAAGACGGCTTTGTTCTTCCTTGCCTTTCTGCCGCAGTTCGTTCAGCCGGGAGGCTCGGCCGTCCTCCAGCTCGCGACACTGGGATTTGTCTTTGTCGTGATGAGCGCGGCCTTCACCTCGCTCATTGCGATCGGCGCCGGCTCGGTCGGTGCGTGGCTGCGGCGCAACCCTGCGGTCGCACGCTGGCAGGGGCGCGTCGTCGGCACCATCTATCTGGCTCTCGGCGCACGTCTTGCCCTGCAGGAAAGATGATGCCTCTGACGAGGAATAAAGCTGGCTAATTAATGCACCGCGCCAGGGCGTCAGGGTTGGATCATGAAACGGTGAACTGTTCCAGAGCATCGGCCCGAAAAGTGGAAACCGGTTTTCGGTTTATTCCGATGCTCCATCAATAGTTTAGATCGTCCTTTGTGCGTCCGGACGGACGCACGGCGATCTTAAGCATCGGCCCGAAAAGTGGAAACCGGTTTTCGGTTTATTCCGATGCTCTATCAATAGTTTAGATCGTCCTTTGTGCGTCCGGATGGACGCACGGCGATCTAGGGAACCCAGCCGGGCAGGGCGGATGCCTGCCGCACCCATGAGGCGAAGCGGGCTTCGTCGAGCACTTCATCCTCATGAAGGTGAAAATAGCGCGTGTTGGCGTCTTTGGATGCCACGGGGGGCAGCGGTTCAAGCGCGGCGCCGTGAAAGAACGCCATTTTGATATAGCGCGTGTAGCAGTGCAGCCCGAGAAACCAGCCCTGGCCCTCGATCCCGTAGAGCGGTGAGTTCCACTTCACCGCCTTGCGAACCTCGGGAAGCTCGCGCACGATCAACCGGTCGATCAGGCGACCGGCCTCACGCTTCCAGCCTGGCATCGCCGCGATGTAGGCCTGAACGGGCGCATCCCCATCGCCCTTGGGTATCTGCGGGTTTCCGCCGGAGAGGAGGCGTGGCGGTTCCGTCTTGCCCTGTGCTTTCCCGGAAGATTTCGCAGGCATCTGCATGCCTCCTGATATTGTTATGCGTTGGCTTTTCCATGCGCGCGGCGGCGCGTCACATAGGGAAGCGCAAAAAGATAAAGTCCGGTGATCAGCAGCAGGATAAGCGGGCCACCGGCCAGAAAGTAAACCCAGACGGGCGGTTCCTGGCCGCGCATCGCCGCGATGGTGTTGATGATCACGCCAAGCGTGAAGGCGATCGAAATCCAGCGATGCGCCTGTCGAAGCCAGAGATTCCACTTCATCTGGTGCGCTCCCGTTTCTGTGTCGATGCGTTCAGTCGCGCGGCGGCGCGAAGGAGCGCGTTCAGCGCGTCCTCGTCGATGGCCTCCCCTTCATGGAAATCGATGGCGCGCCGTGTGTTCCCTTCAAGACTGGCGTTGAAGAGGCCGGAAGGGTCTTCAAGCGAAGCACCCTTGGCAAAGGTCATTTTCACGGCCTTCTTGTAGGTCTCGCCGGTGCAGAGCATACCGTCCTGATACCAGACCGGCACGCCGCGCCATTTCCACTCCTCGATCACGTCGGGAAGCGCCTGTTTGATGATGTCGCGAAGCCTTGAAAGCAACTCGCCGCGCCAGTCGCCCAGTTCCGCGATCCTGGCGTCGATCAGCTCGGGCGGTGATTTTCCGGTATCGGCTGTGGTCATGTATCGTCCTCATGCATTCCAGGTTCGCATTCGTTCGGCTTTGCGCAGCCGCCTCAGTCGAGCCTCTCGACCACCCGTTCGAGCGCGGAGATAAAGCGCGGCCATCCCACACTTGCGCCCTGAAAATAGGGCTTCTGGTTCGGCTGAAACCCTTCCTGCTCCATGCGCAGGAGCGTCCCGTCCTTTGTGGGAGTGAGGATCCAGCTGACGGTGCTGCGCAGGTCCTTCGTGTCCCAGGCATAGGAAAGCGCCCTGTGCGGTTCCACCGTCTCTACCACGCAGTCCACGCCGCCCCAGTCGGCGGTCAGGCTGAACCGGTGGCCCTCACGCGCTTCGAAATCGTTTTTCATCAGCCATTCCGCGATCAGGTGCGGCTGCGTGAGCGCGCGCCAGATCTTTTCCGGCGGGTGCGGAATCTCACGCTCGACCACCACGGAGCGCGTTTCGGTTGCGGCATGTGTCATTGATCCATCCTGTTGAGCAGGTCTTCAAGGTCGTCGAAGCGGCTCTGCCAGAAGCCGTTCATCTCTTTTGTCCAGTCGATGAGGGGAGCCAGCGCTTCGATCTGCGCGCTGTAACGGGTCTGCCGGCCCTCCTGATGATCGCGTACAAGCCCCGCGCGTTTCAGCACGCCGAGGTGTTTTGAGACGGCGGGTTGCGACACACCGGCGCCGGCCGTCAGCACCCCGACCGTCAGGTCGCCGTCACGGCAAAGACGTTCGAAGATCGCGCGGCGCGTCGGGTCCGCCAGCGTACGAAAGAGGATATCGCGGGACTGCTGCATTACAACTCATAGCTAGAGGGCTATGAATTAAACCGATAGCTCTCCGGTTATGAGTTGTCAAGACCATGCGATGGAGCGTGGCGCGTAGCAGTGCGCGCCGATCTAATGTGCGCCTGCAGCCTGCAATATCGCAACGATCTCCGCATAGCCGCTGCGCTTTGCATGCTGCAGGGCGGTCATGCCCGCGCGGTCGGCGATGTTGGTGTCGGCACCGGCGTCGACCAGCAGTTTGACGATGGCCACATGGTCCGGCCCTCCGTCGCCCAGGATCACCGCCTCCAGCAACGCCGTCCAGCCAAGCCTGTTGATGTGATCCGGGTCCACGCCGGCAGCGATCAGCGTCTGCACGGTTTCGACATGGCCACGTTCGGCAGCGGGAATGAGTGCCGTGCCACCGAACCGGTTGGTGCTTTCAAGATCGGCCCCGTTTTCGAGCGTCAGGCGAAGAATTTCCAGATAGCCCCGCGCGCCTGCAAGAAGATAGGGGCTGTCGTCGATCCCGTCCCGCGCATTGACGTCGGCACCCGCTTCGATGAGAAGACGTGCGGCGTCGGTCTGGTTTGTCTGGACGGCGGCCATCAGCGCCGTTCTTTGCCGCGCGTCGCGTTCCTCGAGTGCCGCGCCGGCCTGGAGCGCGCGTTGTAGCGCGGCGAGGTCGCCGCCTTCGGCAGCCGCGATGAGAGGGGTCTGCGCAAAAGCGCCGGTGTGAGAGGCCACAGCCATCAGAAGCGCCGCCACAAGGCACAAAACCTGTCGGCCCGGCAAAGACATGAAGCCATGCATCCAGAACTCCCGTTTCAGCAGGGTCGGAGAGTTTAGGGCATCGGACCGAAAAGTGGAATCCGATTTTCGGGCTATTCCGATGCTTCATCAATGGTTTAGATCGTCTTTTGTGCGTCCGGATGGACGCACAGCGATCTAGAAGCCAATTGTGACGAAGATGGGGGCGACGTGATCGATTATTCGCTGACCGCGCCGACAACCGGGTTGTTGCCTTCGCGAAGGCTGACCCACCGTCCCGTGTGGTTGCTGGCCTGCCGCTTCAGGTAGCGATAGTTCGTGGCGCTCCACAGCTTCACGCTGTCATTCAGGTTGTCGAGCACAAAGTCACCCCGGTCGGTGCGCACGGTCAGGACGGCATGGCCCTCGCCATTGGGCTTGCGGACAACGGTGATCAGCAGGTTGGTAAGCGATAACCCTGCACGCTTTAGCGCCCGGCGCTTTTCCAGAACATAGTCTTCGCAGTCGCCCACCCCGGTCGAGGGATAGGTCCAGACCTCTTCCGCGCCATAGATGTCGATGTCGTTCATCGGTTTCACGGCGCGATTCACCGCCGCGTTGACATCGCTGACCGTCTTCCAGAGCGACTTCGTCATGTGCTCCGGCCCCTGGTCGCGCAGGCGAATGGAGCATTCAACGGGATTGGCCTTGCAGAACTCATAATGCCCGATCGGCTGGGACGTGAACCCGCCGGTCGCCATCATGCCCGTCGCCCCGGCCGGTGCCGTCATGGCGCCAGCCAGAATCAGGCCCGCAAAAACCCCGTTGCGGATTACCCCCCGCAAAGCAGCCATCATGCCGCTCCCCGCTTGTTTCTATCGTTAACGAAACGTTAAGAAACGCGAGGGGTCGCTGTCAATCGGCGGGCGGGCAATCTTACCAGCTATGGTTACCAGCGCCGGATCGCGGCGCTGGTTTCATCTGCTCTGTTGCTGAAATGCACAGCGAGTCGAGGTAGCTTTTATGCAGGGGTCTTCGACGTGCCAGGAAATTCCGGAAAACGGTCCCGTTTTCCGGAATTTCAGGGCTGCTTGGCCCGAATTTGTCGTTTCTGGACCTTTTTCCGGGAAACGCCGGTGGGGGCTTTTGCCGTGGTTTTCAGCCCGCCGGCAGGGTGGCTGCGCATGAAGTCGAGAATGCGTGGCGCGATCTCGGAGCGGAAACGCGAACCGTTGAAGACACCATAATGGCCAACTGTCGGCTGCATGTAGTGATGGCGCATGTCTTCGGGAATGTTGACGCATAAATCATGCGCGGCCTTCGTCTGGCCGACGCCGGAAATGTCGTCGTTCTCGCCTTCCACGGTCAACAGCGCCACACGGCGAATGGCGGCGGGATCCACCAGCTCGCCACGATGCCGCATCTGCCCGCGCGGCAGGTCGTGGCGAATGAACACGGTCTCCACGGTCTGCAGGTAAAACTCGGCGGTCAGGTCCATGACGGCGAGATACTCGTCATAGAAGTCGCGGTGCTTCTCGGCAGAATCGCCGTCATTCTTCACAAGGTGCATGAAGAAGTCCTTGTGCGCCGTGATGTGCCGGTCGAGGTTCATGCTCATGAAGCCGGAGAGCTGCAGAAAACCCGGGTAGACATGCCGCATGAAACCGGGGTTGGGCCACGGCACCGGCATGATCACATTGTCGCGGAACCAGGATATGTCCTTCTGCTCGGCCAGTTCGTTGACGGCGGTCGGGTTCTTGCGCGTGTCGATCGGCCCACCCATCAGCGTCATGCTGGCGGGCACGTTTTTCTCACCGCGCGCTTCCATCAGCGCGATGGCCGCAAGCACCGGAACGGAAGGCTGGCAGACTGCCATCACATGCGTGTCGGGGCCCATATGGTCGAAGATGTCGATCAGGTAATCGATATAGTCGTCGAGATCGAACGACCCATCGGCGACCGGCACCATGCGCGCGTCCGCCCAGTCCGTGATGTAAACATCCGCATAGGGCAGCATGGTCTCCACCGTGCCGCGCAGCAGCGTGGCATAATGGCCCGACATCGGCGCGACCATCAGGATCTTCGGACCCGGATGCGCGCTTTTAGGCAGGTCGCGCTTGAAGCGTATGACATTGCAGAAAGGTTGCGACCAGACGGTCTGTTCGCGCACGGCCACTTTCACGCCGTTGACGCTGGTCTCCTTGAGGCCGAATTCGGGCTTGGTATAGCGGCGCGTGCTGCGCTCGAAGACCTCCGCGGCCGCGGCCACCGTGCGACCGAAATAGGTCTTGGCGACGGGGTTTAAAGGATTGCTGTAAAAGAGCCGAACCGCGTCGGCATAAGCCCGCGCCGGTTGAATCGCGGCGTGGTTGAATTCATAGAGCTGATAATACATTGCTAGGTTTCCTGGGAGGACCTTCGCTATGGCCAGACCGCCGGGGGAGGTGTGTGTAGAGCGGTGTAGCCTTGGTCGTTTGCATACCAATTAGAGTAAACGACTTTTGCTGCGTTGCAATAGAACCGCTGGTTTCTCGGCAATTGGGCAGTGTAGAAGTTGCAACGTATTGATATTAATAAAAAATTAGGCATGCAATATTAGCCGGGTCTGTTGCGACGCAGCATCAAAACACGGCTTTCCGCCGCAATTCCGGGCGGAATCTCGGAGAAAAAGCGTTCTTTCAGCGCTTCGGGCACTGAAATGAGCGGCTGCTCCGCAAAGCCATGCCGCGCATAAAACGGCGCATTGAACGGCACGGCCCGAAAGGTGGAGAGCGACACGCCGTCAAGGCCGCGCGAGACGCTTTCGGCAACCACCGCCCTGAGCAGCGCACTGCCCAGCCCGCGCTTGCCGTGCTCCGGCGCGACGGAAAGCTCCTTCAGATGAAGAAACAAACCGATGTTGCCGCAAATGGCGAAGCCGACGGCACCATCGGCTTCGTGCTCCGCGACAAGGGTGTGGTTCTCAAGGGCGATCCGGTCGAAGGCGTTCGACGCCATGGCCGGTGTGGCGGCCAGGCCGGCATATCCATGCGCGGCAAAGAGCCGTGCGGCACGCGCCTCCACCGCCGGCAGCAGCGCGGCGTCTGCGCTCCGATAGCGCCGGATCGTATAATTCTCAGGCAGATCGAGCGTGGCTCTGTCCTCTCCCCGCGCTGCTTATTCCGCGCCTTCGACAAGGATCATGTCGGCCTGTGCCACGGTCGTGCGGATCGCCTTTGCGGCCTGATATTCAGGCGAGTTGTAGCAATCGCGCGCTGCCTGCAGCGAGGGAAACTCGATCACCACATTGCGCCCGCGTCCCGTACCTTCCAGCCCTTCCCAGTCGCCGCCGCGTGCGAGAAAACGCGCACCGAACTTCTCGAAGGCCGGTTTGGCCGTAGCCACATAGTCCTTGTAGCGCTCGGGATCGCGCACATCGACATGGGCAATCCAGTATCCTTTGGGCATGGTTTTCTCCTCCGTGGTGGACGTCCGTCCACTCTGTCAGGCTGCGGCCATCTCGTCGAGAATGGATTGCGCCGCCGCCTTCGGATCCTGCGCCGCCACGATCGGGCGGGCCACCACCAGGTGGGAGCCTCCCGCGCGGATCGCATCGCCGGGCGTCATCACACGCTTCTGGTCGCCATGGTCGCTGCCTGCCGGGCGGATGCCGGGGGTCACCAGCGCCATGCCGGGTCCTGCCACATCGCGCATTTCGCTCACCTCGGTCGGTGCACACACAATGCCGCCCATCCCTGCCTCGCGCGCCTGCGCGGCGCGCTTCTTCACCAACTCGCGCGCCGTCAACGCATAACCGGCCTCGTTGAGGTCCGCATCGTCCATCGAGGTCAGAACCGTCACGCCAAGCAGCGTCAGCCCCGAGCCCTCCGCCGCCTGCACGGCTGCGCGCATCGCCTTGGGGTAGGCATGGATGGTCAGCATGGTCATGCCCATACGGGCGATGTTTTCCACGCCCTTGGCCACGGTGTTGTCTATGTCGAGGAGTTTCATGTCGAGGAAGATCTTCTTGCCCGAGCCGGCCAGCTCGCGCGCAAAGCCCAGCCCGCCGGCAAAGGCAAGCTGGTGGCCGATCTTGTAGAATGAAACGGTGTCACCGAGCGCTGCGACCACCCGGTCGGCTTCGGTCAGGGTCGGCACATCCAGGCCTACGATCAGGCGGTCCCGCATTGCTTCGCTCATAAGGTCAGGCTCCCACTCTTGTCGATGTCAATCTGGCGCGTTCGATCAGGCTGCTGCACACGGCTTCCATCATCCCGCGTGTGCGGTCATCCCTGAAGTCGCCATTCTCGTCGAAGGCGTCCTGTGCGCGGGCAACGGAGCACTGTTGGGTGATGATGTCGGCCTTGCAGTTCATCAACACGGCGCGCAGGTGATAGAGCCCGCGTATGCCGGCGAAATTGCCGTCCGAGGAGGAGCACAGCCCGATGGACTTTCCGGCCCATGGGCGCAGTGGCTTTCCACCGTCCTTCGAGATGCGGCTTACCCAGTCGATGGTGTTCTTCAACAGAGGCGGGATGGAGGCGTTGTATTCCGGGCTGGCGATCAGCACGCCGTCATGGGCGGCGATCAGCCGGCCGAGCCTGTAGGCATTCTCGGGAATGCCTTTCTCCTTCTCCAGATCCTGATCCATGATGGGAAGCGGGTAGTCCGCCAGCGAGATGCGCGTCACCTCGGCGCCCTGCTGCGCGAGTTCTTTCATGGCGGCGTCGGCAGTCTGGCCGCTAAAGGCGCCGGTGCGGATCGATCCCGCGAAAACCAGAATCTTGGGGGTCATTGGCCACAGCTCCTTTTTGAGAGAGCCGTATAGCCAATGTCGGCGTGGATGAACAGGCCCCGAATCCGGGCCTGGCGGTTAGGTCAGGAAGCGGTGCAAAAAATCAGTGTTTGCCGCGGCGGTAGACCCAGAGCTGCGTCGGCGGAATGTTGCGCAGCACGAAATCGAAATGCTCGACCGTGTAATCGCCCTGTCCGGGCGGGATCGGCGATTTCGGTCCATAGGTGAGCTGGATTACGGGACGCCCGTCGGGAATGCGATCAAGCAGGGAATCCAGATAGGCGATGCGCGCTTCAACGGGGAAGTTGAGCAGGGGCACGCCGGAGATGACACTGTCGAAGACCTGTGGCGCCCTGTCTCCCAGGGCCTGCGTCAGTGTCTGGTCCAGATTGAACGCATCGCCCTGAATGACGTGGACTCCGGGATAGGCTTCCCGCAGGTGTTTGACGAAATCCGGCGAGTATTCGACCGCATAGAGATTATCGGGTTTCACGCCATGGGCCAGAATGGCCTTTGTGATGACGCCTGTACCGGGCCCTACCTCGAGAACCGGCAGGCCGGAACCCGTGTTGATGACCGAGGCCATTCGCCTCGCCGTTACGCCGCTTGTGGGAATGATGGAGCCGACGGCCTTGGGCTGCTCGATCCAGCCACGAAAGAAACGCAGTTCTTCTCCAAAGCGATCCGCGATGGCCTTGCGCACATCCAAGCCCTTGCTCATCTTCCCGGCGTCCTCCGTCACGTTCCCGATCTCCCTGCGGCCCTGTCAGAATGCCCTGCCGCATAAGAACAACCGGGCAACGGCCCGGTGGTTCCTCTTAGCACGGTTTGGCTACTCACCGAAGGATTCGAAGAAGTCCTTCATCCGCGAGAAAAAGCCAGCCGACTGGGGGCTGTTCTCCTTGGAGGAAATGTTCTCGAACTCCTCAAGAAGCTCCCGTTGCTTCCTGGTGAGGTTTTGCGGCGTTTCTACGGCCACCTGAATGTAAAGATCGCCGACCTTGGGTTGCCGGAGAACCGGCATGCCCTTTCCGCTCAGGCGGAACTGCCGGCCGTTCTGAGTGCCCTCGGGCACCTTCACCCGGGTCTGGGTTCCATCAAGCGTGGTGACCTCGAAGGCACCGCCGAGGGCCGCCGTGGTCATGGAAATCGGCACCTTGCAATAAAGGTCCGCTCCGTCGCGCTGGAAGAACTCATGGGGTTTGACCGAAAGGAAAATGTAGAGATCGCCGGCCGGTCCGCCGCGAAGGCCCGCCTCGCCCTCACCCGCAAGGCGGATGCGCGTGCCGTCTTCGATGCCGGCGGGAATGTTGACCGAGAGCGACCGCTCCTCGGCCACGCGTCCCTGTCCGGAGCATTTGGGGCAGGGGTCGGAAATGGTTTCGCCACGCCCCTGACAGGTCGGACAGGTGCGCTCGATGGAGAAGAAACCCTGCGCGGCGCGCACCCGGCCGGAACCGTGGCACATCTGGCACTGTGTCGGCGAAGTGCCGGGCCTGGCACCCGTGCCGGCGCAGTCGTCACAGGCCACGGCTGTCGGCACGCGGATCTGCCCGGTCTTGCCCGTAAAGGCCTCTTCAAGAGTGATTTCCATGTTGAAGCGCAGATCCGCGCCATGCTGGCGGCCACCGCGGCGTCGTCCGCCGCCGCCCATCATGTCGCCGAAAATGTCTTCGAATATATCGGCGAAACCGCCACCGCCACCACCGAAGCCACCACGGCCGCCCATGCCGCCATTCTCGAAAGCGGCATGACCGAACTGGTCATAGGCTGCGCGCTTCTGTGGATCGCGCAGCGTTTCGTAGGCTTCGTTGACTTCCTTGAACTTCTGTTCGGCTTCGTCGTCGCCCGGATTGCGGTCAGGATGATACCGCATGGCGAGCTTGCGAAAAGCGCTCTTAAGTTCCTTCTCGTCGGCGTTTCTCGACACGCTGAGCGTCTCGTAAAAATCTGCCTTCATCAATGAGAGTCCCGCATAGTCTATCTGGAGCGAACACCATTCCCCCGATCAGTGTCCGTTATTTAGGTATTCGCGACAGCGAATGCCATAGTTTTCATGAGATTGCCAGCCATGTAAGCGGGACAGCGGTTCCATTTGGCGGCATGGGGCCGCTTTCAGTTCATCTCGGCTGCGGCCCTGGCCGGACCAGGTTTCGGCCGTGTAAGACCGGCGGCCCGCAACAGATATCCGGACAGCGTGTTTTCGAAGAAGCGGAAAGACGCCATGGCAACGATCACCGTCACCAGCATCACAAAGCCCGTATAGCCAAAGAAAAGTGCAATGGAATGCGACTGAATGTGATGGCTCCATAGATAGGAATAAAAGAGGCTCTCGGTAACCGGGTGCCAGAGATAAACACCGAACGAGACCGCGGCGGCCGGGCGCAGGAAGGCCGGATAGCTGTACCGTTCAGGATCGTTGCGCTCGACAAGCCCCGCCAGGAAGACCGCGACCGCCAGCAGAAGCAGCGTCACATAGATGTTCAGTTGCAGCAGCATGGAGGCGCAGGCAAGCAGGATGGCGGCCCAGGCGGGCCATCGCGCTGAAACCGTCAAGGCAGAGCGGTGCACGAGAACCGCGAGCAGGGCGCCCAGAACAAAATCGGCGAAGGTGCGGTATGCGCCCCAGGTATCGGCCATGACCCAGCTTTCGAACGGCATCACGCCGGTGTGCACCATCAGCTCAAGCACCGCATAGCAGGCAACAAGCAGGACGAAGAGCCCGGCAAGTCCGGCACGGCGAAAGGCGACGATGATGACGGGCAGCAGGAGATAGGCAAACCACTCCGCCGAAAGCGACCAGGAGACAAAGTTGAAGGAGAGCCTGTCTTCTACCCCCCAGGCCTGTATGAGCAACAGGTTCGAGGGCAGTGCGCTCCAGTCGTAGAGCTGCGGCTCCCCACCCGTACGCAAGACGCCCACGGAGACGAGAAGGCCAATCAGCACGAAATAGGAGAGCGTGGCGAGATGGAGCGGGTAAAGGCGGATCAGCCGCTTGTAGAGATAGATGCCGTAGCTCCTGGCATCGCGGACCTGCTCTCCATAACGCGTGAAAATCAGGAAGCCCGATATGATGAAGAACATGTCGAGCAACGGCCTGAGCGGCGCCAGTTCGTTTTTCAGGGCAAGCCCGTCACCGGGCGCGAAATGCCCGAAGTGGTAGAGCATGATCAACAGCGCAGCGACAAAGCGCCATATCTCGAAGAGCCGGTACCGGATCATTAGCCTCCCCCTGGCCAATCCGCAGTTTTTATTTTGCCGGCAAGTCTATTGGGAGGAGGTTTAAGAAGATGTGAAAAAGCCCGGGACGCAAATCCCGGGCTTTCCTGGTCGTTCTGTCAGGGCGTTCAGGCCGACTTCTTGTCGTCCTCGTCGATTTCCTCGAAATCGGCATCCACGACATCATCGCCCGAAGCCTTTGCATCGGCAGCAGCGTCTGCTTCTGCCGCTTCTGCCTGACTGGCCTCATACATGGCCTGGCCAAGCTTCATGGAAGCCTCGGCGAGCGCATTGGTCTTGGCCTTGATGTCCTCGGCGTCGTCGCCTTCGACAGCTGTCTTCAGCTCGGCGAGCGCGTCTTCGATGGCCTTTTTCTCCTCTTCGGAGACCTTGTCGCCATACTCGCCGAGGGACTTCTCGGTGGAGTGGATCAGGGCTTCGGCCTGGTTCTTCGCTTCCACGGCCTCGCGGCGCTTCTTGTCGGCCTCGGCGTTGGACTCGGCGTCCTTCACCATCTTCTCGATTTCATCGTCGCTCAGACCGCCGGAGGCCTGGATGCGGATCGCCTGTTCCTTGCCGGTGCCTTTGTCCTTGGCCGAGACGTTGACGATGCCGTTGGCGTCGATGTCGAACGTGACCTCGATCTGCGGCACGCCGCGCGGCGCGGGCGGAAGGCCGGTCAGGTCGAAGCGGCCAAGGCTCTTGTTGTCGGCAGCCATTTCGCGTTCGCCCTGGAACACGTTGATGGTCACCGCATTCTGGTTGTCCTCGGCAGTCGAGAAGACCTGGCTCTTCTTGGTCGGGATCGTCGTGTTGCGGTCGATCAGGCGGGTGAAGACGCCGCCCAGCGTTTCGATGCCCAGCGAAAGCGGGGTCACGTCGAGCAGCAGCACGTCCTTGACGTCGCCCTGCAGAACGCCGGCCTGAATGGCAGCACCCATGGCGACCACTTCATCCGGGTTCACGCCTTTGTGCGGCTCTTTGCCGAAGAAGCTCTTCACGGTCTCCTGGACCTTCGGCATGCGCGTCATGCCGCCGACCAGAACCACTTCGTCGATCTCACCGGCATTCATGCCGGCATCCTTGAGCGCCGCCTTGCAGGGCTCGACCGTGCGCTTGACCAGATCCTCGACGAGGCTCTCGAACTTGGCACGCGTCAGCTTCATGGTCAGGTGCTTCGGACCCGACTGGTCGGCGGTGATGAAGGGCAGGTTGATTTCGGTCTGCGAGGCGGACGACAGCTCGATCTTGGCTTTCTCGGCAGCCTCTTTGAGGCGCTGAAGGGCAAGCTTGTCCTGCTGCAGGTCGATGCCCTGCTCTTTCTTGAACTCGGCTGCGAGATACTCGACCAGACGCATGTCGAAGTCTTCACCGCCGAGGAACGTGTCGCCATTGGTGGACTTCACCTCGAACACGCCGTCGCCGATCTCGAGGATCGAGATGTCGAACGTGCCGCCGCCAAGGTCGTAGACGGCGATGGTCTTGCCGTCCTTCTTGTCGAGGCCGTAGGCGAGCGCGGCAGCCGTGGGCTCGTTGATGATGCGCAGCACTTCAAGACCGGCAATCTTGCCGGCGTCCTTGGTGGCCTGGCGCTGGGCGTCGTTGAAATAGGCGGGAACGGTGATGACCGCCTTCTCGACCTTTTCGCCGAGATAGGATTCAGCGGTTTCCTTCATTTTCTGCAGCGTCATCGCCGAGATCTGCGAGGGCGAATAGGTCTTGCCATGCGCCTCGACCCAGGCATCGCCATTGTCAGCCTTGACGATCTTGTAGGGGACCAGCTTCTTGTCCTTCTCGACCGTGGGGTCGGAGAAGCGGCGGCCGATCAGGCGCTTGATTGCAAAAAGGGTGTTTTCCGGGTTGGTGACCGCCTGGCGCTTCGCCGGCTGGCCGACCAGACGCTCGTCCGAATCCGTGAAGGCCACGATGGACGGCGTGGTGCGTGCACCTTCCGCGTTCTCAATAACCTTGGCGTCCTTGCCGTCCATGACGGCGACGCAGGAATTGGTTGTTCCGAGGTCGATACCGATTACTTTAGCCATGTCTTCTCTCCGCAAAGCAGACTGTCAGGACCCATTCCGGCGTTCCAGATGACAGCCCCTGTTCACACGAATTTGCTGCGGCAGCATCTCTGGGCGAAACGCGCCGAACAGCTTCGGGGCGTATATAAGAACGCTATTTTTGCAACGCAAGGCGGGATTTGCCTCGATTTGGAACGAACCGGCCCTCGGTTCGGTAACGCGCATCTCCACCAGGCCCGCTCTCGGGTGCACCGGACATTCATATCGACATTTGAAACAAAGCCAATTTGCTTGCGCGCATAGGTTGTGTGAGTGCTTTTCGTCTGGGGGCAGACAGGTGTGGCATCGGCTCGGTGCCCGCAGGAGTGCCGATGCTCGCAGAAAGTCTCGTGTCTGGGGGATTGTACGTTTCTTCTTTGCTTCAGGCGTTACCGGCGTGGGAGCCCGCCACCCTGTTCCCGACCGCCTCCAGCATGGTTGCGGACGTGAGAGACAAGGGTTCTCATTCGCAGCAGCGTTCGGCTTTCCGCGCAATGCTGCCGGCGCTCAGAAGGGAGGTCGAAATGACCTGCCTCTCCGCCGCCGTCTATCACGAAGCGCGGGGCGAGCCTCTGAGCGGACAGAGGGCAGTTGCAATGGTGATCGTGAACCGTGTTCGCTCGCCGTCGTTTCCCCACACCATCTGCGGCGTGGTGTTTCAGAATGCGCACAGGCCATACCGCTGCCAGTTCTCTTTCACATGCACCGGTATCGCTCTTCTCCCGAAGGAAAAGCGGCCATGGCGTCTTGCGCAGGAAATCGCCGTTTCCATGCAGAACTGCACGCCAGACTGTCGCGTCGAAGCCGGGTCAGAGGATCGCGGCCTGCACGCCGTGAGCGCTGCCACGCACTACCACGCCAGCTATGTTCGGCCTGGATGGGCACGACGTCTGCACAGGCTGGGGCGGATAGGCCGGCACATTTTCTTCACCACGAAGGGCGGGGATCAGGCCTGAGCGTGAGTGAGCTCTTAAACGACCTCCCAGCCATCATGGCCAGCAGCGCGATAGATGGCGTCGATCAGCTTCTGGTTCTTCATCGAATCCTCAAGCGTGAAGATCGGCGTTCTCTCGCCCCGCGCCGCCGCCACGATGGCTTCCGCCTGCAATCGGTATTGCCGCGCGCGAGGAAAGCGGTAGACGCTGGCGCTGTTGTGATCAGCGCTGAACATCGTCACCCGCGTGTCGCCGTAATCGGGTGTGTTGAAGGGTGCATTCACTTCGATGAAGCCCTTGTCGCCGTGGAACACCATGCTCTGGCGAAGCGCCATCTGTGTCGACACGTAGAAGCTCAGCTCGAAGGACCCGAAATCGGCCTTGGCGCTTGAATAGATGTCGGTGCCGAAGGTGGGATCGCGCTCCACTATGGCCTGGACGCGTTCGGGCTCCAGGCCGGTGGCAAAGCGCGTGGTCACCGTCGGATAGACGCCGATGTCGGGAAGACCGCCGCCGCCGAGCTCGGGCTTGTTGCGCATGTTGTCGGGATCGACATTGTGGTAGCAGAACACGCCCTGCACATGCCGCAACCGTCCGATCGCGCCCTCCGCGATCAGGTCGCGCACCTTGTGCCATTGCGGGTGGTAGGTGACCATGAAGGCTTCCGAGACGACGACATTGTTGCGGTCGCGTGCCTCGATGACGCGGGCGATGTCCTTGGCGTCGAGCGCCAGCGGCTTTTCCACCAGAACGTGCTTTCCGGCATCCGCGGCCTTGATGGCAAAGGCAACATGGTCGGAGGTCGGCAACGGAATATAGACGCCATCCACATCGGGCGAGGCGAGAAGCGCGTCATAGGAAGAAAACACATGCGGTATGCCAAAACGCGCTGCCACCGCTTCCGCCCGCGCGGCATCGCGGCTGGCGATCGCCGTCACGACGCCGTTTTCCGAATCCTGAATCTGCGGAATAACCTGCTCGCGACCAATCCTGGCCGTCGAAAGAACGCCCCAACGGAACATGCACTTTCCTCCTGCTGCCTGTGCGGGCAGACCCTATCGATCAAGGCGGCAAAAGAAAAGGCGGCTCGCCCGCCGCCTTTTTCAGATCAGAACACCATATTAACCCCGCAGTGTGCCGCCGGTCTGTTTGCCGACATTGGCGACGATGCGGCCGGCGATGGCTTCCAGTTCCTCATCCGTCAGCGTCTTGTCGCGCGGCTGGATCGAGACTTCGATGGCAACGGACTTCTTGTCTTCGCCAAGCGAGGCGCCCTCGAAAATGTCGAACACGCGCACACCGGTGACGAGCTTCTTGTCGGCTGCCGCCGCCGCCCGCTCGATGGTTGCCGCCTCGACAGACTTGTCGACCACAAAGGCGAAGTCGCGCCGCACGAGCTGGAAGGGCGAAAGGTCGAGGCGCGGCTTGGTGCGTGTCGCCTTGGCCTTTGGTTCGGGGATCGCGTCGAGGAACACCTCGAAACCGCAGATCGGCCCTTCGGCATCCAGCGCCTCCAGCGTGCGCGGGTGGATTTCGCCAAACGTGGCGAGCACGATCTTCGGTCCAAGACGGATCGTTCCCGAGCGACCGGGATGATACCAGTCCGGGCCGCCGGCCACGATCTGCAGCTTGTCCACCGGAGCGCCCGCAGCTTCAAGGGCCGCCAGCGCATCGGCCTTGGCATCGAACACGCCGACCGCCGCGCTGTTGCCAGACCAATGCCGCCCGGCACCGTCCATTGTTGCCGTACCACGGCGAATGCCGCCGGCCACGCGGCGCTGGCCTTCATAGCTGTCGTTCTCATAAGTGCTCGAAACCTCGAACAACGCCACATCGGCATAGCCACGCGCGGCATTGCGCTGGGCGGCTGCGATGAGGCCCGGGAGAAGCGAGGGGCGCATGTCCGACATGGAGGCGGCAATCGGATTGGACAGCTTGAGCGATGCATCGCCGCCGCCGAAGAGCTTTGCCTGGGCCTCGTCGATGAAAGTCCAGGTCACCGCCTCCATCATGCCGCGCACGGCGAGCGCCCGCCGCGCCTGGCGGGTGCGGTTTTGCAGAACGGTCAGAATCTGGCCGTTGACTGCCCCATGAGCGGGCAGGGGGGCGGGCGCGATCTCGTTCACGCCGTGAATGCGCATCACCTCCTCCACCAGATCGGCCTTGCTGTCGATGTCCGGCCGCCAGGATGGCACGGACACGTCCAGCACATCGCCATCGCCGGTGGAGGCGAAGCCGAGGCGGTTGAGAATGTCCCTGCTCTCGGCGCTCGACACGTTGAGACCGGTCAGGCGCTTCACCTCGCTCACCGGGAAGGTGATGCTGCGGGGCTCATAGCCTTTGTATCCAACCACGCGGCTTTCCGTCGGCTCGCCGCCGCACAGGTCGAGAACGAGCTGCGTGGCAAGCTCCAGGCCGGGTTCCATCATCTCCGGGTCCGCGCCGCGCTCGAAGCGGTAGCGCGCATCGGTGATGATGCCGAGATCGCGGCCCGTGCGGGCGATGTTCATCGCGTCCCAGAGGGCGGATTCGATCAGCACATCCGTGGTGTTCTCATCACAGCCCGAATGCTCGCCACCCATGATGCCGGCAATGGATTCCACGCCGTTTTCGTCGGCAATGACGCACATTTCCGGCGTCAGCCTGTATTCGCGCTCGTCGAGCGCGAGCACCGTCTCGCCATCCCCGGCGCGACGCACGGTGAGGTTCCCTTTCACCTTGGCGGCATCGAAAACGTGGAGCGGGCGACCCCGATCGAAGGTCACATAGTTGGTGATGTCGACCAGCGCATTGATCGGGCGCAGGCCGATGGCCGTCAGGCGCTGCTGCATCCATTTGGGCGAGGGGCCGTTCTTCACACCGCGCACGAGCCGCAGCGCGAAACCGGGGCAGAGCTCCGGCGCTTCGATGGTCAGGTCGACAGGGCAGGCCCCCTTGCCGGCAACCGGTGCGATGGGCGTATTTTTCAGGGTGCCAAGGCCCGCCGCCGCAAGATCGCGCGCAATGCCGTGGACACCGGTACAGTCTGGCCGGTTCGGCGTCAGGCCGATCTCGATCACCGGATCGTCGAGCTTCGCCCAGCTCGCGAAGGAGGTGCCGACAGGGGCGTCTTCGGGCAGGTCGATGATGCCGTCATGCTCCTCCGACATCTGCAATTCGCGTTCCGAGCACATCATGCCGTGGCTTTCCACGCCGCGGATCTTGCCGACCGAGAGTGTGACGTCGATGCCGGGGACATAGGTGCCGGGTGCGGCAAAGGCGCCGACGAGACCGGCACGCGCATTGGGCGCACCGCACACCACCTGCACCGGCTTGCCGTCGCCCGTGTCGACGGAAAGCACGCGTAGCCGGTCGGCATCGGGATGCTGCTCGGCGGTCAGAACTTTCGCGATAACGAAGGGCTTGAGCGAAGCCTTGTCGTCCACCTCTTCGACCTCAAGGCCGATCATGGTGAGCTTTTCGACGATCTCGTCGAGCGTGGCATCGGTCTCAAGGTGCTCCTTGAGCCAGGAGAGCGTGAATTTCATGGCATCATTCCTTCGGGTCTTGCCGTTCCAGGATTTTCACCAGCCGGAACCGCTCGCAAACCAGTTTCATATCGGGGCTGAAGCCGCCATTTCGCTGGAAATAGGCTTCGTGTCCCTCGCGCCAGCATGTCAGCGAGAGGTCTCCCTCGCCTTCGGCGCATGCAAAATCTTCGTCCACTTCGTCAAAGCGGCGAATGGTAACCTCTACCGTCTCTATGACGGCGGCAGGGCGTCCCTTGCCGTCAAGGACGATATCCTGCCGCCCAACCTGCGGCATCGGCTCGCCGCCGGCTTCGAAGTCGTTCAAGGCTCCGCAGGTCGCTGTTTTTCGCCCGGCAAGCACCAGCTCCAGCAGTTCATCTGCCAGTGCCGGGCTGTCGCCGAACGCGAAACGAACCGCCTCGCCATGGCTATCGGGCGAAGTCATCAACCGCTCAATCCGCCGAAAAGCGTCGGCAGGTCCAGCGGGCGGAAGCCGTAATGCTCGATCCAGCGCACATCGGCGTCGAAATAGTCGCGCAGGTCCGGCATGCCGTATTTCAGCGTGGCGATGCGGTCGATGCCCATGCCCCAGGCAAAACCCTGATACACATCGGGATCGAGATTGCAGGCGCGCAGCACATTGGGGTGCACCATGCCGCAGCCGAGGATCTCCATCCAGTCATTGCCCTCGCCAAAGCGCACTTCGCCCGGCTGCGAGCGGTCGCACTGGATGTCCACTTCCAGGCTCGGCTCGGTGAAGGGAAAGAAGGACGGGCGGAAGCGCATGTTGAGCTGCGGCACTTCGAAGAACGCCTTGCAGAACTCCTGCAGCACCCACTTCATGTTGGCGACATTGGCCGTCCTGTCGATCACCAGCCCTTCGAGCTGGTGGAACATGGGCGAGTGGGTCGCGTCCGAATCCTGACGATAGGTCTTGCCGGGAATGACGATGCGGATCGGCGGTTCCTGCGTCTCCATCGTGTGGATCTGCACCGGCGAAGTGTGCGTGCGCAGGAGCTTGCGCTCGCCCTTCTCATCCGGCGGGAAGAAGAAGGTGTCGTGCATCTCGCGGGCCGGGTGACCTTCGGGGAAATTCAGCGCCGTGAAATTGTAATAGTCGGTCTCGATGTCCGGCCCTTCGGCGATGGAAAAACCCATGTCTGCGAAGATCGCCGTGATCTCGTCGATCACCTGGCTGATCGGGTGGATGCGGCCGCGCTCGGCGGGTGCCCGACGCACCGGCAGGGTGACATCCACCTTCTCGCGCTCGAGCCGTGCGTCGATGGCGGCATTGCGTAGCGCGTCGCGCCGTTCAGTCAGCGCTTCGGTGACGCGCGCCTTCAGCCCGTTGATCGCGGGGCCCATCACCTGCCGCTCTTCCGGTGACATGGAGCCGAGCGTCTTCAGCATCTGCGAGACCGAGCCCTTCTTGCCGAGCGTGGCGACGCGCACTGCCTCGATCTCCTGCTCGTCGGCGGCCGTGGCGATCTGCCCGGCGATGGTCTTTTCCAGTTCCTCGAGTTCGCTCATGCCTCGTAGCCCTTTTTGGGTTTGATGTCGTGCTGGCTCATTTCTGCGGGCGTGGCCGCCGCGTTGCCGAGAGCCGTTTTCAAAAACCGTGTTGCTTTCAACACGCGCTTGCCGTCGCTGCCAAGCCCCCAGTGCTCGATTGCGCCGAGAAGGGGGATGAGCGGCGCGAAAAATCGGATGATCCGCCGCAGTTCTTCCGCCACCAGCCGCGGCGGCTCGGCGAAATAGGCATCGAATGCACTTTGCGGCGTGTCGGGCCGCTTCGCCTGCATGCAGATCTGCAGGAAAAGAAGCCACACATCGCGCGCCTGCGCCGTCGCCAGCGGCATGGCGGCTTCGGGCTCTTCTTCGAAGTCGACAAAGCCCCAGCGGCCGTCACTGGTGATGAACATGTCGCGCGGGTGCGGCCTGCCATGGCACAGGCCAAGGCCATGTGCCCTGCGCAACGCCTCCGCTGCCTGCACCAGAAGCCCGTCATGGGCGCCGTCCTCGCCATGGCGCGCGAGCATGTCGAGCTCGCTCTGGGCGATGGGCGCGACATTCGACAGAACCAGAACCCGGTCGTTGCGGAAAAGCAGTTTCGCCGTCGGCAGCCCTGCCTCGCGGAAGGCATCGAGCTTGCGTACTTCACGCTCGATGGCGGACGCGGTGTTCGTGCTGGGGGAGGCGCGCAGGAAGGCGGCCGGCATCAGCGGCGTCATTGCCCCGTGAAGCCATTTGGCCAAGGGCTGCCGCTCCACGTCATAGCGTTTGATCCAGACGGTATGTCCGTCCAGCACGGTTGACGAAACGCGCTGATGCTCACCGGTGATGAGCAGGCGCAGGAGCTCCGCCGTCGCCGCTGGCGAAAGCACGTCCTTTTCGCTTGTCGTTTCGTTGTCCATGGTCATCATCACAAAGAAAAACCCGCGCCAGCCCTGCCAGCGCGGGTTTCCCGAACGAAATTTGATTGCTTCGGGAAGCGCCAGCCTTAAGCGACAGCGCTTTCAAAAGCATTCGGGGTGGTGTCCTTGAGGTACACGAGCGCTTCCTTGGACTTCTTCACCAGAGCGGCGAAGGCCTGCGGCTCATGCACGGCCATGTCGGCCAGCACCTTGCGGTCGATCTCGATGCCGGCCTTGTTGAGGCCGTCGATGAAGCGGCCATAGGTCAGGCCGTGTTCGCGTGCGCCGGCGTTGATGCGCTGGATCCACAGAGCGCGGAAATTGCGCTTGCGGGCCTTGCGATCGCGGTAGGCGTACTGCAACGAC
Organism: Nitratireductor lacus; assembly: GCF_056431025.1. Classification (NCBI taxonomy): domain Bacteria; kingdom Pseudomonadati; phylum Pseudomonadota; class Alphaproteobacteria; order Hyphomicrobiales; family Phyllobacteriaceae; genus Nitratireductor; species Nitratireductor lacus. Next base: position 5,829 of record NZ_JBWKMB010000030.1, on the reverse strand, counting down.
TTTTCGACCGCCTGCTTGGCGATGCGAATGGTGTTCTTGCGACGGCCGTAGAAACCCTTGGCGGCTTTCATGACCTTCTTGTGCTTGGCGTGGGCGGTAACGCCCCTCTTTACGCGTGCCATGACATGATCTCCTTAAATCTGTTCCGGGTTCCTGCGATCACAGGCCGTAGGGCATGAACTTCTTCACGATCTTCGTATCGGGATCGGAAAGAACCATCGTGCCGCGGGCATCGCGGATGAACTTGTTGGAACGCTTGATCATGCCGTGGCGCTTGCCAGCGGCTGCGACTTTCACCTTGCCGGTGGCGGTTACCTTGAACCGCTTCTTGACAGAAGACTTCGTCTTCATCTTGGGCATTTTGCTTCTCCGTTCTATCGCCTGCGCCGGTCTGCGGAAAAAGCGCGCCGGGTGGCGTCGGCTTCCCACAGTGTCGCGCATGCGCATTTCAGCATTAAGGACCGCCACGGCATGCCCTGCCGGCCGGTCCAGGAACGCGGCCTTATAGCGGCGGCGGGCCGTTTGCGCAACTCCTGATTTGACCGCGTGGCGGCGCCGGCTCAGTAGAGACGGAACAGAATGGGCAGCAGTCCGAGATCCTGAACATACTCGACCAGCTCGAAGGCCGGCATGGCCAGGAAGAAGATCAGCCCGTCCCGCAGCGTGCCGTATAGCCGCTCAGGCAGAATGGTCAGCGTCTTTGGATCGTGGAAGAGCTTCGGGTTCGGGATGAAGGCCGGCACGCGCGCCAGGTACGCGTCATAGGCCTCGCCGAAGGTTTCGCGCAGGTGGTGTTCTTCCCGGCGCGTGGTGATGCTGAGAATAAAGGCTGCCAGAACGCCGCAGATCGCCGCAACCACCATGCTTCCGGTCTGGGCACCTACCCCCATGGCTCCGATGGTGGAGAAGAGATAGAGCGGGTTGCGGGTTATGGAATAGGGGCCGTCCTGCACGAGTTCTGCTGCCTTGCGCCCGCCAATATAAAGCGTGCACCAGAGCCTGCCCGCGATGGCGATGCCGATCAGGCCGAGCCCCGCTATCTCGATGATTTCCTCGATATCGATGCCGAGAGGCTGATAGTGCGCCCAGCCCGAGTGGAAGAAGAGAACGAAGCCACAAAGCAGCGCCGCGATAAGCCAGAAACTCGCGATGCGCAGGCGCTGGAACTGCCCCAGCGCAATTTGATGGATCGACATTTCATATCCCTCGATGATGGTTTGCCACAGCGCCATGCATGCTCTTGGGCGCACGGGGCACAATGCGTAGGGACAGAATGCGGCGCATTTGCGAAAGAAAAAGCCGGAGCGAGCCCCGGCTTGTTGTCGTGTTGGTGTGCGTCTTTACGGGCGCAGTGCCAATCAGGTCGTGCGCGGCGCCAGAACCATCATCATCTGGCGGCCTTCGAGCTTCGGCTCGGCTTCCACCTTGGCAATTGGCTCGACCTCTTCCTTGACCCGGTTGAGGAGCTGCATGCCGAGTTCCATATGCGCCATTTCGCGGCCGCGGAAACGCAGCGTCAGCTTGACCTTGTCGCCAGCCTCGAAGAAGCGGCGCACGGCCTTCATCTTCACCTCATAGTCATGGGTGTCGATGTTCGGACGCATCTTGATCTCCTTGATCTCGATGGTCTTCTGCTTCTTGCGCGCCTCGGCAGCCTTCTTCTGGCTCTGATACTTCATCTTGCCAAGATCGGTGATCTTGCAGACGGGCGGCTTGGCGTTGGACGCCACCTCGACCAGGTCAAGGCCGGCTTCCTCGGCAAGACGCAGGGCATCTTCCGTGTCGAGAACGCCACGGTTGTTGCCTTCGTCGTCGATGAGCTGAATCTGGGGAACCCGGATGTCGCGGTTTGCGCGCGGGCCTTCTACTTTCTGAGGCGGCGCTTTGAATGGTCTGCGAATGGTCGTGATCTCCTCGAATTGTTAAATCACTGGTTACGGCATTGTCTTCAGGCCGAGGCGTATGTCGTCTCGGCAGGCGAAGTGTCAATAGCATATAAGGGCAAAAGAATCACGTTTCTCGTTTTGCCTGAATGGGAATGCGTGTGATCGATGGTTGGTTCCGGCATGGGAGACAGTAGATGAGTGAGGGCAGGGCGAGCTTTCTGACGATTGGCGATACGCAGATCGCATACCGGCGTCGGGAGGGCCGCGCACCGGGCGTCGTCTGGCTGGGCGGCTATAAGTCCGACATGCTCGGCACCAAAGCCGAGGCGCTGGGCGGCTGGGCCGCTGAGAAGGGGCACGCCTTCCTGCGGCACGACTATTCCGGTCACGGTGAATCCGGCGGTGCATTCACGGATGGCACGATCTCGCTATGGCTGGAGCAAAGCCTCGGTGTCTTCCGGGCTTTCACGAAAGGGCCGCAGATCCTCGTCGGATCTTCCATGGGCGCGTGGATCGCGCTGCGCATGGCGCAGGAACTGCACCGGGCAGGTGAGGGCGGCCGTCTCGCCGGCCTTCTGCTTCTGGCTCCCGCTCCCGATTTCACCAGCGAACTGGTCGAGCCCAAACTGTCAGACGCAAATCGGCGGGAGCTTGAGGAGAAGGGCTATATGGAAGAACCTTCCGAATATTCCGACGAGCCCTACATCTATACGCGCGCGCTGTTTGAAGACGGAAAGCGCAATCTGGTGCTCAATGGCATTCTCGATACCCACTGCCCGGTCCATATCCTTCAGGGCAAGGCCGATCCCGACGTCCCCTTCACCCATGCCATGCGGCTGACCGAGCATCTGCCGGCAGACGACGTCACACTGTCGCTCATTGGCGACGGCGACCACCGGCTTTCCAGACCGCAGGACATAGCCCTGATCCTGCGGTCACTGGAAGGTTTGATGGACCGCGTCGTTTAGCCCGGTTGCCGGAGTGTGGCAGAATCCCGCAAATAAATACCGAAAAAACAATGATTTGTGCGATTCTCGTTTATCAATTCCTTGAATCTGGGAAAACAGCCCCCATCTCGAAATCATGCAGCTTCCCGGGGGTTGCATGCTCAAGGAAAGGAACGGGTGAACATGACAAATTCTGCGCTTATCCGTCCCGCCTGGACGCCTGCGACGATTGCTCTGATGGTGGTGGGTTTCATGGTGTTCTGGCCGCTCGGCCTCGCCATGCTCGCCTACATTCTGTGGGGTGACCGGCTCGGGGAGTTCAAGAAGGACGTAAACCGAAAAACCGATGAAGTCTTTGCCGGCTGCCGGCGTGCATCAAGACGTCATGCGTTTACAGGCAACGTTGCCTTTGACGACTGGCGCACAAAGGAGCTGGAGCGCCTCGCCGAGGAACGCCGCAAGCTCGATGAGATGCGCGACGAGTTCGACGATTATATGCGCGAGCTGCGCCGGGCCAAGGATCAGGAAGAGTTCGATCGCTTCATGAACGAACGCAACAAGGGTCGCAAATCGGGCCGCGGCAAGTCCGTCCCGGATGTGACCGACGAGGCCTGATCCGGTGGACAACAGGTAAACGGTTGAAACGGCATCTCATTGAGGTGCCGTTTTCTTTGCGCGTTTTTCTCCACGAATCGCTTATTCTTTCCCAATGGCGCTTGGTTTCCTCAACAAGATGATCGGGCTGAAAGTGGCGGCTCCCCCGGCCGAGCGCATACACCGCGTTGCCGGGCGGGAACTGCCGCTGCGCATTGTCGAAAATGCCAGAGCAAGGCGTCTCACCCTACGCATCGAGCCAGGTGGGCGTGGGCTTCGCGTCACCGTGCCGCCGGGCCTCTCCCGCTCCCGCGAGGTTGAAGAGTTTCTTGACCGCCACACCGGCTGGCTTGAGGAAAAGCTGAAAAAACTTCCTGAGCGTCCTCTGGTCCGGCCGGGCATCAAGATCCCTGTGCGCGGCGTGCCGCATCTCATCGTGCACGATCCTGCGGGTCGGGGTGCCGCGCGGCTTGTTGTGCAGGAGGGTGCCCCTGTGCTCATTGTACCGGGTGATGGGGAACGCCTGCCGCGCCGGGTCGCCGATCTCCTGAAGCGCGAGGCCAAGCGCGACATCGAGGCGCTGGTGGCAAAGCATACCGCATCAATCGGCAAACGCGCCCGCGCCATCCGCTTCCGCGATACGAAGAGCCGCTGGGGGTCATGCACCTCCGACGGCGCTCTCTCCTTCTCCTGGCGCATCATGATGGCCCCGCCGCTGGTGATCGATTATCTGGTCGCTCATGAGGTCGCGCATCTGAAAGAGATGAACCACGGCGCCCGCTTCTGGAAACTCTGCCGTGAGCTCTGCCCTGAAACCGATCGCTGCAGGGACTGGCTGAAGCGCAACGGCACGGCTTTGCAGGCCATCGGGTTTGAGTGACGGGCGGGCTGTGCCGAGTCTGTCTCTGAGGGCAGGTTTGCCTGATTGCTGTTGAGATGCCGGTGCCAGGCGCCCTCGCCCTTCGACAAGCTCAGGATGAGGGCTACTTCAGCATCGCCGCACAAAACGACTGAAGAAACACGCCAGCAATTCAACAGCCCTCATCCTGAGCTTGTCGAAGGGCGAGGGCGCCTGGCACTGGCATCTCCCCGACCGCTCCGCGACAGTTCCGGCAACGCTTCATAGTTAAGCGCAATCAGCGCTTCTTTCTTGGCCCGAGACCAGCCCTTGATCTGCCGCTCCCGGGCAATCGCATCGAGCATGCGGTCATAGGTTTCGGTAAAGACCAGTTTTACCGGGCGGCGAGACTTTGTATAACTTTCAAGAATCCCCGCATTGTGCTCCCAAACGCGGCTTTCAACCGGCTGCTTGGTCAATCCGGTGTAGTAAGAGTCATCCGCGCAACGCAGGATGTAGACCGTGGCTTCCATTGCGCTTTCCGCTAGAACGTTAAATGCACTTAAAAATTGCATTTCATTCGAACCACTGAGTCAAGCGCCCTCGCCCTTCGACAGGCTCAGGATGAGGGCTGTTGAGATACTGGCGTGTTTCTTCAGTCGTTTTGTGCGGCTACGCTGAAGTAGCCCTCATCCTGAGCCTGTCGAAGGGCGAGGACGCCTGGCGCGACCGCCTCCAGCCTCGACTCCGCCGCCATTTCGTGCCACTTCCCTGTTATGACACTCGACGTGAAAATCTGCGGGCTGAAGACCGAAGACGCCATGGCGGCAGCACTCGATGGCGGGGCGAGCCATATCGGCTTTATTTTCTTCGAGAAAAGCCCTCGCCATGTGGAGGCCGATACGGCTGCAAGCCTGCGAAAAGCAGCCCTTGGCCGCGCACAGGCTGTTGCCGTCACGGTGAATGCCGGTGATGCGGGACTGGATGCCATCGTGAAGACGGTCAGACCAGACATGCTGCAGCTTCATGGCGGTGAAAGCCCGGAGCGTGTCGCCGAGGTGAAAGCGCGCTACGGCCTGCCGGTGATGAAGGCGTTCGCCATCCGCGAGGCGACCGATCTGGAGCGCATCGCACCCTATCGCGGCATCGCCGACCGGTTCCTTTTCGATGCCAAGCCGCCGAAAGGATCCGAGCTTCCCGGCGGCAATGGTGTGTCCTTCGACTGGCAGCTTCTGGCGGGCCTTGACGATAACGTGGATTACATGCTTTCCGGTGGTCTGAATGCGGCCAATATCGGTGCGGCCCTGAAAGCCGTGTCGCCGCGCGGAATAGACATTTCGTCTGGCGTGGAAAGCGCGCCCGGCGAGAAAGATCCGGAACTGATACGCGCGTTCTTCGCCGCCATCCGGCAGGCGCTTGAAGCGGACGCGGCTCCGGCATGAGGAGAGTGGCTTGAACAAACCGGCAGAACCCAATTCCTTCCGGATTGGCCCTGACGATGACGGCATGTTCGGCATCTTCGGTGGCCGGTTCGTTGCCGAAACGCTGATGCCGCTGATCCTCG
>NZ_JBWKMB010000029.1:0-44513 GCF_056431025.1 Nitratireductor lacus | reverse complement strand
GGATCCAGCCCAGTCCGAAACAGACATTCCAAATTCTCCTCAAGCTAAATGCCTGAGATGAATCATGATTTGGCATCAATTGCAACTGTAGTACTAGCAGGCTCGAGTTTGCTCAAGCAAACAATCCTGATCGTTCAGGCGCTGTCAAATGCTGAAGTTGATAGGAATGACTGTTCTGGGAACGCACCATTGTGGGGCGTCGAGGGTGCAGAAGTGAACCGGAGCGTGCGAGAAAACTGGAGCTGATCGCTGAGATCAGAAGTCTACCGAAGTGATTTAGTAGAAGCGCCTATGGCGCGAATCGACCCCTTGCAGAAGCTGGGTTGACTAAACGCCTCGGCAGGTCTGTGGCCCATAGCCGACCTCAGATGGGATGTTTTCCGGGCAAATCCTGAATGACTGATGCCACGAGATCGCCGACAGGGCGCGTGCCGTCCAAGCATAGGACCGGAACTTTTTGTGCGGCTAGCCAAGCCTCATGCCTGGCGCGGCTCCTCCCCGAAAAGGAAGGATCGTCATACTGTGACGCCCACTGGCGGAAGGCCATATGGGTCTCATACATGTCGCCGCCAGGCTTGATCCGATCTCCGAAACGCTCAGCCTCCCGGTCCATCAGGCGCTTCATTCTAATGGGAGTGGGGGTATCGACGAAAACGATCATATTGATGTTTTCGATGAGCGCATCGCCCCATCCAAGGAAAGAACCGGTGAGAACCCAACCGTCTTCTGTGAGTTCCTGACGGATGAGCCTAACCCGTTCTTCTGGCAGTCGTTTGATTGTGAATGGCGGCTCTGTCGGCATCCAATAGAAATCATCGACATCAAGTTGCCGGACCTCGAGCTTTTCCGCCAAGGCCCGCCCAATGGTGGTTACTCCGGAGCAAGACGCCCCGGTGATGTGAACACGCGGCTGGTCCATTCTGATCTGCCCTTATGGAAGGAGTGCACGTCTATCAAAGGACCTCGCAGCCTACAAGGACGCCGGCGACGACGCTCCTATCGCCGGCATTGTCCGTTTCGGTCGCAACTAAGCCGTTCCGGAGGACAAGATGAAGGACAGAGTCCCACTACCCCAACCGCGACCGTCCTTTTCGCCAATGCGGCTATGATCGGCTTGCATTTTCAATGCTTTCGACAACATCGAACCAAGCCGGATACATGGCAAGAAGGCGATCAACGGTAGCTGGTTCTCTGTCGATCTGTGCGAGTGCCTGTGCCCTCCACGCATCGTTGTAGCTTATGCTCATAAGCGCCAGGCATTCGATCACCGCCGTGTCAGGTGGCAAGTGCTCCAGGACGGCCGTAACGATCCCCGCCCACTGTTTCAGAAGGGGTGAGGGATCGGAATCGCTGTGTTCTTCGAGCTTTTCGCACAACAAGCCGAACAGAAAAAGAAAGCGGTCCGGCCAGTTCTCCGGAGAGATCGTCTCGACAATCCCGTCCACGGCAACCCGGATGTCAGGAGGAAGATGTTCGTAGAGGGTATCTGTCATATCGAGACGCCGGAGGTTGTTTGCTCAAGCAAACAATTGCACATCATGCGGCGGTTGGAGAAGCTTACACTCTGGACGTGGCTGCCACCATGGCGTCCTGTTCACCGTGTTCGGCTCGCATCGCGATTTTGCTCACGAATCTGTTCGCGCGCTCTGTGAGTCTCGACATTGGTGGTGTCTCGAGCACGATCATCATCGCGGCCTGAGTTTGTGCGTTCTTTCGTGGCCTGGTCGAGTTCACGTGTTTCGACGACGCGCGGCGTTGGAAAATCCTGGCCTCTTGCAATGACCTGAGAAATCTTAGTGCGTGCCGCCGCCATGCCGCGCGAAACGGCAGTTGGATCGTCGGGGAACTTTGCGCGCAGCTTACGTTCCACATAGGCTTCAATTGCGGCCGCACCACGCAACTCCGGGTTTTTGGCGGATATGGCTCGGCCGTTAGCCATGTACTCCCGAGCTCGATGTTCGTTCGCGTATCCGCCATCTTCGAGGGCGGCGTCGCGACCTGGGCCAATATGCAGACTTTTCTCAGCGCCGATGATCGCGCGATCAATGCGGCGTTCGGCGGCATTAATCCTGTGCTCGCGATCCGTCATGCTCGGCTTATCGGTGGCTTTGCCGCGCTCGACGGTCAGATCCCTGGCGGCTTCTCTCTCTTGTATCACCTGAGCCTCCCAGGCACGGCGGTTCACATCCTGATTGACGCGCGTTAGCTTCCCATCCACTTCGCGCAGCACGGTTTTGGTTACACGTACCATACCGGCTTCGCGAAGGCGTATGTGATCGCCCTCTTTCGCTCCGGATTTCACGAGAGCATCAGGGAGGCCGACACCCCACACGGTATGTTGGCGTCCGCGATCGTCTTCCAGCAGGACGTAAGGGGAGCGGTCGTTCTTGTCGTTGTCACGATACGGACGAGTCCCCTTTTCAACGAGTATGCCCTCGACACCCTGCTTGTAATCGAGCGAACGGCGATCGGCGCGGGTGTGCTCGATAGGTGCGCCGTTCTCCGAAGATGCATCAGATCGGGTCGCTTCGGAAAATCGTTGTCGGACGCCGTCTTCGATCTCCAGACTGCGTTCGCTAATATATGCCTTGCTATAACCTTCTGCTTTGAGCCGATCGACTTCGGCCTGTACGGCCCGCTTCACTTCCTCTTCATCGAGCGTTGGTTCATTCGTGACATCGCGATCAGGCTGCATCTCATTCCGAAGATAAGCCTGTTCACGCTGCTTGAGTTCCTGCAGGTCAAGCTCTGTTGCCTTGTAGCCGCTTACAGCTATGCCGCGCGCCTGACCTTCAAGCCATGCCTCCCGACGAAAATCCTTTGCGCCTTTGACGGTGACGCTGCTCCATCCGCGATGCGCAGCGGTGTCGAGCATGAGTTTCACGGCGTGCTCGTCATTGAGCTTGGTGCGGAGGCGGTTTTCGCTTTCCTGGAAGATTTCGAGTGTTGCCTTTGAGTCGGCATAGACCCGACAATCGCCATTCCGATCTTCCTGGACATAGAAGCGACGCTCGATATCACTTGGGAAGGATCGGTCCGGCCTGTTTTCGTCGACGTTTTTCGCCTGTGGACTGGTCTCCCTCTCCTTCGGCGTTGAGATGGACGCTTTGCGCTCATCTTCGATGATCGCCCGCCGCCGGCGTTCCTCGTCTGCCAGCATTCCGTGTTGGACGGCTTCGCGGTGGGCATCATTGTCGAGATCAAGTCCGCGGGGAGGATCCGCTATTTCGCGGTCCAGATCGCGGTCCAGATCGAGCCAGAAGTCGTCATAGGGGTCGTTGGGATCGTCGGAATTTATAATCAGCACCTCCTATGCAGCGCGATCGAGATCACCGGCTATCGAATCGAGCCATTTGGAAACCTGCTCTTCGGCCGTCGCGCGGTTCTTCTCCGGATCGTCGGTGAGCTGTACGTCCTTGAAGGCCGTTTCCAGATCGTTCGGCAGCATCCAGACAGTGCCGTCTTCACCGTCGGCCGGCTGTTCGTCCGCAATGACCTCCTCGAGCTTGGGCGCGCGAATGACCTTTTCCACGAGAGATTGGCTTAGCGCCTCGATCTTGCGTTCGAGAATTTCAATACGGCTGTCGTTGTTTCGGCTCATCGGTTCGACTTTCGGGGCGGGCAGGAGGCGCTTCTTGAACACAGAATCCTTGAAGTAGAGGATCTTTTTCGCCTTCACGGGCGGAATGCCTCCCTTGAGGAGATATTCATCCTCGAAAGGCGTCAGGACCAGTTCTTGCGGCAGCATTAGCGCGCGGCGATGATCGCTCGTCGTTTCGGTGCGGTTCGAGCGCGAGAAACCGATGCCGCGCGAGCGACTACGGCTTTCAACGGTGTCATAGCCGAAGCGCTCGCTCAATTCCGTCGCGATGGCGTGTTCCTTCGGCGTGAACACGACCTCGACGGCATGGTTCGTCATGTAGTTGGTTGCAGCGTCGGGGCCGTAGACCTCGCGGAGCTGCGCCGGCGACTGGACTATGGTTACGATGCGCAGGCCGTAGCCGGCGACGTATGACACGCCTTTGGCGATGATTTCGACGTTACCCATGGCGCGAAACTCATCCATCATGAGCATGACCTGGCGCTTGAGGCTCTTGTCATGCTCGGGCAGGGTGCGGGTGTTGAGATCCACGGCCTGCTGGAAGAACAGGTTCAGGAGCGGCGCCATACGTTCGAGGTTATCGGGCGTCACACCGAGATAGATCGACATCGGCCGCTTGCGCAGCTCTCGCAGATCGAAATCGTTCGCACTGGTCGCGGCGTCGATGCGCGAGTTGAGCCATAGACCGAGTTTGGACGTTGCGCTTTTCCGGATCGATTGCAGTGTGTTCTCACTCGCGGCCAGGAAATCGTTCAAAGCGGTCTGACATTGCTGCGACAGGGGCCGGGAGTCTGCGCGTCGTTCCAATTCGTTCTGAAAATGCCGCTTGATATCCGGTGCGGCTGCGAACTGACGCAGGACCTCGCCAATCGTGAACGGCAGTTCGGGCGTTTCAGCTATGTATCCCGCGATCGCGATGAAGGCCGTGCGCGCGCTTTCCGTCCAGAAAGGATCGACTGTGCGACCCTCGACCGGGAACAGCATGCCGGCAATCCTTTGCAGATCGTCATAGAGATCGTCCGGATTGTCGCGACGGACATAGGCGAGGGGGTTGTAGCGTGCTGTACGCCCTTCCGGATCGAAGGGATCGAACAGGAAAACCTCCTGGCCGGCCGACTTCCGAAAACCTGCCGTGAGCTGCCAGTTCTCCTTTTTGACGTCGAGCACAATGGCTGAATCCGGCCAATTGAGCAGGTTCGGGATGACCACGCCGACGCCCTTACCACCGCGCGTCGGCGCATAGACGATGACGTGCTCGGAACCACCGAAAATCAGGTATCGGCCACGCAGCTTTCCAACCACGATACCACGCTTGTCACGCAAGCCCGCTTTCTTGATTTCGCGCTCGTTCGCCCACCTGGCGGCACCGTGGAGAGGCATGTGGTTGCGGGCTCTCCAGATAGCGGCCGCACCGAGCATACCGACCGCGCCTGTCAGCATGAGAGAGAGACGCGCCGCACTTGAGGAATGCTCATTGGGGCTCGTCACCATGTCGAATATGGCAAAGAGGTGAAGCCGGCCGTCATGCGTTCCGTTCAGTACGAGCGCAAGATTGGAGGCGGAAATGACAACGATGATGGTCATCATAACGATCGCCAGTCCCCAAAGCGCAAACTTCACGTGATTTGACATGCTTCCCTCGCGGTCGGTATCAGACCCCTTGCTTGAGCTGCTTTTCGGGGTCGAAGTAGACTTCCGTGATGCGTCTTGAGCCGTCAGGCATCACCTTCATCTGGACGACGATATCGATCAGCATGAACAACAGCGCGCGGATGTCTGCGCGATCGATTTGTGCGCCGCCTTCCGATTCCTTCACGAGCAAGGTGAGCTGTTCGAAGGCGAGGGCAGCGCTATCCGCGTGGACGGTCGTGATCGAGCCCGGGTGGCCCGAATTGGCGTTACGCAGATAGAAAAAGGCCGTCCCGTCGCGCAGCTCCTGGAGTAAGATGCGATCGGGACGCATACGAAGGCAGCTCTCCAGGAGTTGCTTTGGTTCCACCTTCGACAGTCCTTGACCATCCTTCGAGTAGAGCAAGCGGACATGGTTCGGCTGCGGCACCTCGAGCTCAAGCGCGTCCTCAATGGTGAGGATACGTTCATGGTGTGGAATCCGTTCGATAAGACCCTTCGAGAAAGTGGTTTTGCCGGAGCCCGTTGCACCGGAAATGATGATGTTTTTCTTTGCCTTCACGGCCAGATCAAAGAACCGGATCCACTCGCGGGCCGAGCGAAGCTGTAGCAGCTCACTATCGATTTCGCTGAGCTGGCCAGTCTCGATGACGACATGATCGAACAAGCCGGCCTTTTCGAAGTCCGCCAGACTCATCGTTACATCCGACGGTTTGCGGATGGTCACGGAAATCGTGCCTTCGGGCACGGCTGGCGGGATGACAATCTGGCAACGCTCTCCATCGGGGAGCGTGGTCGACAGAATCGGCCATTCAGACCGTATGTCCTGACGCGTGTAGGAGGCAGCGAGCGAGGCAAGGCCGTCCAGGCCGGAATAACTCAGTTTGTCATCCGATACGTCATGTCGCTGCCAACCGTCGCGCCCTTCGCACCAAACTTCGTGGGGTTTGTTGATGCAGACTTCTGTGAGACCAGGTTCCTTGAGGAACCTGGTGATGGGCTCGAGGTAGGTCCGAAGGGCGATGTCATCGACCATGACATGCCCCTATTTCGAGATAATCTGTGCCGGTGCAGCGCGCATGTCGCCGGTCACGGTACGGTCATAGATCTTGTTGCGTCCTTCGGTGACACGCAGATCATAAACGTTCGAAAAATCGAGATCGCGGGCAACGAAGATCGAAACCAGCTCCCCCTGATTTTTGTAGAGGGTAGGGGGGATGTTGATGCTGTTCTCAAGAGCGATCGCGGCCGCGCTTCCGGCGGCGCTCTCTGTTTCACGCGTTTCGATTTCCCGCGTGTCGGTGAGCTGGTCGAACGCATATTTCGTGGCGTCGGAGACGATTGACATAAGGATTGCGCCGCCAAACCGCTCCCAAAAATGGGTATCGATTTTGCCGTCAAAACCAGCCCGGCCGAGACCGTCAGTGGCCGGTGAGGCCAGATCGATGATTACGCCGCGCGGTGTTCTAGCGCGGTTCCAGAGCACGAAGATGCGCTTCTGACCGCGACGGAGACCTCCGTTGTACTCACCCACAACGGTCGTGCCCTTTTCCATGAGAACGACCCGACCGGAGGCCGACAGCACGTCACGTTGAACGACGCAGCTCACAAAGCCTGGCTGATCGGATGAAACGGCTGTTTGAAGGACACAGGGAATGGTGGTCCCCTGTGGTACGACCATGTGAAGATCCGGCAAGACTGATGCGCGAACACCTTCGAGCTTCGTCGCTTGCAGTTTGTCTCGAAGATGCTTTTGTTGCTGTTGTTGGCCCGTCAGGCCGGGCGGAAGATCAAAGGAGAAGTCTTCCGGTGTGGAACCAGGCCCGGTTGCCGGCTGTTCGCGGCTACGGTTGACGTTGGCGCTGAACGCGATCACGGGCGCCCGCATGGAGGCTTCCAGCATGTCGTTCTGCGGTGGCGGCTCTTCCGTTTCGGTGAAGCGGGGCGCTTCTTGCTGCTGCGGAGGTGCCGTCTGCTCAGGTTCCGGCGGCCGCGGCAAGGTTGCCGGCGTGAACGGGACGGCTGGTGATATCGAAGTGCGCCGATCTTCTTCACGCGTGGGTTCGTCGGTCTCCCATGTGAGGTACAGGAATCCGATTCCGACGACAGAGATCAGGATGACGGCGGCAATCCGGAATATTTTCGTGCCGCGACTGTTGTCATCAGCGATCGACGTGATGCCGGCGCCACGTTCGCCTTCGACCTGCGCTTCCTCATCGCGATTGTTGGTATCGCTCATCTCTCACTCCCACGCGGTTCGGGTTCGACAACACGCTCGACCGAGGGCGATGTTGTGCCCGTGCCGGGATTGACCCCGACCGGATTGTAAGCCTCGTTGAAAATGCAAAGGACGTCGCCGCCCCTGCGAAGACGGAACTCGCGGGCCGTTCCATGAATGACGACAACCTCGCCGCTCTTGCGCGCGTCCCAGGGGATCAGGGTTTCCTCGCCGTCGCTTTGGACCATGTAGATGGCCGGGATCTCGCGATTGCCGGCAAATGTCATCGTGGTCACTTTGCCGTCATCGAAGATCATGTCCGGCTGCAGGGCGCGAGAGCCCTGCGCCGAGTAGCGATAATTGCGAGCCGCGTGCGATTGGTGCATTGAAAGGGCCTTGTCGGCCCATTTCCGCTCTGCAGCCGCCTGTCTTGCTGCCGCCTCTCGTCGTCGGCGCTCCGCCTCGTCGGCCGGATAGCGAAACCGTACGACGAAATAGGCATCGTCGCGTGTCACTGCCCCTTCCGATGCTTGCAATTCGAACTGGTAGACGCGACGTTCGCCATTTCCGCGTACGGTGACGACCTGCAAGTTCGTCGGAGGATTTTTCTCTCTTGGCTTGAGAAATAGGATGTTCTTGGCCGGGGCGACCTCCCACGACACGCTGTCACCGATCGCCACGTGCACGATTTCTTCCGTTGGCGCGAACTCGATTTGCGTGCTCGCGCGGTAGCGGCCAACCACTTTGACCACGTCATTCGCCGTATAGCTTACCGTTCGAATTCTCTTGTCGCTAGACATGCCTGACGGTGTGTCCAGGGCATTGACGGGTGACGCCAGAAGGGCCGCCGCACAGGCGATGACGGAGATTCGAGGAAACGTCATTCGATGACCTCCGGATCGCTGCGGTATTCGGTGACGGCAAAGGCCAGCGGATTGATGAGGCGTTGTTGGATTGTCAGCTCGGCATCGGGCACGAGCTCATAGGCAACCGTTGCGATCCAGTGTTTCGTGGAGGTGCTTTCCTCATAGTGCGCCGTCTGCATATAACGGACGGAGGCCAGGCCCGGGCTGATGAGCTGGATCGCTTTGATTGTGACGGTTACTGTGCCCTGATTGCCGTAGATGTTCTGCGGGGAGTCGGGATTGTTGCCGGAGATCCAACGCGCATAGGATGTCTGGACTGGACCCGTGGACATGGTTGAAACGATGTCGTAGTTGCGCTCCACCGTGTCGCGCGAATAGCTTTCTCGAGCGCGAACATATTTGGCGAGAAAATACCGCGTCATGGCTTCGTCCGCGGTGACGGGTGCGTCGCGAAGCGAGGCAACGGTATCGACGATGCCGGTAGAATTATCGACGCGAACGATGAAAGGCTCGACGCTCTTAAGAGGAGCCAGGGCGGCGACAGCACCAACAGAAACGATCATTCCGACGCTGGCGACGGCAGCCACCGTCCAGGCCAATCGCTTCGAGCGTATCGCAGCGCGCAGCTCGTCGTGCTCCCATCGACGCGCGCGTTCGAAATATTCTTTCAGGCTTTCAGGCTCGACCATACAGTTCCCCCCTTATCCGCACGCCGATTCGGACGCCGCTATGTTCCATTGCGGCTGATCGGCCGAAGCCATGTTGTTGATTGCGTTGAGGCCGGCCGATGTAGGACGCTGAGAGGGCGCATATCCCAAGGACAGCTTCTGATTGCCTGATTTTGTCGGTCCGACAGGCTTCGTATCTTGCCATTCCCATAGATCGGCATTCAGCGGCCGGCGATCATGGCCGGTGCATTTCGGAAGACCGCGCGTCTCGATTGAGGCGCAGGCGGACAAAGAGAGAGTCATCAGCGCTGCCATTGACAGCGCACCGGTGAATTTCAGCATGCCTTACCCCTGTGTGATGCTGCCGCCTGAGCGGTTGGCGACTTTGTTGTAGCCCCATCGCATTCCGGCCATGGCTTGACGCCCAGCGGCCCGCCCGGCACCGCCCGCCAGTCTGCGGACGCCAGAAACACCTTGGTGTAGCAAGCCGCCACCAGCCCGAATGCCTCCACCGGCGAGCTGAGCCGCTATCTGAGGCAACAACACCGCTAGGATCATCGCGATAACGAATAGCGCTATGAGCCGGAGAGCAGCGTTTATCTGCTGAACGCCGTCCATATTCTGAGCATCCGAGAGGAAATTACTCATGATGCTTGTGAGCAGCGCTATGAATGCGATTGCGAGAACCTGGAGTGCAACGAACGTCACGAGGCCACTAATCCATGATGATGTGAATGAAGACGTGGCGTTGAAAAGATAGAGAGCGATGAAGATGGGGCCGAGAACTAGAAGGAGCGTCAGACCGACCTTCGCCAACAGAACAACGGCGAGAAGGGCGGCTATGGGAATTAACCCCAGCCCCAACAGCCCGGCGACGAGCAAGGGAAACCAATTGTCCCAAGACCACTGGCGATAAATGTCATAAATTAGATCGATAAGTTGATTGATGACCGTATCGAAAACCGCCCCACTCGAGACTTCGGAAGCGGATGTGTCGCTTCCTGGTACCTGGCCGAGAGCAGAACTTATTCCGTCGGGCAGATCGGTGAAGAAGAAATCCTTCACATAGGTCGTATAGGTATCGACGTTTGTACAAAGCGCCACCAGAATGGTGATCTTGAAGACATTCACGATGAAATCGGAAATAGGAGCGCGGACGTAGCCGAGAACAATGAGTATGCCGAAGATGACGATGTAGAGCGTTGCCCCCGCGATCAATGGACCTTTGATCGCAGCAGCAAGCTCGGAGACACCGTTCGTGATGAAGCTGTCGAGCGGCTCTACAAACTCGTTAACGAAATCTGCGGCGATACCCATTTTCTCACCTAGTCGTTGTTCTGTAGAGCTTTTTTCGCTTCATCGATAAAGGCTTCACGCTCCGCGGCTGACGCGTTCTTACAGTTCGCATCATCTCTCAACTGCCCAGGGTTGTTGTGGCAGACTTCAAGTGTCGACTTCCGCTCATCAGGGTGATCGAGGAAATACTGAACGTCATGGACGACCGACGTGGTGTCCTCCTTGCCATCACATGCGGAAAGTGCTGCGAAAGCGAAAAGAACGATCAAGGGCATGCGATACTGCATTACGAATCCCCCTGAAGATCGGCCTGAGCTTCATCGATGAATTTCATTCGGGCTTCTTCGCCGCGCTGGCGGTCGACGCGATCGCGGGCTTCTTGGATCATAGCGAGCCCGCGCATGCGCAGTATCTCGTTCTGCAGAAGCGCGCTTTCGGCCTGGATGCGTGCCTGGAGGTCTATAACCTGCTTGGGCGTTTCCGCCTTGCCAATTTCCTCTTTGAGCTCGTTCAGGGCGTCCCTTCGCTGGGAGGCGGTGTCGTAGACCGCTTCTCCCACGGCCATATCCTGGTACGTCTCGCCCTTCTGACGTTGTAGCTCCTGATGATAGAAGTCGTTGGCCGCGGAATTGCCCTCACGGCTGTAGTAGTCGTATTTCTGGGCAAACCCGTCGATGTTGCCCTCGATCAGGTCGTTCACAGCGCCCGCGTACTGACCATATTCCTGCGGCAAATATTGCTGGAACTGCTGATCGTTCAGGAGCCCGGCAATGTCCTTTGCGTCGGTGATCCGATTGAAGGAGTCGTGCAGCTCCTTCGCCTGATTGTAGATGCGCTTCGCCTCTTCGAGCTGCTTTTGCATCTCTCCGATTTGCTGGATCTGTTTGGCGATCGCGGTGGTGTCGATGACGGGGATGCCCTGCGCGTGGGCACCGCTCACACCCGTGCCTAGTGCCAGGCTTCCGGCCAGTATGATGGATCGAGCGACTTTCATGATCGTGCTCCTTTCACTCGGCGGCTTCTTGGTGGTAGGGCTCTTTGGAAAGCAGAAGCGGCATCCAGGCGGCGGGATCGTCGCCCACCTGGGCGCGTATGCGATCGAGCTTCTGGACCGTCGGTTCACGACCGGACAGAATGGTCAGTTCGTCGTCAAAGCCGTCCAGGGACAGCTCCACGACGACCGAGTTATGGCCCTGCTTGACCAGGAATTGCCGGCTTTCCAGCGACAATTCCGACTTGATGAGCTGAAATTCGCGTTCCGAGAGGCCGAAGCCGTCAACGTAGTCCTTCCGCGAGCCACGCTCGTTCGGCATGAAGATCTGCGTCGGGCATTGCTCGATGATCGTGTAGCCGATTTCAGACTGAATCGCGTCGCGCGGCGACTGCGTACCGAAGACCATCAAGCCGTTTTGTTTCCGGATCGTCTTGAGCTTGTTCTGCGCCAGGCCGCGGAACGCTTCGTCGCCGAGGGCCTTCCAGAACTCGTCAATGTCGATGACGATGCGCCGGCCGTCGATCAGCTTTTCGATTCGGTAGAACAGGTACATCATGAGCGGTGTGCGGATTTCCGCATTGTCGAGGAATTCCGTCATGTCGAATCCCAGGAACTTCGCATCGAGGGCGAGCTGGTCGTCTTCATTGTCGAAGGCCCAACCGTTGACGCTGCCACTGATCCAGCGCTCGAGGCGCGCTCCGATGCCCTCCGGATCGCGTTGGCTAAAAAACGCCCGAAGGGAGCTAAGCGTACGCTGCTCCCGGGGAAGTCTGCGCATCTGATCGATGCCACGCTCTATCTGGCGCTGATCCGTCACAGACATCGGCATGTCCTGCCGCTCAACGAGCTTCGTGACCCATTGAATGGCGAAAGCGCGCTCGCTGTCGTCTTCCAGATCGAGCGCCTTCAAAGGCGCACAGCCTGTGGGCTCGCCGTTGCGAAGTGTGAGATATATGCCGCCGGCAGCGCGCACGAAAATTTCAGCGCCGCGATCCTTGTCGAAGAACACCATGGTTGCGTCATGCTTCTGGAGTTGTGCAAGCATGAAATTTTGCACCACGGTTTTGCCGGACCCGGAGGGTCCGCAAATGAACGTGTTGCCGAGATCGCCATAGTGGAAATTGAAGTGGAACGCGCAGCCCGAGGCCGTCTTGAGAAGCGCGACCGACGGTCCCCATTCGCAGGTTGGTTTGCCCTTCGGATAGGAATGAAACGGCGCCAGGGCGGCGAAATTTAATGAGCTGATATGCCCGGAGCGCGGCCTATATTCGAAGTTCCCCGGCCACTGGCCCCAATATTGCGATTCAAGAGCCAGGTCCTCACGCGCGCTAACGATACCGCAATCCGACATGATGCGGCGGGCGTAGGCCGTCTTGTCCATGAGCTCGTCGGTGGTTGACGCCATCACCATCAGGCTCAAATGGTGACGGCCCATCACGAAGCGGTTGCTTTCCAGATCGTCTACCGCGGCATCCAGATCATCGATCTGAGATACCGCGCGGTCCCCAACCGACTCCATCTGGTTTTGCTTGCGCGACAGGATTGAGCGGCCGTCGGTTTTCGACAGCATGCCGAAGCTCTGCGACAAGACACACTCGAACGGTGCGCGAAGAAGGTCATTCATCATGCCCGGTTTGGTCGATGCCGGATATTCCTTCACCCCGAGCATGCTCGCAAAGCGAGACGCACCAGCGCCGCGCAATTCGATGACTTCGCGGCCGAACAATGGCCGTTCGGTCATTACGGCGCCGGAGATCGGCCCATCCACGAGAGGCATCCGATCGAACGACAGAGTTCCTACGGCGTTCAGAAACTCCATGGGTTCGGAATAGACTAGACCGTTGTAGTCGTAGAGACCCAACACGCGCGCTTCGTAGCGGGAAAGGCCGGCTACAATGTTCTGGATAACGCCCTCAAAATCATGAAATGAGCGCCGATCCAGCTCGGTCCCCATCTTTTGTGCCTGCCGTAAGCGTGCTCCGAGAGTACGCATTCCGTCCTTGTCGCGCGCAGGGACCCACACGAGCGACAGAAACAGCCGGTTTCGAAAGAGCTTCTCACCTGTGATCTTGGCGCGGTACTTCTTGTCCAGATCGTGGGCGAAATCGGAACGGAATGTGCCTTCCGGATAGTTCCGGTCCCGGGTTCTGATCGTGTGCGCCCAAAGAGCCAGGCGCTCGTCGTTGTTGGAGCGCCAGATGAGATTGAGCTTGGTGTGGAGCGCGTTCAGATCGTCCGTATCGGCCGTTTCGAAAGAGGCGCCCTCGAGCTCCAGGACGCAGAGCATGCGACCACCGCGCATACCGATAATGGTATCTGAGATATGCCGCACGTAGGGCAGCATGTCAGATACCAACGGCTCTCGGCTGATCGAGCGTGCTCTTGTGTTGAGTTTCATTATGCCCCCAGCTTCTCCATTTCGCGCCCGCTGCGCGGTTCACGTACGCGCAGCGGGCTTGCGGTCGAGGCACCCCAATAGGAGCGCGTGCGGCAACGAACTTTGGTGAACAGCCATGCGGCGATGAGGCCGAACTGATTGGGATCGTGCTTGGAGGCCAGGCGACATGCCGCATAAACGAAGCCGCCACACAGCAGGTAGAAGATGCTCCCGCCGATCAGAAAGATCATCAGCGTTCCGAGACCTATGACGAACCAAGCTTCGATCGTCACGCCGCCCATCATCGCCGGTCGCGTGCACGCGAGGAACAGGATGTCCTCGTTCAGCTTTTCGCCGTGGTCTGCCATCGCTATCCGCTCGCCAACATGTCAACCAGCTCGGCCGCGCCGAAGACGATGATGCAGCCGACCACGAAATAGCCGACGACGCGGAGATCCACGTAGCCAAACAGGAAGGCGAAACCGATGATGATGGCCGCGATGATCGCTATGAGACGCGCTATGTTGCCCGTCAGCGCATCGACGATGTTTTGAAGGATGTTCTCAGCGCCCCCCAGGCTTTGAGCTGCGGCCGGCTCGACCAGGAGCACGGAAAACACGACAGCCAGAAGCGCGAGCGGAAGGACGTTGCGCAGCGCCCAAGAATTCATGTGCAATCTCCTTACTTGGAATAGATCAGAAGCGATCGGGACCGATCGCGGCTGAATACGTCCCAACCCACACTGTTGTGGGCCGTGGTTTTTTCGGCGCGCGCGGCCGGCTCAGCTCGTGGGCGAGCTGACGACGGCTGCGCTGTGTCAGCGGCGGCCAATCGGGAGGGGAGCTTGCCGGCGACCGCACGCACATCGGCCATGGCGGCATCGAATTGTTCCGCGAATGCGCCTTCGGTGCCGGCCTGTCCTGTTCCGTACTCGAGAACGGCAAGACGCCAGTGTTCGTCCATGCCCCCGAAGCGTTGCCAGCTTTCGCCTAGGAGCTCACCGGCGACGGAAAGATTGTGGCAGGGGGAGAAGCCTTGCGTGTAGGAAACGTCCCGGTCATCGAATGCAGACACGGGGACGCCGGCAATGCCGATCTTGATCGAAGATCCATTCGTCAGCGCCATCGCGACTGTCTGGACGGCGGCGTCCAGGCTGTCCGGGACGGTTCGTTCGCCTGCAATCGTGACTGCATAGGGGGCGCCGTCCGTCTCAACCAGTGCGATGGCCGCGACGACCGGTGCCGGCGCGGCCGTGACGCATTGTGTGGCGAGCGCGAGTACGGAAAGCGGATCCATGGGTCACCACCAGATCCGGCGCGCGTCGCCATTGACGACGTACTCAAGGTAGCGGGGCTTTTCTCGAAGCGGTGCACGCGTAGAGACGACCTCGCCGTAGACACGTTCGCCGTCGATGATGCGGATTTCACGATTGTTGTCGTTGCTGTTGTCTCTGTAGTGGACGATCCGGCCCGACAGGTCGCCTGTTTTGATGGGCACAAACTTCTGACAGTACCGCCAGCGACGCCCCCGATCGCTGGCATCGTAGTCGCGGCGGTAGACCGTCTCGGTTCCCTCGGGACACTCTTCCTGCCATTCGAAGCCGTACCGCGTGAAGTTCACGTAGCCGTCGGCCGATTTGCAGAGCGGGAACGAGCCGCCGCGTTCAAGATGGCGGTATAGCTTGGTGATTGGGGGAACGCATTCTGAAACGGCCATCGGGCCTGCCGGGTTCGAAATGCAAAGGGCTACCTCGCATGCCCAATTGTCTGCCCTTGCGCTGTCTGGTGCGGCCAACGTCGCCATCGCTGCGCCGGCCACCAGGACCGTGAGCATTCCTGCATTCTTTATGCGCATCGTCGGTCTCCTTTCGTTCGGCATCATATTTATAAAAGCGCACATCACAAGTGCGCATTTATACGAAAACGCCACAACCCATATTCGCGTGGTCCCCTAAGAGCTGCTTGCTCCGAATCGCACGATCCGGTAGGGATGACAACGACTATCATGCGGAATATGCAGGAAGAATTTGAATATAGCGCTTGTTTGGTCAAGCGCAATCGGGAAGCCGTTTTTCTTTAACAGCCCCAAAACAGCCCCCACCATCAACCTTGAAAACGATCATATAATATGCTCGTTTTCTAGCATTGCGCGTGCGATTGGGAAATTGGCACGCAACTAGACAGAGCAAGCGTTACACGATAAGCAGCGACCGTCACAGGGACATCGATGTCCCATTTTTCGGTCTGCTGCGGGGGGCGCGGATAGATCGGAGAGCAGTTCGCAATGAATGTTCCGCAAAGCGTCATGTGCCGTGTTCTGGTCATCGAAGATCAGAACTTGATGCTTGATGCCCTGGTAAAGGAGCTGGAAGCGGCGTTTGCTCGAATGGGCACCTGCTTAATTCAGGGCGCCCTTACATTGGAGCAGGCCCATGGCCTTTTGCAGGCCAGCGAATTCGATATTGTCATAACCGACCTGCATTTGCCCGGCTTCAACGTTCACTCTTTCGAGGACCGCATGACCGTTTTGGAGACGGTCGTCTCCGCAAGCCCGGATGCCATCCATATCGTTCTGACCGGCTTCGACTCGGCCGAAGAAGCCTATGAATGCAGGGATCGGGGTGCTGCTGCCTATGTCGCCAAGACCGGACTCGATCGGCACGCCCTGGGCGACATCCTACAAGAGATTTCGGAAGACGATTTTTCCATGCGTCTTTCATCGGTGATCAAGTGTGGCCCGCATTTCCGCTATTCGGAGCTTGATCCCAGTGAGCAGGAAATCCTCGACTACATGCTCAATCGACCGAAAGGAACCAAGAGAAAAGATATCTATGACATGCTTGCCGATCGCGACGGCGTGTACGCCGAGTCGGTGCAAAAGCGCTACAAGCGGATGCGGGCGAAACTCCTGAAAAACGGTCTCACATTGCCGAAGGAGCTGTGAGATGAAGACGGTGTTCGATTGGACCGGCATCGGTGCCGTAGTGGCGACCATTGTCCTTTTGCTCCTGGCCCATGCGATTGCCGCCGAAGGCTATGAGGATCCAAACATACTCGCGATTGAAAGCCGACCTGGCGTGCCGACCGCGACCTATACGATCGAAAAGCTGAAGCAGGACTTCGTCATGCATCAGCGTGAGACAGCTACTCCGTGGTCGGATGGAAAACCGATCCGCTACCGTGGCCCCTATCTCAAGGACATACTTGCGAAGTGGGGGCTTGACGATAGTCAGCGCGTCGAAGTGTTTGCCTTCAACGATTTCGTCACACAGATCAGGATGCAGGAGATCGAGGATTATAAACCGATCCTCGCAATCGAGCGCGCCTGCACACCGGAGGACCGGGCGAAACAGAGGTGTTCCGAGGGGCAGGAATTCACGCCGCTGCCCATGCAAGATGCCGGCCCCTTCTTCATTGTATGGCCGATTGACGAACTGCCGGAATTCTATGTGCCGGCGCGAAACTCCATTTGGGTATGGTTCGTCGTCGCGCTCCGGCCAGCCCCATGAAGAAATTCTTTCGATACTGGCGAGGCGTCACGCTTTACACCCTTCTGGCGGCTGCCCTCGCAGTTAGCGCCTTCTCATTCTACCGAACCGATCAGTATCGCGAACGCGGCACCGAGATCCTACAACAGGCATTTGAGGTGCAGTGGCGCGCATCACAAATCCGCGAGAAAACGGCGATTGTGATCGGCTACCTGGAATACACCATCGCTACAGGAGAGGTGAACGACCGTCTCTACCCTGAGGTTGATGTCCTCGCGTTCAATATCCGCACCTTGCTTGAATTGAACTACACACCGACATTCCTTTTTCCGCATGATCTCGACCGTTTGAGAAGTATGGAAGAGATCATTGGGAATGATCTTCTGCCGGCGATCGAGGCTGGCCGTTACGGTAAGGCGCTTGAGAGCGCTTTGAGCATTCGCAAGGATGCGTTAGCGGTCTCCGGCACGGCCGTCTCGCACAGCAAGTCACTGAGCAACGATGCGATTGTTGGGGCCGGTGCGCAACTGTTGCGATATCAGTTCGCTCTTGCTCTGGCAGTCGTTGCCATCATTTTTATCTTCGTCCATCACCGCTCGCTGATTGCGCAGCGTGAGGACGAACACCTGCGCTCCTTCTCCGCGCTGTTCGGCCACATCACACGCTCACGGATAGCGCCTTTACGGCTCATCCTGAACCGGCTTTCCGACGACGCGGCGCTCGACCAGACAGCCGTGAAGCTGGCGCAGCAATCCGTACAAGAGCTGATTGCAACCAATGAAGAGCTCGTGCGCATCGCCTATGCAGGTTCCAATCCGTCTTCATACGCCGACAGACGCCCGGAACCGCTTGCCTCCGTACTCGACACCATAATTCGTGCGCACGACAGCTTCATCCACTATGAAGCTGACGACGGCGCCTTGGCGGTCCTCGTGCCGGCCTCCGAGTTTCACGTTCTCATCGACGAGCTGGTCGTCAATGCGAAGAAAGCGGTGGCGTCGCGAGACAACCCGAAAATCACGATCAGGGCGCGCGTTTCGCGCGGTTTTCTCTTGCGGCGCCGGCTTGTCCTTGTGGTTTCCGACAACGGGACGGGTATGTGCTCGGCAGTTCTGGCCGCCGCCACAACGCTGTTTTTCTCGACGCGTGGGGGAAATCATGTCGGCCTCGGCCTGTCCAGTTGTGCGGCCATCCTAAAGGCCATGGGCGGGCGGCTTCATCTGGAATCGACACCGGATGTCGGCACGACAGTCAGCATAATTTACCCCTTGAAATAGCCGCCAGAGGCAGGCTACTTCAAGACGAAGCCCTTGCTCTCGGCTACCAGTCGAGTGATACGCGCGATCTTAAATTTGGACTCAGCACGCTGAATCCCGTATGACCGCGCAAAAACCCGGGAACATGCATGCGGCTTCTGGCCTCGACAGATCTGAGCATCAAAGCGCTCGTTTATATGGCGGTAAAGAATGACGAGATCGTCACCTTTGCCGAGTTGGCAAAGCATTTCGGCGTGAAGCGCACTGCATTTCGCGGTCCCTTCCGTCCGCTTATCGATAACGGCGTGGTCGTCTCCTACGCCGGTCGTGGCGGCGGCTACCGCCTGCAGAACGATCCCAACCAGATATCGCTTGGGCGTGTCATCCGCGTTCTGGAAGGCGATACCGCTCTTGTGGCCTGGATGGATCCTGATCCGTCCGGCGACATTCCATACCCCAATTGCAGCTACCGATATGCCATGGATCGCGCAAAAATCGCGATGCACGCTGAGCTGGACAAGGTGACGATCGGCGCGCTGGCATCCAATCCAGAAACCCTCGCTTCCTTCAAAATCTCAAGATTTGGTGGTCGCCCGAAATGAAAGCGGCCCGACGCCGAAGCGTCGGGCCTATCCACATGCAAAAATCGCTGCGATCATCAGCGATATCGCATACGGAAATCATACTCCCGACAGGCGAAATTGGCAAATGCTCTTCTGCAATCGACTCTCATCTGACGATACATGAGAGCGGCGGTGCATATGTGGACGGCCCCCACCTTGCAAGAACTGTTTGATAGTTTTGATCGGATCGCTTGCGTTCATATGTCCGGCCTGTTGGTGCGTTCGCACATGAACGCTGGCCAAGATGGATTCCGCGACGTGGGTTCCAAACAATGCATCGACCACATTGGGCCATTGGGTCCTACGGAGTGTCCCGCGTCTCGGATCGATCGATCACACCATCTGCTCGTTTCCTGCAAGTTCACGCATCAGCTCAGCACGGTAGCGTCCCTGTTCTGCTCACCGTGACTGGCTGATCTCTTCAAGCTGCGCTGGCCAGAGCCGGTCGTGCAGCATTGCCTTTATAAGCCTCACCCGTCACCATCATTTTCCAGGCGATCCTGGCAATCTTGTTGGCCAGCGCGACAGCCACGAGCTTGGGTGGCTTGCGTTTGAGCAGCTCGATGAGCCAGGGCGAAGCGTTCCTGCCTCTGCCCGCTCTCACCTGTCGAAGCAACGAAGTCGCACCCACGACGAGTGTTTTGCGCAAGGCCTCATCGCCGGCCCTGGTAATGATACCGAGCCTGACCTTGCCGGCTGTCGAATGATCCCTGGGCGTCAGGCCCATCCAGGCGGCAAACTGTCTTCCGGATGCAAACTGCTCCGGTGCTGGCGCTTTCATCACCAGCAAAACCGCACCGATCGGTCCGACACCGGGGATCTGTGCAAGACGGCGGCAACATTCATTGCTGCGATACCAGGCCATCAGCTTTGCCTCCACTTCCTTCAGGCGCTCTCCCAACTGTGCAAACTCCTCAGCCAGAGATGCGAACAGATCGCGCGCCAAGGCCGGAATGGTTTCATCAATCATGATGCGTTCCAGGAGGAGCGGAATATGAGACAGGCCTTCGGCCGCGGTCAGCCCGAACTCGGCTGCATAGCCTGGATCGTATTCGCAAGCTGCGTCTGTGCGGCGACCGCGCGCTCGCGCATACCCACCAGCATCAGCGCAGCTTGCTGATCGGCACTCTTCACCGGAATGAACCGCATCGTCGGGCGGCTCATCGCCTCGCATAGCGCTTCAGCATCGGCTGCATCATTCTTGCCGCGCTTGACGTAGGGCTTTACCAGCTGTGGCGCGATCAGCTTTACCTCATGGCCGAGCCCCGTCAGCAATCGTGCCCAATGATGCGAAGCACCGCAGGCCTCGATCGCGATTACGGTCGGCGGGCACTTCGCAAAAAAGTCCACCATTTCCCTGCGGCGCATCTTCTTGCGAAACCGTGGCGCTCACACCGCTATCGCCGAAGCGGAAGGATACCTGAAGGACGGATACCAGACGGTTGTTGATGTGGATTTGGCCAAATTTTTTGACCATGTTCATCATCAACGCCTTCTCGCCCGGATCGCACAGCGCGTGACGGACGAGCGGGTCATCCGCCTCATACGCCTGATGCTGACAGCGCCAGTGGTGATGCCGGACGGAACGACGGTCGCCGTCCGGGAGGGAACACCCCAAGGGGGCCCGCTTTCTCCATGCCTTTCCAATATCGTCCTGGACGAACTGGATCGGGAGTTGGCACGGCGGGGCCTGCGGTTCGTGCGGTATGCAGACGACTGTATTGTCTTCGTGCGCAGCGAACGCGCCGGGCAGCGGATCATGGCTTCGCTCCGGACTTTCCTGGAAAAGCGCATGCAGCTCCAGGTGAACGAGGCGAAGAGCGGCGTCCGCAAACCCGAGGAGGTCGTCTTCCTGGGCTTCAGCTTCCGCTGTACGAAGGAGAGCCAGGGCGATAGTCACGTCGCCGTGTTCCCCTCTCGAAAGGCGGAGCGACGACTGAAGGCCACCATACGGGCGAGGACGCCGCCGAACTGGGGGCGATCCATCGCAGCGTGCCTGGCGGGCATCAGCCGATACTTGAACGGCTGGATGACGCACTTCCGGCTCTGTACGCCGGAAGCCGTCGAAGGACTGCGCGTCATCGACGCCCATGTTCGCCGCCGGGTCAGGGCGATCATTGTTCGTCACAGGAAGCGGGATCGCTTCCTGTTCCGTCACCTTGTTGGTAAAGGCGTCAGCCGCAAGGCGGCCGGCAATTGCGCGTACTGCGGCAAACGGGCATGGGTGAAGTCGAACCGACCGGCCATGACAAGAGCGTACCCGCCGTCCTGGTTTAAAGGGCGGATGGTGTCGCTGAAAGACCGGTGGCACGAACTCAACCCGCCGCTGGCATCGGCCCAGCTATCGCTGGAACTCTGATATACCGATCCAAGGAGCCGGATGCGTGGCCCGCATGTCCGGTTCTGTGAGAAGCGCGGAGCAATCCTCTGCGCTTACTCGACCCCGACCGGAGTTTCAACCCGTCGGCGGCGCGCTCTTTTCGGGCGTGTTTGTCTGGTGGTCGCGGTTGGCCGGGTATTCCGGTGGTTTTTCCGATTGGGGGAATCGCCTAGTGCCCGGCTGCCACGTAACCGATCACCAGATGAGGCTCTACATGAAGCTCAGACAGACCAGCACGACGGCCGTCGCGGCAGCGAAGGCGTCGATCAACATCGCCACGGCCTATCGCATCGAGAACGATCCGAGATTACCGTCGCAGAAGAAGACGCCGCGGGGTCGGCGACGTCCCGGTCCGCTTGCGGGTATTTTCGACGCGGAGGTGGTTCCGTTGTTGAAGGCGGCCGGCACCCGGCATCCGTCCTGTCGCCATTTTCGAGGAGATGCTGCGGCGGCATCCGTCGAACATTGGAGCGGCGCATCAGGTCCTGGCGGGCCATCCACGGCGAAGAACAGGAGGTCATCTTCCGCCAGGCTCATGCGCCGGGCCGCGTAGGCCTGTCGGATTCTCGCATCCAACGCCTCCGTGCAAATCACCAGGCGAAGTGAATCAAAATGCGTTCTCGATTGCCAGGTTTTTCGAGGTGTCCATTCCGCAACGACGACGGTGTTATCCAGGCGCCCGCGCCGGCCCACCTGATCGAGGGCGGCATTCCGACCGAGGCGCTTCTGGCCCAGATCGCCGTCGCCAAATATGCCGACGGGCTGCCGCTCTACCGTCAGGAAGCGATCTATGCGCGCGACGGCGTCGAACTCGACCGCATGCTGATGGCGCAATGGATGGGCAAGGTCGGCTTCGAATTGCAGCCCCTGGCTGACTATGTGCTGGAGCGCATCAAGCAGGGCGAACGCATCTTTGCCGACGAGACCAGGCTTCCGACGCTGGCGCTCGGCACCGGCAAGACGCAGACGGCGTGGCTATGGGCCTATGCCCGCGACGACACCCCCTTTGGCGGCACCAGTCCACCGATGGTCGCCTACCGTTTTGAGGACAGTCGCGGCGGCGAGTGCGTGGCGCGCCATCTGGATGGCTATCACGGCATCCGGTGGGCCTTCAGATGGGTGGCGTCGATCATGATGCGCTCGGGCTCCGGCCCTTCGCCGGCAAGGGCCGCGAAGATGCGGTCGAACACCCCCATCCGGCTCCAGCGCATGAAGCGGTTGTAGAGTGTCTTGTGCGGGCCATATCCCGTCGGCGCGTCCTTCCACTGCAGGCCGTTCCTGATCACATAGACGATGCCGCTCACCACCCGCCGGTCATTGACCCGCGGAACACCATGCGAGAGCGGGAAATATGTCGATATCCGCGCCATCTGGCGCTCGCTCAGCAAAAACAAATCACCCATCACGACCTCCTTCATCGGAGACCGTGAATCACATCTCAAACCAAATTAACAGGTCCTGAGCCTAGCTTCGAGCCGACAGGGCCTCATTGGGCCAGGGAGTAAAGCCGGCCGGTACGTCCGGCATCTGTGGGCTTGAGTTCCTGCATGCGATGCGTCCATCAGGCCTGTAACGCGACGCTCTACTCGGCAGCAGCGCCCATCCGCTTCCGCACTGATGCCCTGTGGCGGTTCCGTCCCAGGCCAGCCTCCTTCGCCAAGGCTGAACGCTTCGATGAGTAGTTCGGCGCTACCATCGGGTAGTGTTTCGGAAGGCCCCATTTCTGCCTGTATTCGTCAGGAGTGAGACCAAGTGTTCCCAGATGCCGCCGCAGCGACTTGAACTGCTTCCCATCCTCGAGGCAGATGATGTAATCGGGCGTAACCGATTGTCGGATATCGACGGCCGGAACAGGCACCTGCGATTCTGACGGAGGCTCATGCCTCAATCGCTCGAACGCCTCGCGAACGGAGCAGACCACATTCGCCAGTTCACTGCTCGAAACACGATTGCGCGCGACGTAGCTGGCAACAACGCGGACAACAAGTCGAGGAACACTGTTCATTATCTGCTTCCTTCTGATGACTTGAAAGGGTTGGGATCGAGTGAGTTTTGCTGTCGAACGAGTACTGAACGCCAGGCTGATACCAGCGAGATGCTCGCTCTCACCCTCAGAAGGTGGCTGTAACGACGACGACATCGCTGTAGGTCCCGGCGGTGGGCGCGACACTGATCGGCGTGGTCAGCTGCCCGCAGACCTGATGGTTGTTGATGGCACTTACGATGGTGCCGATGCCTGCGAGCGGGGACAGCACCGTCCAAGCGATGCTGCAGCCCGGCTGGAACAGCTGGTAGGCTAGGAGATCGGTGTTCTTCCTCATGCGCCGGATGCCGCCGCTCGCATTCTGCCCGTCGTCGATCGTGATGCTGTAAGGTGTCTCGTAAGTACAGCGGATACCGACATTGCCGAACGCGCGCACCTCGGTCGAGCTTGCCCGCGCGGCCGCGACCGAGCCCCAGGACCCGAAGTCGATATCCTGGAAATTCTCGAACTGGCAATTCTTGGGCACGACGGAGGTGACAGTGAAATCGGTTACGATCGTGCCGGTGGGATTGGTCAGCCCGGCCTCGCAGGTCGCGTTCCCGGAGTTGAACAGGTACTTGGTGACCAGCTGGTAGGTGTTGGTGTAGATGCCTGGTCGGACGCGGTCTTGCTGCTGCCGGTCGAGATAGGTCAAGGTCAGACGATTTGTGCCGCTGATATTCCTTTTCAAGCCGCCGCCTACGACATACAGTTTGATGCCGCCGGTCGAAATGCTGCCGCCACCGTCGCGCGCGTAGCGGCGGTTGAACTGTTCCCTCATCTCCCAGCCAAGACGGGAGTCCGTGTCGCGCGTCTGATAGAAGGCGTAGTCGCTGGGGCCGATCTGGTTTCCGTTGGCGACACGGATGTAGGTGCAGAGGCGGACGTCAGTGAAGCGCACAGGGGACCAGCAGTTGTAGCTGACCTCACCCGTTGCTGACGCGGCCGCATTTGGAACGATATCCACCGTGGTCGTCCCGAAATTGCTGATGCTGGTGACGGTGCAGGTCTGCGCCTTGGCGTCGGGAGTTGAGAGCACCATCGCAAGTGCGACAAAGGGTGCAAAGAGGAGCAGGCAGAGGGGCGCGGTCATCGGGGCTTCCTGGCGATCATCATTAAGCGACGGCGAAATAGACATGGTTATGTTGGTGGCTCTCTCCCTTCACGGCCGTCACAGCGGGTGCAGGCCGCCAACTGGCACCGATGCACCGGCGCCATGAGAAAGGGACGGGCGTATGGGGGCTATCCCTTCTCATCGGCAGGGGACAGGCCCGATCTCGGGTTGGGCTCCTGGGGCGGCCTTGTAGTCGAAGACAGCGCGGCAGGTGCCCGCCGCCTCAGGCAAGGTGACAGTGACGCCATTTCGCGCGCCCAGGCCGGTCAGCCAGGTGCGGCCGTCATAGCCAGCGACAGTGGTCTGATCGGAGCCGTCGAGCTGGACCACCGATCCAACCGGCAGCGGCTGGCCGCCGGGGCCGGTCAGGGTGACGATGGCCGCTTCCACTTTCTTCACCCCGAAATCCACGACCGCGCCGGAGCGGTCGGCCGGAACGACGACCGTCTGGGTTGCCTCGGGCTGCAGGTCAAGTTCCAGGTTAGTGGGGTCGATCGAGATGGTGTTGTTCCGATAGGACTCGAGATACGGCACGAAGGCGCGACCACCGGCATTGGTGGTGGCGACACGGCGATTGTTCAGCGACACGTCGACATTCGGGCCCCCGGCCTTGACCACGGCGAAGGCATCCTCGACCCGATTGGCCAGGAACACGCCACCGCCGGCCGCTACGACCGCGCCCTCGACCGTGCCGGTAACACGGGCCATGTTGCCCGACTGCTCGACCGAGCCGGCGAGATAGGCGGCGGGCGCGCGGTAGTTCACGGATGCAGCACGGCTGCCGGAGCCATCACTTGCGTTGCTGTTGCGCAGAGACCAACCCAGCGCCCCCTCCTCGAGCCTCGCTGATTTGGTCAGGCTGGTATCGAAACTGGTCCGCTCACCGGTACCCGATACACCGGCCGATGCTGTGAGGTTGCCACCGAGAGGCATAGTGAAACCGGCGAAGATACCGCGCTTTCCATGATCGTTAAAATCACTGTAGCCCGTGACGTAGACCGAGGCCTTGTCGAAGACCGTTCGCGACCAGGAGGCTGTGAGAATGTCGGAATCTCCATCGCCAGCGCCGCGGATCCGGGAGTAGCCGAGGCTGAGAGAGGAAGAATCGAAGCCGAGGGGGAAGGACAGGCCGACTCGTTCCACCTCACGGGCGCGAGCCGAGATCGGGGCCTCGACATTATGCCGGCGGTCGACGACTAGGCCGATATCGTTGTAGTCACCGATCATGCGGTCTGTGCCGGCATAAAAGGAATAGCCGTTGCGCGAGACCTGGTAGAGCGCGGACAGCTTGCCACCGGTCTCGGTCCCGAACGCGTCGTCATCGAACCGGCTGCCGGCGAAGGAGGTTCTGATCGTCCCGTACGGGCCAAGGCCGGCGACGAATCCTGCGCCACCATTGACGAGGCCGCGCGTTGCCTCGAAGTGCCCTTCCAGTGTCAGCCAGTTCGTGAGGCCGTAGCGGATGCTGGCCGAGCCTGCGAAGTTGCCGTCATAGTCGAACGAGCTGTCTCCGTATCCGAGGCGGGGGAAGCCGAGTTCGGTGGAGAAGTCCAGATAACCCGCCCGAAGCATGTCCGGTGCAAAGAAGTAGGCGCGCTCGGTGACCACCTCACGGCCGAGCGCATCGCGCATGACGATGCGGGCATCGCCACCACCGCCCAGGAAGGGCAGGCCGGTGAAGTCAAATGGACCAGCCGGGACATCACCGGTGAACACCCTGATGTTGTTGAGGTAAAGATCGAGGGTCGAGGGTACCGAAGCGGTACCGCTGAGGTTCGGTACCGGGCTGGTGACGAGGTCGGGCCGGATGTCGAAGTTGCGTTTGAACTGGAGGCCGCCGAAACGATAGGACGAGGTCCAGGACAACGATCCGGACACGGAGTCGCCGGCCTGATAGACCAGCATGTTCTCCGGATCGGTGTAACGCCAGGCACTGTCGAGGCGTAACAGGCCATTGCTGTTACTCTCGAAATCGCTGAAATCGTTGATCCGTGCCAGAGCCGTGGTCGACCCGACGCCGAAGGGGGTGAGCAGTCGGGCGTCGAAGGCCCCGCTCAACGTGCTGGTGGACCCGCCACCGTCCCAGTCGTACAGGGACGTGCCGTACAGGGCGTAGTTCGCCAGGAAGCCGAAATCGGAACGCACTGCCGAAAGGTCCGCCGGCCGACTCTCGGCGCCGACATCCACGGTGGTCGGGACCTGCGCGCCATCCGAGGCAATGAAGATGATGCTCTGTGCTGGCTCATCGTAGCGCCAATTGACACCAGCGAGGCTGTCGAGCCGGATCAGGCCATCGGTGCCGATATTGCCGGCTCGCGGCTTGATACCAGCGGTCTGCAGGTCGCCGGGCGTAGCCGCAAGCGTTCCGTCCGGAAGGCGCTTGAAAGTCGCGAGCACACCGGTCGACCGGCCGTTGATGACGACGCCGAGCAGCAGGTCATGGCTGCCATCAGCGAGCCCGGCCGGTGGAGTACTTTGTGCCGCGGCCGTCGCCACAGCGCCGGCGATGCCAAGGGTGAGGAGCACGCAGCCAGAAAGGACGCACCGCTCAGTGGCCTGCGACAACCGACATCTGGTTGACTTCATAGTCGTCCCCCTTGGCGGTAATGGTGACCGTGCTTCCCGGCCGGATGCGCTGGGCGCCAGCACTGGCGATCCAGCGCCGGGTCGAGCCCGGCAGCACATAGCCGTTCAACCCCTCGCCGAAGCTGACCTTGCCCGTAGGGGAGGCGACCGTCAGGTTGGCGATCTTTGCGTGGCGGCTGCCGGCGTTCGTCGCCTCCACTACGAGGCGACCGCCGTCACGGCGCACTTGCCAGCGCAATTCGGCGCCGGCGGACCGGTCGGCGAAGAACACGGGGATGGAATAGCGGAGCACGAGGGTGACGGCGTCGGCCGGACGACGGACATTGACCTCGGGCAGCTCGTCGATCAGCAGGCGGTAGCTCTCCTCGCCGCTCGTGACCGGTGCAGCCGTGCGAGCCACGCGAATGGTATAGGTGGTGCCCGGTTGCAGCGTGGCCGCCGGCGGGCTCGCGACCACATCGGTGGCGGGGACCAGCTGGTCCTCGCCGCCGCTCTGCGTCCATTTGTAGATACGAACCTGGACGTTGACGGGTCGGTCGCCATTGTTGCGGAGATTGACGGAAGACGCCTGGGCCGGCGCGGTCAGGTCGACGGAGACAGGCGACACCTGCAAGGATGCCGCCCATCCGTCTTGCGCCAGGACCAACCCAGGGATGAGCGCAAGCAGCGCGAGAAACCGGCGCATCAATGGCATCCTCGTGCTTCGCATCAGTAAGTGACCGTGATGGCTACCGTGTCGGTGTACATGCCAGCCGTGGGCGTGTTCTGCGGCGGGACACGGCCGAACACTTGTGCACTCTGGATGGTACCGTCGGCGGTCTTAGAGACCGTATTGCCGCCAGTGCCGCTGGTATTGCCCCATACGGTGGTGCGAGCCGAATCCTGATAGAGCTGATAGCTTACAAACTCGGTCCCATTCTTCATGCGGCGTGAGTTGACGTCGCCGGGCGTCGCCGGATTCAGGCCGGCGTCGAGGCCTATTTGATAGGCGGTGCCGTTTGTGCACTGCACCTGGATCGATCCGGTGCCGCTGACGGCGGTCTGACCATCAACATTGGTGTTGAGCACGCCGTGTGTGCCGAAGTCCAGGACGGCATCGCCGGCGCCAGTGCCGCCGCTGCCGGCATTGATCTGGCATTCCTGGGCGATCGTGATCCTGACCTGCAGATTGCCCGTAGCGGTCGCTGCCTGCGCCGCCGTGGTCAATCCGGCCACGGTCACAGCGGCCGCAGCGACGATTGGTATAAAAGTCTTCATTATCCTCTCCATGCAAAAGCGGTGTTCAAGGTGAGTCGTTGTTGGTGCTACTCATCGACCATCCAGCGCTCCAGCAATGTGCGGATGCCGGTCTTGATGGCGCGCCACTCAGGCAGCGCGTCCTTCGGGAAGGTGCCATGCATGCCCAGGCCGTGGTCGCTCAGATAGAGGTCAAAGAAACACTGGTACAGCCAGTTGCAATCGATCATGATCTCGTCGCGGCCGTCCTCAAGATTGACGTAGTAGTCGCCATTAATCTCACCCTCCACTGGAACGACATGGAGCAGCCCGGCATGTTCTGATTTGAGTATGTATCGACGCTTATCAACGAGGCGTGCCAGGTAATTTGTGAAGCCTACCGACGGCGCCAGACGTCCAGACCTGCTATTGTCGTGATCATTCATCACCTCGACGGTTGGAATGATGACGAGGAACTCGTCCTTGTCGGGCTTTGGCCTGCCTTCTTCCTGGTAGCGGAAGTCCGGCCGCCCGGCCATGTCCTCGGCCGGCGCGCGCAGGTCCGGCATCCAGAAGACGAATCCCAAATGCCTCGCCTTCGGGTTGCACCCAAGATGAGACCAAAATGTGCGCGGATAGGTGAACGGGCGCGGTATTTTGAATTTGAGCTGTTCACTGAGTTGGAACGAGATCAGATGATTGGAGTCGTATTTTTCCGCGAGCTTGCTTTCATTCACAAAAACATCTGGCCCTGGATCCTGACAAAGATACTCCTGATCCTGCGTTTGGGTTTTCTCACTGTCCTGCGCCATGGCCTGACCGCTTGAGAGCAACAAGACTGCTGCCAGAGCCGGCAGCCATTTGCGCCAGCTGGCCAGTCGGTAGTTCATGTCGTGCCTTGCTGGAGAGGGGTCGGAATATATGAGCAGAGCCTGCCTCAACATCTTTGAAATCGAGATACGTTGCGCCTGAGAAATCGCAGAGCTCAAAATCGTCTCCGATCCGAATGTCTGGTTCATAGTCTATGATGACCTTCGACTATTCCCGAAGCGCAACTGTCCGTCAGCAAGGCACCTATACGGTATAACGTAAGGTACGGGTCAACAGGTTGGAGAACAGATCAAACCGATATGTCGTGGCTTGCGCGGCATGGACATCCGCGAATACCAGAATTTCCATGTTTGGCTGGGCATGACGATGGCGAGCAACAGGATGGCCAGGAGAATGGCCCCCAAGCCCGTAGAGGACATTTCGAAGCATGCGCGATTTTGGTGTGGCGGAAGGCGGAGGCGTTGCGGTCTGCATAGGATCATCCATCACTCACCAGGCGTTGGCTGTGGCTACAGCCAGCGGCCTGACTTGTCGGCTTGCCGTCTGCTCGGGCGTGAGTTTGAAGCCTTTTTTAGCCATGCGATTGTCCTCTCCATGCAAATGCGGTGTTCAAAGCCATTCGCTGTTTGCCGTCATCCTGCGGCTCATCGGCCATCCAGCGATCGAGCAGCGTTCGGATGCCAGTCTTGATGGCGCGCCACTCCGGCGGCGCGTCCTTCGGGAACCCCACGGCGCGTGGCCCTGCGTAATTGCGATGCGGATGATGCCGGCCTTCTCGATGCGGGCGAGCAGATCGCCCTAGGCGAGGGCCTGGCCTGCGCCTGAGAACAGGCCGAGCGAAAGGGCAAGAAAAAGCAGAATGCGCATGAATGCTCCCGAATGATGGATGGAAGGTAAGGGCTGGGTCCGTGGATGCGTTCGGCAATTCAGGAAGGCAGTGCCCGGAGGTCATCTTCGATGATCTCCGAGATGGGCTTATGGAAGCGGATGATCTCGATCGGCTGGCCAGGACGCATGATGCCGATGACGGTCTCGATATCGGGGCAGCCATCGTCCCGGCAGGCGAGTTCGGTGACCGATACCACAACGTCGTCGTCGAGCTTGCAAAGCTCCCGCACCCAAACCTTGATCTGCCGGGATTTTTCCGGAACAGCCCGGCGCGGAGCGAAAGGGTTCGCAAGACGGTTCATCATTGTCGTGTCTCCGCGCACGGCCAGCCTGGCGGAGCCCGCCGTTCGAAAAAGGGACGAAATCCTTCGGGGCCGGTCTACGCGTTCAGCGCCGTGACCGATTCAGGCTCCGCCTGGCATTTCATGAAACCGTCCTCGATCACGTCCTTGGGCAGGTTGCGGCCGATGAAAACGAGCCGACTGACGCGCGGCTCATCCTTCTTCCAGGGCCTCTGGTGGTCGCCTTCGAGCAGCATATGGACGGCCTGGACGACGAAGCGATCATCGTCGTCCTTGAAGGAGAGGATGCCTTTCATGCGCAGGATGTCGATGCCGAAGCGCTGGGTAATCATCTGCACCCACGGCAG
This sequence comes from Nitratireductor lacus, assembly GCF_056431025.1. Taxonomy (NCBI): domain Bacteria; kingdom Pseudomonadati; phylum Pseudomonadota; class Alphaproteobacteria; order Hyphomicrobiales; family Phyllobacteriaceae; genus Nitratireductor; species Nitratireductor lacus. Next base: position 13,812 of record NZ_JBWKMB010000029.1, on the reverse strand, counting down.
AAATTTCTGCGGATCAAGCGGCTTCTCCGTCATCAGCGAGAAGCTCGTCACATGGTCGTCGTGATCGTGGTCGTGATCGCCGTCGAGGAAATCCGGCTCGATCTCGAGGACGCGATCGAGATCGAAGGCGCCGCGATTGAGAACCTGGTCGAGGGGCACGTCGCAGCGCGTGGAATGCCGGATCGTCGCTGTCGGATTGATCTTGCGGATGCGAGCCTCGACGGCGGACAGTTCCTCGGGCGCAACCAGGTCGGTCTTGTTGAGGATGACGATGTCGGCGAAGGCGAGCTGCTCCTGCGCCTCGTGAGCATGATCGATTTCGCCGAGCAGGTGCTTGGCATCGACCACAGTGACAATGGCATCCAGCTTGGTTTTCCGCCGGACATCATCGTCAACGAAGAACGTTTGGGCCACGGGCGCCGGATCGGCCAGCCCCGTCGTCTCCACCAGAATGGCATCAAAGCGGTCCCTGCGGCGCATGAGGCCCTCGATGATACGAATGAGGTCGCCGCGCACCGTGCAGCAGATGCAGCCATTGTTCATCTCGAACACTTCCTCGTCGGCGTCGACGATGAGGTCGTTGTCGATGCCGACCTCGCCGAACTCGTTGACGATGACGGCATACTTCTTGCCATGCTGTTCGGATAGAATGCGGTTCAAGAGCGTCGTCTTGCCGGCGCCGAGATAGCCGGTAAGCACGGTGACAGGCGTTTGTTCAGCGGGTTGGATGGGCATGTTCGTCTCCTGGATGTTTCGTCGCGGTCAGCCGGTCAAGGCACGTGTCAGTTGGGCAGTCCCGGACCTGAACGTGTCCGCGATCGCCGAAGCGAGGTTCTTCAGTGCCCACCCCGTCTTGACCGGCTTGCCGTCAAGGGCGGCTTCGAAAAGCTGCCGAACCGGCTCCGGATCGATACCGTCGGTGATGAAGACAAGGCGAGTCTGGCGATGTTCGCCGGGCCAGGCGTCCAGGACGGCCGGAGGATAGACGGCGTGCTGGACGACATGGATGATGCGTGGCCGCTCTGGCTCGTCCCTGTCCTGCACCAGGCCCTTGACCCGCAACAGGCGGGGACCCCCCGACTTCGAAAGAAGGCCAAGGAACTTGCCGAAGGCTTCACGCCCGATCGGCTGGTCGCGGGTGATCGCGAATGTGCGGATCCTTCCCGCGTGGCGCGTTGAGGAAGATGCGCCGGCCGCCACCTGGCCGTGACCGCCATCCCCCCGAATGGCTTCCTCCAGCGCCAGCCACCCGATCACATCGTCGCCGAGCGAGGCAGGCGCATAGGACCGCCGCTGGAAGAGACAAGCCGGATGGAAACCCAGCTGGTGCGCATCGTCGATCTTGGCGGCTGAATTGAGTGCCGCGAGACTGCCCTTGAGTCGTTCGATATCCCGGACCGAGACAGGATCGCGCGCGCGATCGGTTTTCGTCAGCACGACGCGGTCGGCAAAAGCGACCTGCTTGGTTGCCTCGAAATGGTTCTCGATCGACAGTTCGCCGGTGACGATGTCGACGAGCGTGACGACGCCTGCCAATTCGTAATTTCGAGCGACAAGATGATCGCGCAGACCAAGGGCCGCTTCCCCGCCCGGCATGAGCTGATTCACGAGAGGCGCCGGATCGGCAAGGCCGGTCGTCTCGATGACGACACGGTCGAAGGAGACCTCGCCAGCTTGCACAAGGGTCTGAAGCTCGTGCAGTGTCGCACGGATATCGCTGCCCGGAGTACAGCAGAGGCAGCCCGCGGTGGTGCGGGCAACCTGCGATTTCCCGACATGCACGAGGTCGTGGTCGAGCGCGATATCACCGAATTCGTTGATGATGACGGCGGTGTGGGCGAAAGCCGGATCTGCGAGAACGCGATTGAGGAGCGTGGACTTTCCAGCCCCCAGAAACCCCGTCAACACGAAAACCGGCGTCTTATCCATTCGCGCAGCTCTCGCACAGGCCCGAGAGTTCCACGGTGGTCGCGGTTGCGCGAAAGCCCTCTTTCCTGGCTAGCCGCCGCAATACCCGATCCAGCTCCGCATCGTGGAATTCACTGGTCCGCCCGCAGGCCCTGCAAATCGCGAACGCCGCGTGACCGTGACTGCCGCAATCGAGCCCGGTGCATAGCGCGTAGGCGCTGAGGCTCTCGATCTTGTGGACAGTTCCATCATCGATGAGTTGATCGAGGGCCCGGTACACCTGGAGCGGGGCGCGCAGCCCATCCTCTCGCAGAAGCTCGAGAAGCTCATAGGCTCCCATCGGCTTTTGCGCCCGCTCCAGCGCATCGAGCACGAGCTGGCGATTGCGCCCGTGCCGGCGGTTTGCGGATGCGATCGCGGTAGAGGTGGGAGCGGTGACCATGTGTTATGCTATAACATTTTTCATTGACGAACGTTCTAACATAACATAGTCGGTCGTCAAGGCCGGAGCCGGCTGGCTTCGACGAGGACGGGACCGAAATGTCTGTATGCGTGACCTTTGACGACCTGACACTGGGCTATAACAGCCATCCGGCGGTTCACCATCTGAATGGAATGGTCGCCAAGGGGTCGCTTACCGCCGTCGTCGGAGCCAATGGCTCCGGCAAGTCGACCCTGATGAAGGGGATCGTCGGCGTGCTCAGGCCGATGGCGGGTGCCTGCAAGATCGCTTCCGGCGTCACTTTGGCCTATCTGCCGCAGCAGTCGGAACTGGATCGTTCCTTTCCGGCTCGCGTCATCGATCTGGTCTCACTCGGCCTGTGGCCTCGGCGCGGCCTTCTCGGCCGCTATCGCTCGGAAGACCGCGAAGCCGTGGCACGAGCGCTGTCGGGCGTGGGGCTCGAAGGTTTCGAAAAACGGCCGATCGATACGCTGTCGGGCGGGCAGTTGCAGCGTGCCCTGTTCGCGCGCGTGCTGGTGCAGGACGCCGATCTGATCCTGCTCGACGAGCCTTTCAACGCCATCGACGCGCGGACGATCGCGGATCTGGTCGACCTGATAAAGCGCTGGCACGGCGAAAAGCGCACAATCATGGTCGTCGTCCACGACCTCGATCTGGTCCGCGAGCATTTTCCGGAGGCGCTGCTTCTCGCCCGCCGGCCGGTAGCCTGGGGAGACGCCCGCATGACGCTCGCGCCGGAGAACCTGCTTCGAGCGCGCCAGTTCAGCGAAGCCTGGGACGAAAACGCCCCATGGTGCACACCCGGGGAACACAGCCTCGCGCAAACCGGCGCTCATCGTGCGCACAGGCACCATGGAGCTCCAGACGAGGCTCCAGCCGCAATGGGTGCCGAGAGCCGGAGGGGTGCTGCCTGATGGCTGCCTTATATGACGCCGTGCTTGCGCCCTTCGCCGAGTTCGCCTTCATGCAGCGGGCGCTGGCCGGCGCTCTGATGCTGTCCCTCAGCGCCTGTCCGGTCGGGGTATTCCTGATGCTTCGGCGCATGAGCCTGACCGGCGATGCGATGGCGCATGCCATCCTGCCCGGCGCGGCTGCCGGTTTCCTGCTCTATGGCCTGCAGATCGTGCCGATGACCATCGGTGGGCTGATCGCCGGCATCGTTGTCGCGCTCGGTGCGGGTGCGGTGGCGCGGCTGACGATCCAGAAGGAAGACGCGTCCATGGCCGCATTCTACCTGATCTCGCTGTCGCTCGGCGTGCTGATGGTGTCGCTGCGCGGCTCAAGCGTCGACCTGATGCATGTGCTGTTCGGAACGGTCCTCGCGCTCAACAACGACGCGCTGACGCTGATCGGTCTGGTCGCGGCCCTCACGCTCGGCACACTCGCCATCTTCTGGCGGGCGCTGGTCGCGGAATGCCTCGATCCTCTTTTCCTGCGCTCGGTATCGCGGCTGGGCTCACCCGTGCATTTCATCTTTCTGGGGCTGGTGGTCATCAACCTTGTGGCAGGCTTCCAGGCGCTCGGAACCCTGCTTTCGGTCGGGCTGATGATCCTGCCGGCCGCCGCCGCACGCTTCTGGACCCAGAGGGCCGAGATCATGTGCCTGCTGGCGATCGCGCTCGGGATGCTGTCGTCGGTCTGCGGGTTGCTCCTTTCCTACCATGCCTCGCTGCCTTCGGGCCCGGCGATCATCCTTTCAGCAGGTGTGGCCTATTTCGCCTCGGTGATTGCAAGCCCGCGCGGGGCACTGCTCTCCCGTCGCCCACGCATGGCTCACCGCACAGCCTGACCAGTAAAGGGTATTGGAATGACAAAGACGAAATTGACCAGACTTGCCACCGCGCTGATCTTCATGGGGCTTTCCGCCTTTTCCCTTCCGGCGCGTGCCGAGGCGGAAAAACTCTCCGTGGTCGCCACGTTCTCGATCATCGGCGACTTCGCACGCGTTGTCGGAGGCGACCGGATCGAACTCAAGACACTGGTCGGCCCCGACAGCGACACCCATGTCTACGAGCCGAAGCCGGCAGACGCCATCGCCTTGGCCCGTGCCGACGTTGTCCTTGTCAACGGCCTGCTGTTCGAAGGATTCCTGCAGCGCCTTGTCGAGGCAAGCGGCACATCGGCGGCGATCGCGACGCTGACTGACGGTGCGGATATCGCCCACGACCCCGATGGCGGTCACTACCATTACGTGAACGGCGAGGCGGTATTCCACGCGGCGCCGAACGATCCCCATGCCTGGCAGTCGGTCTCCAACGCGAAGGTCTATGTCGAGAATATCGCCCGCACGTTTTGCGCCGCCGATGCCGAAGGCTGCGCGGCCTATGAAGCAAACGCCGCAACCTATCTCGATGAGCTGACCGCCCTCGACGACGAGATCAGGCAGGCCATGGACGCCGTTCCGGAGGACCGGCGCGTAGCCGTCGTCGCCCACAACGCCTTCCGCTATTTCGAGCGCGATTACGGGGTGACCTTCCTTGCTCCCCAGGGTGTGTCCACGGAATCGGAAGCTTCAGCGGCGGACGTCGCCTCGCTCATCCGCGAGATCCGCGAGAAGCGGGCAGCGGCCGTCTTCGCCGAGAACATCTCCAACGCACGCCTCGTTGAGCAGATCGCCTCGGAAGCCGGTCTCGCGCTCGGCGGCACGCTCTATTCCGATGCGCTTTCGCCAGCCGACGGACCGGCGCCCACCTACATCGACCTGATGCGCCACAACGCTACCACGCTCGCGACCGCGATCAATGGCGGCTGAGCGCTCAAGAATATGGGCCGTCTGTGGCCTGCACATGTAATGTAATATCGTAAAGAAGGAGAGAAGGATGAGACGTTTGATCCTGGGTGCCTCTGTGCTCGCCACCGCCGCTACGCTTGGTGGCGGCGCTGCATTCGCGGACGAGGATGAGGTGACCGCCTGGCGGCTGTTCGTTTCGGACCACGCCGACCCGGTCGTGAAGGTTATCGATGCGCTGGACGGCGACCTGCTCGACGCCTTCACGGTCGAGGGACCGGCGACGCTTCACCGTTCGTCCAGCGGAGAGACGGTGTTTGCCGTTCAGGGCTCCGCCGGCAAGGTCAACGCGATCAAGAGCGGCATCGCCTTCCACGATCACGGCGATCATGGCGACATCGACGTCGACGACGCGGAACTGCTGCATGTCCAGATGGACGGCGACAAGCCGGCGCATTTCGTGGAAATGCAGGGTTACATCGCCCAGTGGTTCGATGGCGAGGACCAGGTTCGCGTCTTCACCGAGAAAGCCGTCCTCGACGAAAAGCCGGAAGTCCGCACCGCCAATGTCGTTGCGCCGCATCACGGGGTCGCGGTTCCTTACCGGAACCATGTCGTCGTCTCGATCCCGAACCCGGAAGACGCATCGAAGCGGCCGATCGGCGCGCGCGTGGTCGACTTTGAGGGCAATACGGTCGGCGAGGATGTCGCCTGCCCGGGCCTGCACGGTTCGGCCGGCTCCGGCAGCCTCTACGCGCTTGCCTGCGACACCGGCCTGCTGCTGATCAAGCAGGACGGCGGTGCGCCGACCATTCAGCACCTGCCCTATGCGTCGTCGCTCCCCGAAGGCAGTTCCTCGACCCTGATCGGCGGCAAGGCGCTGCAGTATTTCATCGGCAATTACGGTGCCGATCGCATCGTCATCGTCGATCCGTCCGAGGGTGAAGACGGCTTCCATCTCGTGCAGTTGCCGACGCGCCGTGTCCACTTCGCGGTCGATCCCATCCGCGCGAAGTTCGCCTATGTGGTCACCGAGGATGGCCAGTTGCACAAGGTCGACGTGCTCAACGGGCAGATCGCGCAGTCGATCAAGCTGACCGAACCCTATTCCATGGACGGCCATTGGAGCGATCCGCGTCCGCGCGTGGCGGTTGCCGGCGACAATGTCGTCGTCACCGACCCGCTGAATGCAAAGCTGCATCTGGTGAATGCCGAAACCTTCGAGGAAGCCGGCGAGATCGCCGTTGAAGGCAAGCCCTTCAACGTCGTTGCAGTCGGCGGAAGCGGCGCGGTCCACGACCATGACGACGGGGAGGCCCATGCCCATGCTCACAGTCACGGCGATGAGCAGATCTACAAGGGTTACTTCGAGGACAGCCAGATCAAGGACCGCCCGTTGTCGGATTGGGCCGGCGATTGGCAGTCGGTCTATCCCTACCTGCAGGACGGAACGCTCGATCCGGTGATGGCCCACAAGGCCGAAAGCGGCGAACAGACCGCCGACGAATACAAGGCCTATTACGAAATCGGCTACAAGACCGACGTAGAGCGGATCACCATCGTAGGCGACACCGTGACGTTCTTTGAGGACGGCAAGCCGCTCAAGGCCCGCTATGCCAGCGACGGCTATGAGATCCTGACTTACAAGAAGGGCAACCGCGGCGTGCGCTTCATCTTCGAAAAGACCGAAGGTGACGATGCCGCCCCGCAATACATCCAGTTCAGCGATCACAAGATCGCGCCGGCGGAGGCCGACCATTATCACCTCTACTGGGGCGATGATCGTGCCGCCCTGCTGGAGGAAGTGACCAACTGGCCGACTTACTACCCGTCCTCGCTGGGCGCGGAGGAGATAGTCGAAGAGATGATGGCGCACTGACCGCGACGCACCCTCCTCGCCTGCGCCCGGCCGACAGGCCGGGCGCGCTCCTTCCCTATGTTCTTCCCACCAAGAGGCCGCCATGCCTGACACAGCCAGACCCTCGAATCGCCTGCCCGTCACCGTGCTTTCCGGCTTTCTCGGCGCCGGCAAGACCACGCTTCTCAACCATGTGCTCAACAATCGCGAGGGACGCCGCGTCGCGGTCATCGTCAACGACATGAGCGAGGTGAACATCGATGCCTCGCTCGTGCGCGACGGCGGCGCCAACCTGTCGCGCACGGAAGAACAACTGGTCGAAATGACCAATGGCTGCATCTGCTGCACGCTGCGCGACGACCTGTTGAAGGAGGTGCGCAGCCTATCGCGGGATGGCCGCTTCGACTACCTGCTCATCGAGGCAACCGGCATCGCCGAGCCGCTGCCGGTTGCCGCGACCTTCGATTTTCGCGACGAGAACGGCGAAAGCCTGTCCGATGTCGCAAGGCTCGACACCATGGTCACGGTCGTCGATGCCGCGAACCTCCTGAAAGACTACGCGTCACAGGCCTTCCTGCGAGACCGCGGCGAGGCCGCTGGCGACGCGGACGATCGCGCACTGGTCGACCTGCTCGTCGAACAGATCGAATTCGCCGACGTGATCCTACTCAACAAGGTGTCGGCCACCCCCGCGCACGATCTCGACCTTGCACGGAAGATCGTCCGTTCGCTCAACCCCGATGCGGAGCTGATCGAGACGGACTTCGCCAAGGTACCGCTGGACAAGGTCCTGAATACCGGCCGTTTCGACTTCGAGAAGGCCGAACAGCACCCACTCTGGTTCAAGGAGCTGAACGGTTTCAAGGACCATGTTCCCGAGACCGAGGAATACGGCATCCGCTCCTTCGTCTATCGCGAGCGACGGCCCTTCGACCCGATGAAGCTCAAGGCATTCATAAACCGGTCGTGGCCGGGCGTCGTCCGCGCCAAGGGCTTCTTCTGGCTGGCGACGCGCCCGCATTATGTCGGCGAGATCAGCCAGGCCGGCGCGCTGATCCGGACAGGCAAACGCGGCTTGTGGTGGGCCTCCGTGCCGAAGCATCGATGGCCGGACCACCCCGAATGGCACATGGCCATGAAGCCTTATCTCGACCCAATCTGGGGCGACCGGCGGCAGGAGATCGTCTTCATCGGTTGCGACCCGATGGACGAAAGCCGTATCCGCGCCGAACTCGATGCCTGTCTCGTGGCCGAACGCGACTTCATGCCGGGCCGCTGGCGCGACCTGCCCGACCCGTTCCCCAGTTGGGAAAGACAGGTGGCGTGATGACTCGGTCACCTCGTCCTCGTCCTATAGCCGTCCAAGGTAACCCATCTGGCGAAGGCTCGGACCGAGACTGTCATTTCGATGGGAGGGTAAGCAATTCCGAAGCATTGCGATTGCACGACGACCGCGATACGCTTGCGGACGATGGTTCCCGGGCCGCAGCCGGCCTGGGTTAAAAGGGAACATGGTGCGGCCCGTCGGGCCAAGGCCATGGCTGCCCCCGCAACTGTAAGCGGCGAGCAATATCCGACATGCCACTGGCCGAAGAGCCGGGAAGGCAGGATGGCGCTGGGACCCGCAAGCCAGGAGACCTGCCGTCAGCGAGAATTGACCGGACGGGGTGCGCCGGGAGGAAGCTCGAAGGCGATCCTCGGTCGTCATGCGCGCCATCCTTCCGTACCTTGAGGAAAGGGTGGCGAATGGAGGACGTTGAACCAGGGCATGGCATTGTTGTCTGCACACGCTGTCGTGGCCAGCGGACAGTCGAAAGGCTGCCCGGTGAACGACTGATATCTTTGCTGCGCGCAGCACTCGATGGTGGCCTTGTCGGCGGGTTTCGTCTGGATGGAGCCGACTGCATGGCCGGATGCGGAAGGCCGCTGACGGTCGCCTTCTCCGCACATGGCAAAGCAACTTATCTCTTCGGTGACATCGAGCCGGATCGGGATGCTCTCCACTTACTCGCGTTCGCACGCCTCTACCGCTCACTCTCGGACGGTTGGTGCAACGAAAGCCAACGCCCGCCCGGGCTCAAGGGCAAGACGCTTTCGCGCATACCCGCTCTCGTTGATGCAGGCGGCACCCAATGAACCCGGTTTTGCTTGAGGCGTGTGATCTCGGGTTTCGTTCCGCGGCTGGGACGAGTCTTGTGGAAGGCGTCACTATGACAGTGGCGTCGGCTGATCGGCTGGCCATCATCGGGCCGAATGGAGCCGGCAAGACGACATTGCTCCGAATGCTCGCGGGATTGCTCCGGGCGAGCTCGGGCGAGATTAGGTTCGAAGGCAACTCCCTCGACCGGATTTCTCCTGTCGAACGTGCCCTGAATATCGCCGTCGTAGGTCAGTCGGATCAGGCAGACCCTCGCCTGGCGGTGATCGACTATGTAGAACTTGGCAGAGTTCCTCACACCGGCCTGCGCAAAAAAAGCGAGGAGCGCGACACAGTCATTCGTGCGCTCGAGCGAACGGGTCTGCTGAAGATGCGCGATCGCCCGATCGGCTCCCTGTCCGGTGGCGAGCGCCAGCGTGCCCAGCTTGCCCGCGCTATCGCGCAAGAGCCGAAGGTCCTGTTCCTGGACGAGCCTACCAATCATCTCGATCCGCGTGCGCGCAGCGAAATCCTTGAACTGGTGGCAAGCCTGGGCATCGCGGTGGTCGCGGTGCTTCACGACCTTCCGCTCGTCACACCTTTCGCGTCACGTGTCGCGATCATGAACAGGGGCCGGCTTGTAGCACTCGACACACCGGCGAAGACCCTGACGCCGGACCTTATTCGCGAGGTTTTCTGCGTCGAGGTGCTGCGCCTGCCGCACCCGGCCGATAACCGTGAGCTGACGATCTTCGACATTCCGATGCGGCTCTCTGTCAATCTCTGATCCACTGGAGGATTTTTACCTTGAAGCGCTTTTTCATCTGTCTTGCCGCAAGCGTTGCGGCTTCTGCCGCCTGGGCCTTCCCGGTCACCGTCGACAATTGCGGGACAGCGCTAACGTTCGAGGCACCACCGAAGCGCGCTGTCATCCACGACCTCAACATGACGGAAATGGCGTTCGCGCTCGGCCTCCAATCCTCCATCGTCGGCCTGACTGGCATCACCGGCTGGTACAAGGTCGGGCCGGAGTTCGTCGCGCAGCGAGGATCGATCCCTGAACTGGCGCCGAAATATCCGACTTTGGAGAACCTGATCTCGGTCGAGCCCGACTTCTTCTTCGCCGGTTGGTACTACGGCATGAAGCCGGGAGGCGACGTCACGCCCGATACGCTGGCGCCGCATGGCATCAAGACCCTGGTGCTGACGGAAAGTTGCGTCCATCTCGACAGCGACAGGCCGGCTGCTTCCATGAACCTGCTTTACACGGACGTGGAGAAGCTCGGCCGGGTCTTTGGCAAGGAAGACGAGGCGGAAAAGTTGATAGACGGCTGGAATCAGCAGCTCGCCGAGATCACCGCCAGGGTCGGCGACGGCACTGGAACGCGCGTGTTCCTCTACGATTCCGGTGAGGACAAGCCCTTCACTGCAGGAAAGTTTGCCATCCCGACTGCCATGATCTCAGCCGCCGGCGGCGAGAACATCATGGCCGACATGGAGACGAGTTGGGGCAATACGGATTGGGAGACGGTCGCGACCCGCAACCCCGAATTCCTGATCCTGCTCGACTATCAGGACGATGCCGGCTACGCCAAGCTGCTCGACTTCCTCAAGGCGCATCCGGCCATGAAGGAAACCGACGCCGTCAGGAACGAACGATTCGTGGCGCTGCGCTATGCCGAACTGACGCCCGGCCCGGCCAATATCGAGGCGATTGACAAGATTGCCCGGGCGATGCACCCCGAAGCCTTCTAAACGTGCCGTCTAAGCTTTACGGAACTTCGATCCTCGCAGGCGTGGTGGCGGTCGCCGTTCTGGTGCTGCTGTCGATCGCATACGGGTCGACGCTCATCCCGCTCGCCGACGTGGTCGCGTCGCTGGCTCACGCGGCAGGCCTGGGCGTCGAGGCTCCTTCTGGCCCGGTCAGTCGAATCGTTGTCGACCTGCGCCTGCCACGCATGCTGTTGGCGGTCTGTGTCGGCGTCGGCCTCGGCGTAGTCGGCGCTCTGCTCCAGACCGTGACACGCAACGATCTCGCCGACCCGTTCCTGTTCGGCCTGTCGTCGGGGGCTGCGGCTGGCGCCGTATCGGTGATCACCATGTTCGGCGACCGCTTCGGCATCTGGACGCTGCCAGTGGCAGCTTTTACGGGCGGCATGCTGGCGGCCGCGATCGTGCTGGTGCTGGTCAACCGCATCCGCGGCCAAGGTCCCGAGCGGCTTATTCTGGCCGGGCTTGCCGTTTCCTTCCTGTTCACGGCGCTGACCAACTATCTCGTCTTTTCCGGCGATCAGCGCGCTGCCCATTCGGTCCTGTTCTGGACGATGGGCGGGCTTGGGCTCGCCCGCTGGGACAACATCGGGCTGGCGGTGTTCGGTGCGACCGGCATTGTCACCTTCGCGCTCAGGAACCATCGCAGGCTCGACGCATTCCTCGCCGGCGAGAGCACGGCCGAAAGCCTCGGTGTGCAGGTGGCCCGTTTTCGCATGCTCACTTTTATGGCGGCCGCTTTCACCACGGCGATCCTGGTTGCGGTGGCGGGCGTCATCGGTTTCGTCGGGCTGATGATCCCGCATCTCGCGCGTCGGGTTGCAGGTCAGCTCCACCGTCGGCTGGCGATCGCATGCGCTGTATTCGGTGCAGCGCTGCTGCTTGCCAGCGACCTGGTCGCCCGCACCCTTCTGCCGCCGCAGGAGTTGCCCATCGGTATTGTGACCAGTTCAGTCGGTGCATTCTTTGTCGTCTGGATGCTCATCCGCCGAAAGATGTGACGGATGGGATTATATCAGTGGTCATTTGGATTGACCGACGTGCGCCCCATCGCGCATTCCGATGGATGTAATGGTTTGGGGCTTTGACCTGAGCCCCGACTTCCCGCCAGTTGTTTGGAGAGTCCCGGGTTTCATTGCTCTGAGACCGAACTTTGGAGCGCCGGTGGCTGGAGTTTTCCGGCTTTGTTTCACGGTGACGGGCTGGCTGCGCCACCGGGATTCTGTAACGCGATCGGGACGTTGTATCCGATCGCCGAGTGAGGCCGAACCTCGTTGTAGTATCGACGCCAATCCTCCAACTTTTCGCTGGCATCCGCAAGGCTCAGGAACCAGTGTGCGTTCAAACATTCGGCCCGCAGCTTGCTGTTGAAGGCTTCGATGAAGCCGTTGTCCGTAGGCTTGCCCGGCCGTGAGAAGTCGAGGGTGACGTCGTTCGCATAGGCCCACAGATCGAGGTCGCGGGAGATGAACTCGCTGCCATAGCACCTCGGGAAGAAGCGCTTGTTTGAGGTTATGGCCGCACGCGCAGCCCCCAAATAGCGCAGCGGGTGGCCATAACCGGGTCTCAGGTCTCAACAGTGGTTTTGCACAAACCACACCGCTGAGGAGACCGGCTATGACCGCCACCGATACTACCGCCTCGACCTTGTTGGTCGCCATCGACATTTCCAAGCACCGCCATGAGGTGCTGATCGGCGCGCCTGGCAAGAAGCGCCGCCGTCGATTGACGATCACAAACACACTCGACGACTTTCGGCGCTTGGCCGCCATCCTTATGGACTACGGTCTGCCTGTGAGGATCGGGTTCGAGGCGACCGGCAACTATCATCGACCGTTGGCGCATCATCTCGGCCAGGCCGGGTTCGATCTGAAGCTCGTGTCCTCTGTTGGCCTGGCTCGAACGCGTGAGGCCCTGCACAACAGCTGGGACAAGAACGATCCGAAGGACGCCCAGGTCATCCTGCGCATGCTGGAGATCGGCGCGGTGCAGTTCTTCCACGATCCGCTTGCGACCGGCGTTGCCGACATCCAGGAGTTGTCGAAGACCCATGAGATCGTCTCGCGTTCGAAGACCGAGCTCTGGCACCGCATTCTGACGCATTACCTGCCGCTCTACTTTCCCGAGGCCGAACGGTTTCATCGAAGCTCGCGAACCGACTGGTTCCTCGCCTTCCTCGAGAAGTATCCAACGCCCGGCATGATCACGGCCATGAGCAAGGAGGTCTTCGTCGACGACGCCTGGCAGGTGGTCGGCCGCAAGGTGTCCAAAGAGCGCCTGCTCTCAGATATTTACTCAACGGCGGTTGGCTCTGTGGGCCTGCCGGTTCACCCGGATTCCGACGCCGTGCGCATGTTCCGCCTCGTGTTGGCCGAAGGCCGAAGCCTGGTTCGCCAGCGCAACGAGATCGAGGCGCGGGCCGTCGAGCTTCTATCCGATCATCCCGATTACCAGCTTCTGACAACCATCCCCGGGATCGGCCCGATCAACGCCCTGACCATCCTGGCAGAGGCCGGGGATTTGCGCCGTTTTCGCCATCACCGCCAATTCCTGAAGTTCTGCGGCATGGACCTCGCCACCGTCCAGTCCGGCATGTTCCGCGGCCAGAGCCGGATCTCCAAATACGGCAATGCCCGACTCCGCCGAACCTTCTGGATGGCTGGGCAGGTTGCCGTGCTCAAACGCACGAACAGCTTCCGCGACAAGTTCGAACGCTACATCGCACGAGATCGACATAACGCCCATTTGCGCCGCAAGGCCTACACCGCCATCGCGGCCAAGATGGCGCGCACCGTACACGCTGTGGTCAAGCACGGCGAACCCTATCGCCCCTTCTTCGAGGGGGTGAGCCCAGGCGGAAGGACCCTTGTCTGATAAGAGCCGTGGAGGCAGTTCGCTGACCTCGTAGATAATGTTCAGGTCTTCCGCTTGGGAATTTGGATCTCGTC
>NZ_JBWKMB010000028.1:0-45885 GCF_056431025.1 Nitratireductor lacus | reverse complement strand
TCATCAGATGCTGGCCTCCTTCCCAGCCAGCATCTTGAATCACAAAATCGGCAATCCGGGAATCCCTACCGATTCAGTCAAGCTCTGAACCGCTCTAGGCCTCAGTGTCTGAATCAAAATGAGTGTCGTGTTTTCAAGGCCTTGCGAGCCTGCGGGTGAGCAGGCGAATATTTGCGATGAAGATCCAGGCCTCGGCGGATGCGATGGTTTGTTCGAAGTCCTTGGCCAGCCTTCGGCACCGACCGAGCCAGGCGAAGGTGCGTTCCACCACCCATCGGCGTGGCAAGACCTCGAAGCCTTTGACGCTGTCCGAGCGCTTGATGATTCCAGCGTGAACGTCCCGACCTTTTGCAATGCGCCCCTCAGCTTCGGCCCGGCATAGCCGCCATCGGCAAAGACATGGCGCAGCCAACGCCAGCGTTTGCGGATCGATTTCAGGACGACGGGTGCGCCGTCACGGTCCTGGATGTCGGCAGCATGGACGATGAGACCGACCAGCAGGCCAAGCGTGTCGACGACGATATGGCGCTTTCTGCCGTTGATCTTCTTGCCGGCATCAAACCCACGAATTCCACCGCTTTCGGTGGTTCGCACGGACTGGCTGTCGATGACGCCGGCGGTGGGGCTTGCCTCTCGGCCGGCCCGTTCGCGCGCCGCCATCACCAGTTCATTGTTGATCGTGCGCAGCAGGCCGTCGTCACGCCAGCGGTAGAAATATTTCTGCACCGTCGAGAACGGCGGGAAGTCCTTGGGCAGAAGGGGGTCGGCTCCGGAAGAGTGTGAAATGACACCCTAAGCGCCCTTGGTGGGTCTCGGCCATATGAGACCTCAGAACATAGCCATTTCTAACGGAAATGGGTGTGTTCGAGCACTCTGGTTCGCTGGGCGTCTATCATGATCCAAAACCACCCGAACCGCGCGGGGGTACGCCACAGGTCGGAATTGAATGCGCTGCAATCATCCGTGAGATTTCTTCGACTATCTCAGGTGCAGAATTCCTTGAGGTATCGAATTCATACATCCGACCAGCTTTCTTAAAGGATCTACGAAATGACGACAAAAATCGCGCTGTCGCTTCTGGCGAGGCTGTGGTCTTTCTATCGATAACGGTCGCATCATCTCGTCGTCTTAGTCTGGACGATCTGACCTCATGCGGTGCGTATAACAGAATATGAAAATCAAAGCGGCGGTATAAGGGGCGCAGAAAGAGTGCAAGGTACGATAAGGAATATAGCCGGCACGAAACTCCATAGGCTATCACGCGGTCAATATGCGATTCACAAAGGATCACATCACATTCGCCCTTGGGCCAAGAGCGGTCAAAGAAAGCAGCTAGGCTGTACATCGAATTTAATAGAGCACTTGAGTGGCTCTTATTGGCATCAAAGCGGTCGAGATATCGGTGAAACCAAGTGCGATGAATAGCGCCCTTGCACCGTGTGACACGATAGCCGCCTGCCTTCAACCTGCTTTCTAAAAGTTCTACTACTGTAGTTTTTCCGCAGAGATCCGGACCATCAACCACAATCGAAACTGGTCTTGCATTAACAACTCGTCGAATAGAGATATCTTGAGCGATTCGCCCTTCAGCAACGTTCATATGGGGTCCACCTGGTTGCCATCACCCATTCTCCTACTCGGGAATTTGGCGTGTGTATCGTGCCACCCAGGCTTTCCGAGCAGAAATGTTAGCACTCTCACCAATCGTGCGCTCTTAACCAACGGTCGATCGCCAATCAAACGATGTCGAATTAAAATGGGAATGTAGAAAGCGAAAGCTAGCGGCAGCGAAAGCCACCGGCCAGGCGCTTCCTCACCAAACAATCCGCTGGTCGCCCATGAGAACCTTCGTTCGACATATGCACCTTCGAGAGGTGGGTAAGGTGAGACTTGAGTGTGTATTTCATGTTGAGGAACAATTTTAAACCTATTATATCCTAGAATGGATAACGTGCGCAACTCAGTCCATATGGCTCTCAACGATGTCTTTGATGATTCGAGTGATATGTATTGTGGCTTAGAGGAAGACTCTCTAAATCCTTGCAATGCTATTAAATCGGTTCCTTCTATATCTATTTTTGCGTAATAGGGAATACCATGCTTCTTTATGATCTCGTCCATAGTAATTGACCGAACTTGGCATCCAATACTTGGTGCCCCCTTTCGCTCATTTCGGGCTTTCCATTGCTTTTGTGTCGTATTGAACTGGCTATTGGATGCATTTTTGTACAACGTAGCAGTTCCTGCATGCTCAGAAATCGCTGCGTTCACAACCAAAAGATGACCAGATTCAATATAAGATGAAAGACGCGTGGACGATATTTCACAAAGTTCAGGATCGGCATCCACGCCTACAACCCTGAAACCCTTTTGTAGATAAAATTCAGCATCAGTTCCGTCATGCATACCAATATCATAGATAAGCTTTGGATTCATTTGCTTATATCGACAGTCCCTTGAGATCGCTTTCGAGATTCCCTATCCAGCACCGTCGCAGGGATCCTGTGCCCTTCTGCTATTTGAATGCGTCCCCACGATTGCTGCTTCGAGGTATTATGCAAATGGCGCCTACCAAGAAGTTCCGCAATGACACCAAAAGCAACAGATAAATCTCGGATAGGCTTCAGAAGAAGCCAATCAATCCAGCCTGGCTTTCGGATAAAAACTCGTTGGATAAGGAACGCGAGAAGTGCCGCGGCTATAATTACCAGGCCAAATGGGTAAACGGAAAGCATTGTAATAGAGAGTAGTAATAGAAGTGGTCGCCATAACAGAACGTGAATACGGGACCAACGGGACATTGATCGAAATAGTTTTCCATATCGTCGTCGGCACATAACAATGCCACGTCCGGATAGAATTGACTTTCTTAGGAGATCCATAAAGGACAACGGATCACGATGGACCACCGCCATGTCGCGACAGAAGATAGTGGGATATCCTTGGCGTATCATTTCAAGTTGGACATTAACGTCTTCGAACGCTTTTCCTTCAAAGTCGGCGTCATAAATACCAACCGCCTGCGCTGCGGAGACGCTGACGACCATATTGCCCCCTGCGCAAAGCGCATGGGGATTTGCCGTTAACGTGTGCGCCGCTCCTTTAAGTTGACTTAATTGAGTTTTGCTCGACTTGCGCGCTTCCCGCTGGCGGACGTAGCCACCTAATCGGGACGATGACTCCTCGACCCGAGGACCGAATATCAGCCCCGAATTAGGAAAGTGGGAGACAGCGCTCCATAAGGCGGCGGACCACGTAGACGTTGGAAAACAGTCATCATCTAGGAATGCGATAAAGTCTGGTGAATACGCGTGTGCGAGCTCACGAACCGCAAATGCTCTGGCCTGCCCTATACTGAGGGGAATTTCGGGTGTGTAGACGTCCAACCCTAATGCCGAAAGCGCCCTTGCGCTCTCGGTGGCTGCCTCGCATGGCCCACACGATAAAATCACCGTGATCGGCCAGCTGCATTTGGCTGCAGATAATGCCGTAGCGATCGCATCTATGTTGTTATGCCGTGCATACGATATAATGCATGCGACAACTGTCATGTTTACCATCGTTGATATGAATAAAGCCTTTGATTAAGTTATTGCTCGAATTAACTTGTCTATAACCTTTGATGTTCTGAGTGGGAAAACCATACCGCGTCCATTTTCAGAGAGATTTTCCAAATAATATGGTTGACTAAAAAGAGGGACAATAGCCTCTGCGATGCATGACTCATTTGCGTCTGAAGATACTTTGATTCCTGATACACCGTGGATGACCCGCTCTTCGAGTGCCGCGACATTAGAAACAACTGGAACCGCTCCCATTGCCGCAGCCTCCAGTGCAGCTATGCAGCACATTTCCTCATAGTTAGTGGGGTAAAGGAAGCAACAGGCTTGCCCAAGTAACTCTAGGTAACGCTGCCTGGGCAATGGACCGTGATGGATTACGCCAGGAACTCTTAATGAGTCTGCAGAGACGTCATTCTTGAAGAAGTTGGAAGCATCATTCTCGCTGTAACCCCATAATTCGTAACCACCAGTGATGTGGAGTACAGCATCTGGCCAGTGTTGTCTTATCAGAGGCCAAGTCCTTAGCAGTCGGTCCAGGCCCCGATATGGCGCGGAAGTATGGATAAAGCTAAAAGGTACTTTATCATAGCTAAGGTCAAAAAGACGATCTTCAACGCCGCAAGTTCCGATAAAAAACGGCACATCATTTGGAAAGAGTTGGCCCAAGCGTTCATACTGGGCCCACGAAACGTACCAGATCAGATCGCAATTCTCGCTTGAGATGGCGCCCGCATCACTAACGTTTCTATCGCCGAGGAAAAGAACCTGACGATCTGCCCTGCGCTTGCCACGTAGAATCGTCGGTTCTCTACACGCAACAATTACGTCATATATGCCTTCTTGGCTCGAGAACGCTTTTATTGGCGCATAAGAAACCCCGTCGTGTATTTCACGAGAGGGGTCATGTGAAAATACCTCAACTGCATTTCCTCGCCTTGCGAGTTCCTGGGCCCAGAGCACGAAAGTGGTTTCATTTCCTCCAAGCCCAGGTCCGACTAATGCGCTGAAAGAAAGTCTGGTTGACTTCGGTGAGATTATCGCGATCCGCACCTGCTACCCCTGTGTGCCCGAATGTATCCTGCTTCGTAAGAATGGAATCGCCTCATAGCCTGGAAGAGGTGCTCCCCTCGATGCCTGATACATCAATATCGCCCGCTCAAGGTCCCGGTGTTGATCAGCAAGATATGCAATCGCAAATAGCCCCGTTCGGTCGGTTCCGTTCATGCAATGAACGAAAATCTTCTGGCCATTCTTCTGCAATGAGCGAACGAATTTAACCAAGCGCTGAACTCGCGCAAAAGGGAAATCCGATTCCCAATAAGACAGCGGAAAATGGATTAACCGCACGCCACTGTACTTTGTCGGCTCACTTCGGCGCAAAGATACACAAACGGTCACGCATAGGTTCGCCAGATCGGCCGCGGCTGGTTGCGGCCCAATCCAGAGGCCAGCACCAAGCTGGAAAATATTCATAGGCCTGATCGCCTTGCGTTGGCGATCTGCCATAGCGCTTGCGCATCCCGAAGCTGATCCGATCCGTGGTCGCCCCATTGTAGAAGATTTGCAACTTCTTCTGGAGGGTGAAATTCTCGCGCGTAATGTTTGCCAGTTGCCGGGTCAGCAGTTTGCGGTAGAAGCCTAGAGATGGCTGCAACAAACCGCACCTGAGCAAATGACCGACGATTGTCTCGGCTCATCTCGTCGACGTGAACATAACCCAGCAATACCGGGTATGAAAACTCTGCTTGGGCTTCTTCCATGCACTCCCTAGTAAGGGTCTGTAGCCAATCTTCCCCGTTCTCAGGGTGCCCACCTGGTAGGTTATAGCGACCAGAGTCATTCAAGACGAGAACTAACCCATCATCGTTATACAGGACGCCATAAACCTGTTCTACGGGCAGAGATCGCGGCGGGAATTCCATGCTCCACTTGACAGAATACTGAGTGTCACTCATACTTTTTATTCTCTTCAATTTTTTCTGAGATTCGCTCTACAAGATTTCTCACAACCTCATCTGCATTTTCACCATTATTCTTAATGATTTCATATCCATTTTTTATGCAGAATAATTTATATGCCGCGCAAAGTTTCAAGTACATTGCCCGATCCTTTCCAAATCTCCTTACGTCCCTCAAATCAATATTCTCGACTGAATGCCTGAAGCGATATGCACGGATGCCGATTCGGCTGTCAATGAAGACCGCGAGATGTGGTCTCGGCAAGAACCTTGAGACGATGGCAGTGAAAAGAAAGCCAGCTCGCCGCCTCATGACCAGATCGTATGCTAAGACCCTAGGCCAGTAAGTCTCTTGAAGAGTGATTGAGGAACTCGGAGGTCTGTAGAATGAGTCGCAGATATAGGCGGCATGAAACACTATGCTCTTTGCCCAAGCATGGATATTTGGCCTCTGCGCCCACTCTACCAGTTCGGCAATCCACCCACGCGAAAGAGAGGTCCGACTGTAAACGACTGTATGTCCAATCTCCTCTAGAGATTGACGTAGAGCTGTGGCAATTGTTGATTTACCCGAAAAATCGGGACCATCGATCGCGATCAGCATCAAATTCCTCGTGGCCTCGGTTAGCCTTCGACTGTCTCCAGCTGCTCAATAGCTGGTCGCCAGCTGAGCAGACGTGGCAGACGAACGCCCTGCGCACAGGAATGTGCCGAGCAATCGACACCATCAGTACCGAAAGAATCAATTTGTGCAAGCTGGCCGCCTCCACTTACCCACACTGCAGAAATGACCTACAAAGCCGGCCTCACTAAGTGAGCTTGTCCTTTCTCCACCATGGGTGCCGCCCCATCAGCAAGGGTTCTGCAAAGTGAACGCCGATCTAGCGAAAATTGTAAGAGATTACTTCGATTCTCACTTCCGGAATCAAGCAGATGCGTTAGCCGCAACTGGCTCGCAAGCCCTTGGAATTGCTAGCTCACGGTCCGACATAGATCTTGTGCTCCTTGCCCAAAACTCATCTGAACTCACCGCAAAGGACGGCACCTACGTTTGTGACGTTATTTCTGGCCGACGGGTAGAGACGCTGGTGATCACATATGACCGCCTCGACCGTATCATCCGAGCTGCTGACGACCGGGATTATAATCGGCTGAGTGATGATGAGAAGCGAGAGGTGGAACGGTTAGTCTCAGCCACGCCAATTGTTGGACACGAAAAATGGCAACAGGCCATGGCCAGCTTTAGACGCGAGCAGTACACTCAACAATTGGTGGAGGACTACCTGAGGGTCGCAGCAGCAAATTTCGAGGACTTAGCAGGCGTCTTGCTCGACGGCGATTATCTCCTGGGGGTCGATTTCTATCGATTTCTAATTCAGACGGAGCTTGAAGCACTGCTTTGTCTTTGTGGTGATACCTATGGAAGAAGAAAGTGGATTCTTCGTAGATTGATGAAAAACGCGAAAATTAGCGCCGAAATTTGCGATGGATTTAAAGAATTTAACTTCAACATGATTAATGATAGGTTTAGCTCTATAGAGGAATGGATGGGGGATGCTCTGTTATTTCACCAGAATATTCAGTATAGTATATTGTCACTTCTGCATTCATTGCCGCCTGTAGATCATACGAATGTTTCGGGTGAGGACGACGGACCCGTCATTAAAACAAGGCCGGCACTCCTTGTGTCAAATTCCAATAAAAGATGGTTTGTCCGAACAGAAAGTTCTGACAGCATGATCGATAAATTAACTGCCGCCATACTTTTGGCGTGTCATAAACCAATAACGTTGCCCGCATTGATGAGATATATTCAAAATCACCCTTTCTCGGATGAATTCTCAACTGAGGAGCTTTCAGCAATTGCAAGGGATCGCGTATCGCAGCTCTCGGATGCACAATTGCTTTACAGCACGTGAGGAAAAGAAAGCGCAGAACTCAGGCACTTTGCCGCTAGGCTCACTCATAAGGAGCCGGACCAAAAAGCAGGCTTAGATGCTCGGGAGTGATCTTATCCTGGGTGGGCGGAAGAAGCTCCAGTTCATCTATCGCTTGGCATATCTGTGATAAACTCTCAGACATCAGATCGGCAAAATCATCCCAATCGTTCTCCGACATTGAGATGGCCGCTGGCGAGGTTGAAAGGAGTGAGTGCACCTGTGCCAGCATTGCGTGAATAGATTGAATGGCGGTTCCTGTTCGCTCTGTGTTCCATACCTGCCTGGTATAAGTTGATAGAACTGTCTCTGCGAACGGATGATTGAGGTTCACGTGCCGAAAAACGTTCAGTGCGTAGGGGAAGCTCACACGCAGATGCGATCGTAAGTCGAGTTCGCCGCACCGGGATTTCATTACGGAAAGCCGTATATAGTTGTACAGGATCGCTGAAAGCTCACTGCCCCACGCAAGCGATGCATAATCCAGTATAGCCGGTACCGTGAACTCTGAGGGCGGTGAGAGAACTGGCGCCTCTTGTGAGCTTGGTGAGATGCCAATGTCCAAGAGGCGCTTAATCAGATTGGGCGGGCCGGCGCACACTTCCTTACTTCCGACCAGCTTCGAATTGGCCTCAACATAGCTGTACAAATTCTCTCCGGATGGGTCCGGAGGGATCGGCGGTGAATCGGTTTCTGAAGCGAAGAACGTGAGATCGATTAATCCCTGAGATAATTTCGATGTGAGGGCGACATAGGGTGGAAGAGTACGGTCTGCACCCATCAGATTCGCAAGCAACCAAAGCTGCGGCGCTCTAAATCCGGCGTATCCGGTCCGGAGTAGCTGAGGAACGACGTCTCCAGACGGGCTGGGCCATGTTCTCTTTTGCACACAGCCGGCAAGGCATTCGAAATAGGCGGTGGTGGCGTTGATGTGCTTCGTCAAGTGGCGCAGTGCGGCCGCATTCATTGGCTTCTCGTGGTGATGACGGGAGCCAGGGAAAGGGCAGCGTTTATAATCCGACGAGCCGGGGGGAAAGAGCAGTGAACGGCCCTCCAGG
Source organism: Nitratireductor lacus (assembly GCF_056431025.1). Classification (NCBI taxonomy): domain Bacteria; kingdom Pseudomonadati; phylum Pseudomonadota; class Alphaproteobacteria; order Hyphomicrobiales; family Phyllobacteriaceae; genus Nitratireductor; species Nitratireductor lacus. The sequence continues at coordinate 37,369 of NZ_JBWKMB010000028.1, read as the reverse complement.
ACTGTCCTGCCATCGATATCCAGGCCTTCCATGGGTAGGAACGATCTGAATGCGCTAAATGCGAGCGGGAAGCTTATATTGACCGGATACGGAATTGATGGACTGTCTTGCATGTCAATCACAAGGCTCTTCACGACTAATCTCGCTGAGTTCGGTCAACTCGCGTGTTGCAGAATCGAGGTTGAAGACGCGGTCGGCCTGCGCAATTGTCGATTCGCGGTGCGCGGTCATGATGATGGTCTTGTTAAGACGTCGCAGTGCAGAAAAAATCTGACCTTCGGTCTTCTGATCCAGGTTGCCGGTGAATTCATCCAGCAAAAGCGTGTCCGCCTTCGAGTAAAGTGCCCGAGCGAGAAAGATTCGCTGCTTCTCACCCACTGACAACATCGTTGAGTTGGAAGAAAGGATTGTGTGTAGCCCCATGCGCAATTTGGGCAAGAACGCGGACATGGCTGAAGCTTCACAGACTCCCTCTATCAGTTCCATATCGGGATTCGGGCTGAAGTGAGAGATATTCTGGAGGACGGTTCCACTGAAGATGTGATCCTCCTGCATGACGGTGGCGACATGCTGAACGAGCGAACGTCGATGCCAATTTTGCAGGGGCTGCCCAAACCAACATATCTCTCCAGCATCTACAGGCAATAGCCCGGTGACCACACGCAGCAAGGTGCTTTTCCCGCAGCCTGATTGCCCCGTGATCGCAATGATTTCTCCTGGCTTCACTTCGAACGACACATTCCGAAACAGCCTTCTGGAGGTCCGATCAAACCGGAATGCAACCTCGGAGCACGACAAAACCGTACCCCTCCTGGGCTGCAAGTTAACCGACGGACCGACAGCATCGGTAGGATGATCGTCGGCCGGGGTATCGATTTTAGACGGAGCGATCATAGGATCTCGCTCCGCAACCAGCAGCGTGCTGAGGTCAGCCAAAATATAGCGGATATCGACAAGGCCCGTTAATCGGCGCAGCAAGTTGGCCAAGCTCAAAGTGAGGAAGGCCTGGTACAGAGAGAAAGAAAGAAACACGGCGAACGTCGCGGCGCCCGACAGGACTTCATAGCCAGCCAGCGCAACCAGCACACAACGAGCGACGCTCAGCAACGCATTTCCAGCCAGTTCCGCGCGGGCCAAAAGACCATTCAAAGAATCATGAGCCGTGGCGGCACGGCGGTACGCCGCCTGCCAAATACTCGATCGTGGCACCTCAAGGCCATTCAGCTTGACGGCTTGAATGTTACGCAAATTATCCATGAGAATAATGTTCTCATGGCTGTCAATCGCCGCCGCTCGGCGAAACCGTTCTATCCGATCTCTCTGAACAATGGTGACAACAGCACAATACGTTGCGGCAACGAGAAGGAGGGCGGTGCCCAGTCGAACACTGATTGCGAACGTAGCCACCAAAAGGACGCCGACGACAAGAAGGTCAATAAATGCTTCTATGACGCCTTCGGAGATAATCTGCCTCACACGGCGGAGATTCTGATAGTACCGCGCGATCATGCCCGGTGTTTTACGCATGAAGAAACTATAGGATGTGCGGAATATGAGCTGATTGAGGACATTCGCCAGAACCGACTCTACGTCGGCAGATAGGGTGGCAATGGCCTTATGTTTTATGAACGAAAAGACCGAGAATGAGAGAAATAGAACCAACGATATAGAAAAGACAATATAGAGCGCCCGATAGTTGGATGGCGAGACTGCGAATTCGAGAATTGCACGAATGTACAATGGGAAAAGCATCACTCCCATAATTGTGATCAGCGACAGGAGTGAACACAGCAGTAGCCTTACAATTGCGTTAGGGGCACTGAGGAATAGATCGCTTATGGAGATCTGCGCAGCTTTCTCAAACTGCGATAGCGGTTTGGAGGCCGAAAACTCCACAGCAACGCCGGTGAAAAAGCGTGACAGCTCATTGGCTTTGAACGTTCGCGGCCCCAATGCAGGGTCGAGGATGAAATACGTGTCCTGGCGAATTCGCTCTAGAATCACGTAGTGGTTAAACCCCCAATGCAATATGAGCGGCGTTCTTAGAGTGCGCAGCCCCTCGATTTCGGAACGTACCGCACGTGTAGAAAAACCAAGTTGGCCTGCGGCCGATAATAGCTCGGGTAGCGATGTCCCTTCGGCTGATGTCGGGAATCGAGCCTTCAGGACCGCGAGGTCATAATGGCGACCATATGCACTTGCAGCCATCGCGAGGCAAGCCAGTCCGCAATCCGCGACATCCTCCTGATACACAAGGGTAGGATTACGCATAGTCACCGTCCAAGCAGCAAATCGACGGGTCTAACTTGACGAGGGTTGAAATAGACCGTGACTTGCGAGCCACCCATTCCCCCCCAATCAGGGGCAACATGTCCTGGTATCGCTAATGGACTCAGAGAGACCAAAAGTGATTTGCTGTCTGATCGAGGCGTCGCGATCGAAGTTATGTGAGCGTCCCAATTTTTTAGTCCCCAATTTAGCGGAAATTGGATCGTTGCGGACTGGCCCTCTTGAAGTTGCACAGCCACTCCTGCTGGTAAAAGGGCTTCTATGACTGGCTTGGCTTCCGCCGCCTTGACCTTGAACAGCACTTCGTGGCTGGAAACGCTTTCACCTATTGCTGGCGGTGTTGAAATCACCGTTCCATCGATCGGAGCCTTGATATTTTGACCGGAGAGTTCTCGAAGCTGCTCCTTCTTGAGAAGCAGATCGGCAATCGTAGTACCGTAGTCTGCATTGGCGCGTTCTATCTCAAAGCGCAGACTGGCAAGATTCATTCTTCGGCTTACTGATCCTAGATGTCCCTGTTCGATGTCCATTTTAGATTGCAGTGCATCGATCCCGGTTTTTGCAGAGTTTATCTGGTCTTCGATCAGTTTGCGCAGCGACGTTAATTGATTTGCGTGACCTTTCTCCGAGACGCCGATGAGCTCGGCATGAAGGCGCTCCGCGGTCACGAAGCTAGAAGTCAACTCAGAGGCAAATTGCTCTGAATTACTGAGATTGTCGGCCTCTTGGCGCTCAAGCTGCGCAATTTTTTCGAGGGTAGAATCTAAGAATCCCTTTGTACGTCGAAGAACTGCGAGCTTGGTGTCCAGAGTGGCAAGCTGATGGGATAGTGACGTCTCTGTGTGAACACTGGAGTCCGGCACCACCTTTGCTAGTACATGCCCGCGGGTGACCGATTGATGCAGCGTCACGCTGACATCTTCAACGATACCGGGTTGATCGATAGTGACATCGATTGTGGCAGGACTCCACGTGACATACGCTTCAGATCGATATGTTACGGGGAAGGGAACGAAACAGCCAGCTATGATCAGAGCTGCCGCAGTTCCGACGCCCCCTAACCAGAGAAGCGGGGTCCATGTGGCAAATCTGCTATCTGTCCCAATTATGTCAACGTAAGGAGCCTCGTTGACGCCTTCCAACGCCGCCTTACGAAACAGTGCTGCCGAACGGTTCGATGAAATGTTCATTACTTATTGAAGCCAATACGCTGCTCTGCCTCCGTGCAGAGAAGCAAAATGGGCAGCTCTCGAAGCTGCCCATAAAGTCCGAGCGTCCGAGCGTCCGTGCTCGGTATAAGCGTTAGCGATCAGGCCTGAATGCCGCCACCGCCGCCGCTGCTCCGGGAACCGCCTGAGATAAGCAGCATCTCCTCAGCTGTCAGATCGCGAACAAGCTCCTTGTCCAGCGCCGTGCACCGGGTGCGTTCGGCGCGTTCAGTGCAGTCCGTTTTTTTGGGAGTACGAAAGTTCATTATTATCTCCAAGTATATGGAAGTGCTGATGATTGTGCCTAACAGCACCCAGTGACAATGCCCTGCGACTGCTTGCAATGCAAGAGTGTTTAAACGCCGAGAACGCGTTTGCCATAGTCTCTTAGGTTTCCCTTTGGATCGACGTAGCGGTACAAGGTCACCGGCTTGATCCTGAGTTCTTCGCAGAGTTCAGCGACGGCGGTGTCCCGATTGGCCATGGCGGCCTGAGCCAATCGGACCTGAGCCCTGGTGAGGGCGAATCTCCGGCCACCCTTGCGGCCCCTGGCCCTCGCAGCCTCGAGGCCGGCCATCGTCCTTTCCCGAATGAGCTCGCTCTCGAATTCCGCCAGGGCGGCGAAGATGCCGAAGGAAAGCCGACCAGCGGCGGTGGTGGTGTCGATCTGGGCGCCCTGGCCGGTCAGCACTTTTAACCCGACGCCGCGATCGGCGAGATTGGTCACCGTTTTCACCAAATGATGAAGGCTACGGCCCAGACGATCGAGCTTCCAGATTACAAGTACATCACCGTCGCGAAGGGCCTTGAGGCAGGCTTCCAGTCCTGGGCGGTCATCTTTCTTCCCTGATGCACGGTCTGAATAGATATGTCGCTCTTCGACCCCCGCCCCGATCAGAGCGTCATGCTGAAGATCAAGCGACTGACTGCCGTCGGCTTTGGAGACCCGAGCATATCCAATCAGCATGTTTCACAAACGAGCGTTTTTCTTGCGGGTACGATGAACAGCGTCGACTGCAGAAATTTTCGCCAGAAAACCCGTTGCGAATTTCTCCATCAGGTTGCACCCTGTGCTCGTCTATTCTGACTGAGGGAACAATGCTGATCGGATATGCACGGGTGTCGAAGGCAGACGGCAGCCAGTTGCTGGACCTCCAGCGCGATGCGCTGATCGGGGCCGGTGTTGACGCCGGTCGTATCTACGAGGATCGCGCGTCCGGACGCAAGGATGACCGACCGGGCCTTGTCGCTTGCCTGAAAGCGCTTCAGCCGGGCAACACCTTTGTCATCTGGAAGCTCGACCGGCTTGGCCGCGATCTGAAGCATCTGGTGACGACCGTCGATGATCTACGCGAGCGCGGCATCGGTTTGCGTGTTCTCGCGGGGACTGGTGCCGAGATCGACACGACCACGGCCAATGGGCGGCTGGTCTTCGGCATTTTTGCGGCGCTCGCCGAATTCGAGCGCGAGCTGATCGCCGAGCGCACCCGCGCAGGATTGGCCGCCGCCCGCGCGCGTGGCCGCAACGGTGGGCGGCCACGCAAGATGGACCGCGAGATGCTTGGCATGGCGATGAACGCGATGGCCGACCGCGCAACGAATGCCGCCGACCTGGCGCGCCGCCTCGGGATCACGACGACCACGCTCTACATGTACGTCAATGGCGACGGCTCACCGAAGGAAGCCGGGCAAAGACTGCTCGACGGTGGTGCTCCGTGAGCCGCGGCGGCGGCATTCCGGCCGAGGCGCTTCTTGATCTTCGTCGCCGGCTGGATCAGTTGCCGCCGCGCCATGTTGAGCGGAGGGTCCTGGTGGATGGTGCGGCGCGTTTGTTCGGCGTGTCACGCGCCTCCGTCTACCGCGCGCTACAAGGTCAATTGCGCCCCAAGGGATTGCGCCGAACCGATCTGGGAGAGCCGCGCAATATCCCGCGCGCCGATCTGGAGCGCTACTGCGAGATCATCGCCGCGTTGAAAATCCGCACCTCCAATCGTAAGGGGCGGCACCTTTCGACCAGACGCGCAATCGAATTGATCGAAGGCCATGGGGTTGAGACGCCGTCAGGCTTGGTGCAAGCGCCGGCCGGTCTCCTGAACAAGGCGACGGTCAATCGGTACCTGCGGCTTTGGGGCTACGATCATGCCCGAATGACGCGGGCGCCTGCGGCGGTGCGCTTCGAGGCACGCACCAGCAATGCGCTGTGGCAGTTCGATATCAGCCCCTCCGATCTCAAGGAGATCGACCAGCCGCTCTGGGTCGATCCAAACCGCAAGGGTACACCGGTGCCGATGCTGTTCAGCGCAGTCGATGACCGCAGCGGCGTTGCCTACCAGGAATATCGCTGTGTCTATGGTGAGGATGTCGAGAACGGCTTGCGGTTCCTGTTCAATGCCATGGCGCCGAAGGAAGGTAACGAGGCCACGCTGCAGGGGATTCCCGAAACGCTCTATCTGGACAACGGGCCGATCGCCAAGAGCGGTGTCTTCCAGACAGTGATGGAGCGGCTCGGCGTGCGCGTGCTGACCCATATGCCGGCGGGATCGGACGGTCGCCGTCCGACGGCGCGCTCCAAGGGCAAGGTCGAGCGGCCGTTCCGGACGGTGAAGGAAGCGCATGAAACACTCTATCACTTTCACAAACCGCAGACCGAGGAAGAAGCCAATGCCTGGCTTGCCCGGTATATCGAAAGCTACAACGCCCAACCGCATCGGCGCGAACCGCACAGCCGTCTCGAGGATTGGGTGAAGAATTTGCCGACCGACGGCCTGCGCCAGATGTGCTCATGGGAGCGGTTCTGTGCCTTTGCGCGGGAGCCAGAGACGCGCAAGGTGGCAGGGGATGCCCGCATCCGCGTGGACGGCGCCTTTTACGAGGTCGATCCGGACCTCGCCGGCGAAACCGTGACGCTGTGGTGGGGGTTGTTCGACCACGAACTGTTCGTCGAGTTCGGTCAAAAACGCTTCGGCCCCTACCGCCCGTCAGGCGGTCCTATTCCTCTGCACCGCTATCGCAAACCACAGAAGTCAGCGACCCAGCAGCGCGCCGATCGGATCGGCGATCTGGCACAAAAGATATCGATCCCGCGCGCCGCACTCAGTGGTTCTGAGGCAAGTCTGGTTCGAACCGCGGATGTGCTGCCGTTTGCAAGTCGTGCCTTTGTCGATCCCGACCCCTACGGCCAGTTCACCTACGCCAATCGTCTCGATGCGTTACGCGGCATCTCCGACATGCTGCACCGGCCGCTGGCCCGGCTCGGCGAAGACGATCTCGCCTTCATCAATGCCCTGGTCGGCCGCACCCTCGACAAGGGGACAATCGAGAAAGACATCAAAGCCCGGTTCTTCCCCAAACGACCGGCATCGCAGGAGGAGAAACCGGAATGCTGACCGCTGAAATAATGGAGCGTTACGAGCTTGCCAAGGACTGGCGGGCGGTGGGATTTTACGAGACCGAGAACCACCGCCAGATCGCGCGGGCCGTTCGTGCGGGGATTGGCGCAGGGCGTCTGATTGCCATCACTGGCCCGGTCGGCATCGGCAAGACCGTCTTCCTGCACCGCCTGCAGGATGAAATCGCCAAGGAAAAGAAGGTCATCGTCGCCGAGAGCCTGTCGGTCGACAAGGCGCGGACCACGGTGCCAACGCTGATTGCCGCCCTGTACTACGACCTCTCACGGGAGAAGGAACCGAAAATCCCCACCCAAGGCGAAAAGCGCGAGCGCGAGCTGCAAAAGCTGGTCGCGGCACGCGGAAACAAGCCGGTTGTCCTCTTTGTCGATGAGGCGCATGATCTGCATGGCAAAACGCTGAACGGGTTGAAGCGGCTGATGGAAGTCATCGCCCGCGGTGGCGGGAAGTTATCCGTCGTGCTTGTCGGTCACCCGAAACTGCGCAACGATTTGCGGCGGCCCATCATGGAGGAGATCGGTCACCGCACCGATGTCCTTGCCTTCGACGGGCTTGGCGAAGAAGCGCGGGCCTATCTCGACTGGCTGCTGAAAGCCTGTGCTGTGGAGAAGGCCGACATCGGCACCTTGATCGAACCTGCGGCATTGGACCTTCTGGCAAGCCGTTTGAGCACGCCGCTCCAGTTCGCCGAGCACCTCAACCGCGCCTTCGAGGAAGGCTTTCGACTCGGCGACAAGCCGATCACCCCGGAGATCGTTGCTTCCACGCTGGCACCAGACTTCGACGATCTCGAACCACGGCTCACCCGGCAGGGCTATTCCGTGAAAGTGCTTTCCGACCAATTCCACGCCAAACCAAGCGAAATCCGCCACTTCCTTGATGGTCAGCTCGATGCGGGCCGCACTCGCGAACTGGCCGATCAGATGCGCATGGCAGGGCTGGCGCTGTGAGAAAGGTCCTCATTCTCATGGCCTTGCGCCCAGTCTCAACAATGTGAGCCCGTCGCAGATAATTTGAGCCCATTCTCATTTATTGTGAGCCGAAGCGATTTTATAGTCTCAAATAATGTGAGCCAGAAATCGCGATGATCTCAAGCTCAAGCGCCGATAGTCTCAAGCCGCTACATGTAGTGCTTGTCCGCCAGCTCGTGTTTTCGACCAGTCACCGGCTGGAAAGCGCTTCATAGAGAGCGGTCTTCCCGACTTTCAGGCGCGCTGCCGCTTCCCGCACCGTTAGACCGTTCGCGACCAACGCTTTGGCGCGTGCGAGCTTGTCGGATGTAACGACCGGCTTGCGGCCTCCTTTCCGGCCGCGCGCCGCCGCCGCCTTTAGCCCTGCCGCCGTTCGTTCGCGAATAAGATCGTGCTCGAACTCAGCAAGCGCGCCGAAGATGGTAAAAACTAGCTTACCGCCCGGCGTGGTCGTGTCGATGTTTTCGGTAAGCGACCGAAGCCCAACGCCGCGTTCCTGGAGTCCCGTGACGGTTTCAATGAGGTGTGGCAACGATCGGCCGAGCCTGTCGAATTTCCACACCACCAAGATGTCCCCTTCGCGAAGATACGCTAGAGCTTCGGCCAAGCCGGGCCGTTCCGCTTTCGTGCCGGATGCGACGTCCTCGAAGATTTTCTCGCACCCCAACTTGGCCAGAGCATCGCGCTGCAAGGTCAGATCCTGGGCATCGGTCGAGACACGAGCATAGCCGAGTGTGGGCATAGTGGAGAGCATTCAGTCCGTTTATCCGTCCGGCAATCTTTCTGTCCGCCTTTCCGTTGTCAAGGCATGTTTGCGGACATTTTCTGTGGATGCCGTCAAATCTCCGTTTGACGGACAGCGCAGTGGCCACCCCTACTACCCCGCTGGGCCAGCGGAGAGAGAATAGATGGCGCAACGACCTTTGCTCAAACCCGACCGATGGTCCGCATTGCTCGACGCACCATCGGATGAGGAGACCCTGATCCGCCACTACACGCTCGGACAGGCAGAGCTCGATCTCATCCAGGCGAAGACATCGGCTCACAATCAGCTTGGTCTGGCGATCCAGCTCTGCCTGATGCACCATCTCGGCCGAAGCTGGCGGCACGGCGAGACCTTGCCGTCCGCAATGATCGAATTCGTCGCCGAGCAAATCGATGTCACGCCCGCCGTCCTGGCTGAATACGGTCGCCGGGAACAAAACCGCCGCGAGCACGCCCTGGAAGCGCAGCGCCATCTTGCTCTGCGTCAGGCCAATAGGCATGATCACCGAGCAGCTCTGACTGCGGCGGTCAGTGCCGCCGGTGCCACGGACCAGGGAATGCCTATCGCCGAAGCCATGATCGCCGCACTGCGCCAACGCGACGCGCTGTTGCCGGCAATCGATACACTCGACCGTCTTGGCCGTGCCGCGCGCGCCATTGCACGCCGCCGCATGGAATCTGCACTGCTCGATGGTCTGTCGACAGAACGATTGTCGACCTTCGATGAACTGCTCACCGTTGACCCAGCTATCCGGATGACCCGACTTGCATGGCTGCGAGCGCTCCCAGAAACGCCGAGCGAAAAGAGTCTGAAGGCTCTGATCGGGCGGCTGGTGTTCGTTCGCCGTTTTGGCATCGATCACGATTGCCGGCACCGCATCCATCCCGACCGCTGGGCCCAACTGGTGCGTGAAGGCAACGTCACGCCCAGTTGGCTGGCGAATGATTTCAACGCCGGGCGCCGGCGCGCGACGATTGCAGCCCAGCTCGTCGAACTCCATGGGCGGCTGACGGATGCAGCCATCACGATGTTTTGTAAAATGGTCGCGAAACTGTTCTCTCGCTCCAAGGTGCGCCGTGATCGGCGTCATCTCGATGCCCGTAAAGAAAGTGCGCGGCTATTGCGCCTGTTTCGGGATACACTGGAAACCCTGGCCGAGGCCAACGAGACAGGCGAAGATGCGATTGATCTTCTGGATCGCGAAATCGGGTGGCATCAGCTGGTGCGGGCCAAGACTGACGTTGACGCCATCGTCAAAAAGACTGACACTGATCCACTCTTGGGCGCGGCCGAACGCTCCGACAGTGTACGCCGGTCGGCACACATGATCATGCAGATTTTCACGTTCCGCTCGGCACGCAGACATGATCCCTTGCTGTCGGCAATCGATCTCCTACGCAAACACCATGAAGCTGGCCGCCGGAGCCTGCCGGGCAAGGTTCCAGTTGGTCACCTCAAGCCAAAGATCCGCAGCGCAGTCTTCGTTGGCGGCAAGCCGGACCCTCGACTGTATGAAGTCGCCACATTTGCAGTGTTGCGTGATCGATTGCGCTCAGCTGACATCTGGGTCGAAGGTGGGCGCACCCATCGGCCCCTCATTGCCCATCTGGTATCCGAACCATCCTTCAATGTCCGGAAGGAAGCCGACGATCTGCGCCTCGGCGTCCCATACGATGCCGATTCCTGGCTGGCGACGAAGCAGCGGGAAATGGATTTCAAACTGAAGCAGCTTGCCTTTCGCGCCCGCACGGGAAAGTTGCCCGGCGTACGAATGGCCGAGGGCAGTTTGATTGTCTCGCCGCACCGGTCAAATGTGCCCAAGGAAGCAGAGGCGGTGAAGTGGCTCTGCCTCGACCGTATGCCGCAGGTCGAAATCACCGATCTGATTGCCGAGGTCGATAGCTGGACCAGGTTTTCCGAGTGCTTCACGCACTTGCGCACCGGCGAACCAGTTCGCAGTCAGCCGGCGCTTTACGCAGGCATTCTCGCCGACGCGACCAATCTCGGTGCAAAACGCATGGCCGAAGCCTCCGATGGTGTCAGCGCTCGCCAGATCGCCTGGGCACGGCTGTTCCATCTGCGCCACGAAACCTTCAAGCCAGGCCTGGCCCGGATTATCAACGCGCACCTGAACCATCCTTACGCACAAATCTGGGGCGCCGGCACGACATCTTCCTCGGACGGGCAGTTTTTCCGAGCCGCCGCACAAGGCGCAAAAAGAAGCGACGTCAATGCCCATTACAGTGGCGATCCAGGCGCCAAATTCTACACCTGGATTTCCGATCAGCATGGACATTTCTACATCCTGCCGATGGGGGCCACTGAAAGTGAAGCAGCCTATGTACTTGACGGGCTCTACGGCCATGAAAGCCAGCTCGAGATTGAAGAGCACTATGTCGATACCGGCGGGGCCAACGACCATGTGTTTGCGATGTTCGCCGTTCTTGGCAAGCGGTTCGCACCGCGGCTTCGTGATCTGAAAGATTGGCGCTTTCATGTGTTTGATGACGCCGGCACCTATCCTTTTTTGAAACGTCATATCGGCGAGCGCATCGAAGCCGATGCAATCCGTGAGGCTTGGGACGAAATCTTGCGGATCGGTGTGTCGGTCGAGGATCGGATTGTTGCACCCTCGACCGTGCTGAAAAAGCTCGCCGCCCTGCCGAAAACCAATGTGCTGTCACGGGCCATGCGCGAGATCGGTCGCATCGAGCGAGCGCTCTTTATGATCGAATGGTATTCCGATCCGGCGCTGCGCAGCCGCTGCAGGGCAGGCCTCAACAAAGGCGAAGCCGGCAACAAGCTGACACGGGCGGTGTTTTTCCATGAGCGCGGCGAAATCCGTGACCGCACTTTCGAGAGCCAGGCGTTTCGTGCATCGGCCCTCAACCTGGTCGTCAGCGCCATTATCCTCTGGAACACGATTTACCTGTCCCGCGTCGTGGATCATCTCCGCGCCGACGGACATTATCTACCGGCCGATCTGCTGCGCCACGTCTCTCCACAGATCTGGGAGCACATCAATCTGATAGGCACCTACGACTGGAGCGGCAAGGCAAGGCCGCCAGAAGGAGGGTTTCGACCAGTTCGCACGCCACAGCGGACATTTCTGGCAGCCTGATCCCGAAATGTCATCCTTCCGGGAATTCCTGTTTTGTTCACGGATTTCGGACACCTACGCACTACTCTTGTAATCACCCCCATGAGGCGGAATCGGTCATCCCGGCAGTTCTGCCGGGGTCGCACCCCTTATGGTGCTGGAACCGTTCCTTGCCGGGGCTTTGAGGCGACTCACTTTGCTGAGTCGGGTTCGGGATTGGCGTAATTCTGCGGTTTCAGGACAAGTCGCGGCCGATTGCTGGCGCCGATGCGCCCTGCCCCGTCAAAACTGCCGGGATAAGATCCTGACCTGTGCCTGCGGAATGCTTCAGGTAAGTCATGGAAAATATTGGGAGAATCGGTCCAAAACGGACAGCCATCGCCATTTCGCCCCGACTCGCATTAAGGTTTCATTAACCAAAAACCGCTTGCGCCCAATCCGGAATCACCCATAGTAATAACGCTTTCCCGCATGTTGTCTTGGAAAAAGCGTTATTTCAAGGAAAGAGAGAATTCGGTGGTTCCGATCATAGAGCAAGACGAGTTGGATTTCGACGAAGAGATCATCCAGCAGGGTGAGTTGATCTCTGATCGGTTGAACATGCTCCGTTTGGAACAGTACCCACCTGACGCGCAAAAAGGACTGCGACTGTTCTCGCTTGCCGAGGTGGCCGATTTCATCGGTGTAACACAAAACCACATCAAGAAACTCCATCTCGATGGAAAGGGTCCCGATCCGACAGTGTCTTCCTCTGGAAGGCGTTCCTACACGGCAGAGCAAATGCTCGAGCTTCGCCAATACCTCGACAAACACGGCCGCAGCGACGTGAAGAATTACGTGCCGCGTCGACGTGACGGCGAGCACCTGCAGGTGATCTCAGTTGTCAACTTCAAGGGTGGTTCGGGAAAGACAACAACCACTGCGCATCTCGCTCAGTATCTCGCCCTTACGGGACACCGTGTTCTCGCGATCGACCTTGATCCGCAAGCGTCGCTAACGGCACTTCATGGTGTGCAGCCTGAGCTCGACAAAAATCCTTCGTTGTTCGAAGCGCTGCGCTATGACGATGAGCGGCGCTCAATCAAGGACATAATCCAAGCCACAAACTTCCCGGGATTGGATATTGTTCCTGCGAATTTGGAACTCCAAGAGTACGAGTACGAGACGCCTCTCGCTGCTGCCAATTCGCATGAGGGCCGTCTCTTCTTTACGCGCATCTCGAAGGCCTTGAAGGAAGTCGACGACCAATACGACGTGGTCGTAATCGATTGTCCCCCGCAGCTCGGTTATTTAACACTGACCGCCTTGACCGCCTCCACTGCCGTGCTCATCACCGTTCATCCTCAAATGCTGGACATCATGAGCATGAGTCAGTTCCTGCTGATGCTCGGCGGCATTCTGCAATCCATCAAAGGCGCCGGCGCCAAGGTAAAGCTCGACTGGTTCCGTTTTCTTGCGACCAGGTATGAGGCGACGGATGGGCCGCAGGCGCAAATGGTTGGCTTCATGCAGGCGATGTTCAGCAAGAGAATGCTGAACAATCAAATGGTGAAGTCCACTGCCATATCCGACGCCGGCATCACGAAACAGACGGTCTACGAAGTCGAGCGTGCTCAGTTCGTGCGTGCGACCTATGATCGGGCGATCGAGTCCCTAAACGCGGTGAACAGTGAAATCACAACTCTCGTTCACAAGGCCTGGGGTCGAAAATGATCGAGATTTTGACAGCCGTGCAAATCGCCAAAAAACAAAGTCAGTTCAAGAAGATATCTTCGAATTCGGGAATGACGAATGGCTAGGAAGCACCTTCTCGCAAACATTAGCGCGCAGCCAACCAAGCCGGCGGAATCCGCTGACAAAGGCGAGTCGCGCGTGGAGTACGCGCGGCGCGGCGCATCACGCTCAATGATGCAATCGCTTGATGATCTGGCTGAGAACTCGATGCGAGTTCTTGAGGGTGATGTGGTCGTTTCACTTGACCCGGAAACGTTAGACCCCTCCCCTTACCAAGACCGAATTGGTGAGGATCGAGCCAAGGATCAGGAGCTCCTCAAAGCGATCAAGGAAGCGGGCCAACATCAGCCTGTGCTTGTTCGTCCGAATCCCAGCGATAGCAACCGTCATATCATTGTGTTCGGACATCGTAGGGTGCGAGTGGCAAAGAAGCTCGGCCAGAAGGTCAGGGCGGTTATCAAGCCTCTCGAAGAGATCGCCCACGTGGTCGCGCAGGGCCAAGAGAACTCGGCCAGAGACGATCTGAGCTTTATTGAGAAATCACTCTACGCAAGACGTTTGCAAGAGTCCGGCATCGACAAGGGCACGATAAAAAGCGCGCTCACCGTTGATGACACCTTGTTGTCCAGAATGCTGTCCGTAGCCGAAACGGTCCCTGCCCCCATTTTGGATGCTCTTGGCGCCGCCAAGGGCATCGGACGTGATCGTTGGGAAGACCTCAAGAAGACAGTACAAGCCCCCGCGAAATCCGCTCAAGCTCTGGAACTGGTTCAATCGGACGCTTTCACGGAACTCGACGAAGCCGATCGGTTCGGCTTTCTGCTTGAAAAGCTAAAGGCCTCCGGATCGAGGAAGCCTAAGAAACAATCGCCAGCGGAAAAGGCCTGGAGTCTGTCCGACGACTCCGTGAAGGTTTCGACCAAGGACAGTGGCAAGGCTTTCACCTTGGCGTTGAAGGCCAAGGACGCTTCACAGTTTGGCGCCTATCTCTCGAGGAGACTAGAGCGCCTCTATCAGGAATTTCAGGAAAACGGAGAGGAGGGCGGCGACTGAATCAACGGCCGAAACCTTCGGCCAAGGGAAATTTGGCAAAGAAAAAGGCCACCGAAATCGCTTCCGGAAGCCCATTCCTTGTGTAGCAGCTAGAGAATCGCACTTCCGAGAATCACAGTCAAGGCTCTTTTGAGTCGTGAGCGCCTTTTCGGCGAGCAGTTTTCTATTGCCTAGCGATAGGTGAGATAAAATGCAGACGCATGTCACAACGACGCCCTTTGGGCGGCGGCCGATGACGATTGGCCTGATGGCAAAGCAAGTCGCCGCGAAATCCATGCCGCAAGGCGCCAAGGTCGAGAAGTGGAAGACCTTTCACGCGATCCGGGATGCCAAGGAGCCGCTTGGCGCCACAGATCGTGCTTTGGCGATCCTCAACGCGCTGCTGTCGTTCCATCCGGAGAGTGAACTGACATCTGAAGGCGAACTGATCGTTTGGCCTTCCAACGAGCAATTGACGGCCCGGGCAAACGGTATGTCGCCGGCGACCCTTAGACGTCATCTGGCCTGCCTGGTCGACTGCGGGCTGATCATTCGCCGCGACAGCCCGAACGGAAAGCGGTTCGCGCGCAAGGGCAGGGGCGGCCAGGTCGAACAGGCCTACGGCTTCGATCTCTCGCCGATCGTCGCTCGCGCTGAGGAGTTCGCGGAGCTCGCAGAGGCCGTCCAGGCCGAGAAACGCGCCTACAAGGCCGTCAGAGAACGCCTGACCCTGTTGCGGAGGGATATTGTCAAGATGATCGACGCCGGCATCGAGGAGGGCGTACCGGGTAATTGGGGCCTGATGACGCGGACCTATCAGGAAATCATGTCCAGGCTTCCCCGCACGGCGCCACGTCAGGTCCTCGAGACCGTCTGCGAGGATCTCGAATTGCTCTGGGTGGAAGTCCATGAAGCGCTGGAATCATTCACGAAATCAGAAAATATGAGCGCCAATGAGTCTCATTCTGAGCGCCACATACAGAATTCAAACTCAGACTCCATATCTGAATCTGAAAAAGGCTCTCGAAAAGAAAATGAAGCGAGCGGCACCGCCGAGGAAAACGACAACCTGCGGAGCTTGCCGAAGCGGGAGTTGCCTTTGGGTATCGTGCTGGATGCGTGCAAGGGCTGGCGCGATCTGGCCAAAGACGGGGAAATCCGAAACTGGCGGGACTTTTTGGCGGCCGCGGAGGTCGGTCGCGTAATGCTGGGGGTCAGTCCAAGCGCCTGGCGCGAGGCCTGCGAGGTTCTCGGCGACAAGCATGCGACGATTACGCTCGCCGCGATCTATCAGCGGGCCGATCAGATCAACAGTCCTGGCGGCTATCTGCGCAGCCTGACCGACAAGGCCCGGAAAGGGAAGTTCTCGGCATGGCCGATGATCATGGCGCTGCTGAATGCCAAGCTCGAGGCGGACAAGGCGGCGGCCCAGGCGTCTTCTCAGACCCAGCAACCACCAGAGAGCCGGGAAGGGGGCTTTGAAGTGTCCGATGCTCTTCGTCAGTCGATGAAAAAGTGGAATTCATGACGCGCATCGGGGCAAGAATGCCGGTTTTCGCCAGGCCCGTGAGTCATTCGCTGTCGACGAGGCAGTCAAAAGCATCGAGCAGGGTGTCGACGATCGTCTGGCCGAGAGCATTGGCCGCGCCGGAGAGCTGCGCTTCGTCACCTGATCGGGCGGCCGTTGCAAGCACAGAGCCTTGCTCAACGATGATCGTGTTGGCGCGATCGATCGCCCATTGCGCAAACTCCTCGCGATTGTTGATGACCATCGTATCCATGAGTGTGCTCCCGGCTTTACGGTTTGTTTGCCACGTTTCGCCTACGCTCGAGGCGCGCGATTTGTACTGCGTTCGCGCTTGTCTATCACCCCGGCACTTCTGCCTCGCCGGCTTCGATCAGGCCGCTGCGTTTTGCGCGGTCGATAAGGTTTTTGACGGAAGAGGGCGCCCATTTGGTTCCGCCCCGTGGCGTGCGCTCATGCAGCCGTTCGAGCTGAGTGCCTATCTCGCGCAATGTAAGCTCCGGATTGGACGAATGGATTCCGGCGACGAGCGTCATCAGACGATGCTCCGGCGGCCGTGGTGGCGACTTCCGCAAAAGTGACGCATCGGCCATGCCTTCCGAGACCATCCATTTGACCGCCCGCCGCAACCTTTCCGGCGTCCAGTCGAAACCGCGCTGTTTGAGAACCCGGGCAATGTCGTCCCACGTATGATCCGGCCGCATCCGCTTCACAGTCGGAAGCCATTGTGTGGCGGTTGCCTGGAGCCGTTCACCATAGGCTGCTTTCTGCGCCAGCTTCATCTTCGAGAGCATCTCAGGTCGCCGTTCGCGGATGCCCGGATTGCCTGGCAAGCGTCCTTTGGACTTTGCCGCTGAGATCCCGGCCTTGGTCCGTTCGGAAATCAACGCCCGCTCAAGCTGGGCCACGGCGCCGAGCACTTGCAGCGAGAACATGCCCTGGGGCGTGCTGGTGTCGATCGGATCGCTCAGCGATCGAAAATGCGCACCCTTTGCCGTCAGATCCTCGATGACATCCAGTAGATGGCTCACGGAGCGCGCCAGGCGATCGAGGCGTACCACGACGAGCGTGTCGCCGGCGGCGATATCCTGAACAAGCCGTGAGAGGGCAGGGCGGGCGCGAGAGGCGCCTGAACCGTGTTCCTCGACGATCGTTTCGCAGCCGGCCGACCGCAACTCCATTTCCTGCGCCTGTGTCGCCTGCTCGTCCGTAGAGACGCGCGCATAGCCGATAAGCCGTCCCTGTGGTCGACGAGACGTACGATTTCGTGTGTCAGTGGCCATTTGCAGCGCCTGGGAGATCATTGAGACCCGGATTTCCAAACATAGAAGATACGGATAACTGATCGTTTGTAAACGTCTGTAGAGCGCCTTTTCTTCGCCTCTATTGCGCCGAGGACGGCGGAAATCAACACTTTTCGGGCTCCTGAGGTCTCCAGGGCGCAGCCCTGTACAGTTCGGATGCTCCGTCGTTATCGACAGTGAGTTCGGCTGGTGTAAATATCCCCTGTGGGTCCAGAAAAATAGTAGATAGCTTGACCAACGCGAATCATCTAGCGTTATTTCAATGGCTTACGATATCGGCAAACTGCCTCTGGACACCCTCATAGGATCCGTTTCCCGCGCCACGGCGGCGCTCGCCCGCCTCGACGAACGCCTTGCCCGCTCAGCCGTCCGCGAGGGCTGGATCGAGCGTTCCCACTTCGCCGACGCGGCCGCGGCGCTCTGGCTGGAGGGCGAGCTCGTGCATGTGGAAGACCTTGTCCTGCACGATGCGCACATGAACATCCGCGCCCCGACGCACGAACTCACTCGGGCGCATGCGGTGTTGCGCACCCGGCGACAGATTTTTGCCCAGGAACCCGACTGGGCACTCGGACGTGACGGGCTGCGCCAGCTTGCTGGCCGCGGCGTCGCCGGCACGCCGCAAGGCGGCCGGAATGGGGAGGGGGATCGGGAATCCAGACGGCCTGACGAGGCGGAATCGGAGCCGCCCGATGGCGATCCGCTCTCGAGCGCGTTCGCTGCGCTCGACGCGGTGCTCGAGCGCTCGGCCAGGGTGCTCGACGGCGCCGCGGTGGCGCCCATCGAGAAGTCGGCACCGACGGACCGGCCGGAATTGGTTTACGATCTCGATTGGGACGAGGACGCCCGCCTGGACGAGTGGCAGGCCGTGCTGGCCGACACGGGAGACCTGCCGGTGGTCCTGCGCGCGGCAATCGGGCTCGAGGCCTGGACCGAGATTGAGGTGCTGCAGCATGCCGGGTGGCTCGGGCCACTGCTGGTCGGAGCCCTGCTGCGGCAGGATGGTCTGACCGGGCACCATCTGGCCTGCCTGCAGCTTGGCGCCATGGCAATCCCGCGCGAGCGCCGGCGGGCGCGGACCCGCACAGATCGGTTGGTTGCGCTCCTCGATGCCATCCACGAGGCCGCGTGCGCCGGCCTGAAGGAGCACGATCGCCTCATACTGGCACGTGACCGGATGGAGCGGCGTCTCAGGTCGTGCCGCGCCAACTCCAAACTGCCCGATCTCGTCGAGCTGGTGCTTGCCCGGCCGCTGGTGTCCACCGGCATAATCCAGGCACGGCTGAAAGTCTCGAAACAGGGGGCGCTCAATCTCCTCAGTGGGCTCAGCCTGCGAGAGATGACGGGGAGGGGACGCTACCGTGCTTGGGGCATCCTTTGATCGGGCGGTCTGCGACGGAATGGGTTTCGTGGCTGTTGCCGACCGGCTCAGCCTTGCGTGTGATCCTCCGAGACGAGCCGGATGTTGAGCTGCCGCAGTGCCGGCACGAGGTCCGCGTGACGCTCGAGTGCAATGGCCCGACGGGCCTTGAGCAGCCCGGCATCGACGGCCCGGTCATAGATCGCCACGCAATCGGCGCCGGTCAGGCGCGAATGGTAGAGGATACCATCGACGGCGAAGCCGTCATAGAGCGCCTGGCTGAGCCTGCGGCCTTCCTCATGCCGTTTGGCCCGCGCGGCGTCGGTGCTCACGCCAAGCTTCAGCAGACCCGTGGTCCTGACGTCAATCACCGTCAGCGGCGCGGTGGCAGAAACCTCCGAGACGGCCCACGCGCCGACCTCGGAGGCATCGAGCGTGCGGTCGGATGTGCCCTCGAAGCGGTCGCGGACGATCGTCTCGGCGATCGCCGTCGGCAGGTCGCGGGCGATGTAGAGCACCATGAACGACCGGTCGGGACTGGCAAAGCGCGACTGGCCGACGCCCATGCCGAGCGGCGTAGCGGCATACGCCCGGCGCATTGCGCGCAGGTACTGCTGCGGCTCGAACCGGATCGCCAGCTCCGCGACGGTTTCGGGATCAAGCTCCACGATCAGCCGAAATCGAACTCGGCGTCCGCGACGACGTCCTCGACACGCCCGGCCTTGAGGCGGTCGAGCGGCGTCTCACCGGTTTCGCTCACATGCTGCCGCGTGAGCCACAGCCACGCCGTGCGCGGATTGCCGATGATCGTCGTGATCCGGGCCATGCCCTCGACGGGACGTCCGTCGACGAACTGGGCTAGCGGGAAGACGTGCTTGCGTTCGCCCTTGAGCAGCCCGATCACCGCGCCGCGCTTGTGCCAGTCGTGCAGGGTCGACCGCTTGGTGCCGAACATCTTCTCGATGTCGCCCGGGCCTGCAACCGGACCGGCCCAGTCCTCAAGGCGCGTCGGTATTGCATAATCGGCGAGGCGGCGCCGGCCGGCCTCGAGGTCGAGAATCTTGCCATGCCCGGTGCCCCGGCTGACCTCCACGGGCTTGTCGACAGCGACCCGAGCGAGTGCCTTGCCGGGGCGCGCGAGCTCGGCCACCGCGGCTTCCACGGCTCTCGCCAGGGCCCGCTCATGGGCCGCGATCTGGCGCTGCTGAGCCGGGGAGAGGCGGGATGTCGCCGCCGTCAGGGCGGCAACCGCCTTGCCGGTCGCCTCGAGCGCGGATCTGGAAATCCTCGGATGGCGTCGTGACAGGACGTCTAGAATGTCCGCGACCGTCTCGCGATCGACCTTATCTGCATTGCGCGTGTTCACAGCGACCATCATGGCCTCCATCTGTTGTCCATCACCAGTTAGTGCAGATTGTCCGGTATGTCCAGATTATTGACCGCTGATTTGCTGCTGATCGAGACCAAGTGCCCCGCTCCCGACGCCCCCAAACTCGGCCAGCGGACTCGGTCTCCTGGTGCCCGGCGTCAAAGAGAACCAGTAACTCTGACCTGATCCAGTAGTTCTCGACAAGCCTTAGCAACGACGGCTGTGCGCCTTGCCAATATTAGTCGTAAGACGGTATTTTCGGGCCGCTGCAGAGCGGACATGTCAAATGGCTGAGGCGTTGTTGACCCGACCCGCGATAGCTTCTCGGTTGAGCACTAGAGAGATCGAGCGATACGCTAAAAAACGACAACCTACAGAAAATCCCCTTGTGCGGAGTACTCGCTGACGGCGTCCTCTTCGAAAGTAGTGCCAGCCATTGCTCCAAGGTCCTGTACGATTCTGACAAAGTGATGGGCCATATTCAGTTCCCGCCATCCCGTTGCATCTCCGCAGGTGTCGGTCATCCCTTTCGCGTTTTGCCAGATACGGTCGTCTGCGTAGGAGAAGCTCCTGCCACAGTATTCCTTGCTCTCTATGATCTGCTTACAGACCTCGCGCATGGTAGGTGTGAACGCCCCCGAGTCGCTCCCCCTTACAACCAGCGTATGGGCCTTGCCGGTGTAACGCAGGTGTGGCCTGGGCCGCCCTCCCCCCTTACGCTTGGAAAACACCATGCGTCCGCAATCGGCGCCGAAGTCTCCATAGGCCAGTCGATCCGGCTGGACACCTGTCTCCCTGAGGGCGGCGAGGAAGGTCGTCCATTCCGCCCTAGCGATTAGCGTGCGCTCATTTGAGCCGACCGGCAACTTCTCCGGATAGGCGGACGCCTGGTAGACGATCTTGTTCCACCTCGCCGCGCCATCGAGTTGGTCGAAGATTTCGGCGATGGCCGGCGCGAAGTCTTCCCCGAGCGGCGCGCCGGTGAAGTCCACGAACAGGACGCACTCCACTGAGCGAAGCCTTGCTTGCTCCAGGCCTTCCAGAAGAGTCGCGGGGTCGGCGTTCTCGAAGTCCATGTAGATTCCAGCCTTTACGAGTCCTTCTCGCAGGAGCTTTTGACGCGCCGGGCTGGACAGGTCCGTGATCGCAAGAACGGGAAGTAGCCGGGGATTCACCCCCGTAGCAATGCGGAATAGCATATCGAGGCCATCATCACCGAGCGCCGCGGCGGCCAGTTGCGGGTCCAGGAATGCGCGCCGATGGGGCCAGCTTTTCCCGAGACGATCGCCCATCAAATAGGCGATCTCGTCTAGTGTGGGAACGCGCCCTTTTTCGGGATCAGGCTCGGTTGGCGGGGGCACTACAAAACGCGGGCAGACATGGGCCTGGTAGCGGGATGCCAGTTTTCCGCATGCCGCGAACTCCGCAGGCTTAGCTCTGAGGGCCGGGTAGTATGGGAGCATCACTTCTTCCTTTCTGCGCATTGGCCACAAACAGGGTCCTTACGGTGTTCCTCCCAATCTTGTTTGCGAACAGGGACCAGTCACCCCGCTCTTTGCGTATCCGGCCAAAGACGATCGCCGGATGGATACCCAACTCATTGGCAAAGCGCTCGACGACCTGAGCGGACTTCGCGATGCGGGCGGTGGAGCGCCGCCAGCGCTCCTCAGGGATGAGTAGGTTGGAAGCAAAGCGGTTCGCCTCCTCCTCCTGTTCATCCACCGATGTCTCCTGGTCTGTCTGATCGTAGAAACCTACGGCAAGTCCCGTGGAGAAGTGTAATGTAACATGGGCGAGTTCGTGCATCAGGGTGAACCAAAAGTTGTCCACCGTATCCGTCCGCACGGTCATGCCAATGACTGGCCTGCCGTCCACGATGAAGGCAGCTCCGTCGATCTTCAGACCGGGAATTTGCGACTCCACCACCAGGACGATGCCGCGGCTCGCGAGCATCTCCTGTGCCCTAAGGGGGCCATCCGACTCACGGCTGAGGCGTACTAGTTCGGGCATCCAGTTCAATTCGAGCGGTTCGTGGACATCCTCGATGTACCCAAATGCTTCGCGGGCTCTTGCCGTAACTCTTGCGCGCCAAGCGTGGAGAAGGACATCCTCCGTGTGGTCCACCACATTTAACCCGGTTCTAAGGAGGCCAGGGCTTCCGAAGTCGATCCTGCTCTCCGCAATGTAGCGA
Source organism: Nitratireductor lacus (assembly GCF_056431025.1). NCBI lineage: Bacteria > Pseudomonadati > Pseudomonadota > Alphaproteobacteria > Hyphomicrobiales > Phyllobacteriaceae > Nitratireductor > Nitratireductor lacus. The sequence continues at coordinate 15,113 of NZ_JBWKMB010000028.1, read as the reverse complement.
CGGAGCTCCGACTCAGTGAAGTCATTCGCGAACCATTTGTTATCTCGACCGTGTTTCAGAATTTTCCTGATTTCGGCCTTAGGTACCCCGTCGATCACCTTGTCCAACCCACGGAACTCCGGTTGATCCGGCATGTCCGCCCAAGGACGCACCCCAAGCAGGGCCGCTATACGGTGGTAGTTCTTCAAACTGATCTGGCCGTAACGCTCTGCCTCCCAACGCTGCACCTGCTGTTCCTTCACGCCGAGGCGCCATGCCAGGTCCTTCTGAGAGAAGCGGTTGGCGATACGCGCGACGATCAGCATCAGACCGAGGTCGTGGTTTACCAGGGCCTTGAGCGCAGTAGGTCTCTGGGTTTCCTTCGCTTCCTCATAGGCCTCAACGGCATGGGTGAGACGATCGCGTTCGGCCTTCATCATGCTAGCTACTTGCGTAATCACCTCCGGAGGTAGTCCTGCCACCACCGGCTCAAGCGCACGTTCTGAGCTCAAAGCCTCAGACAAGCGAGAAATTCGGGCGCGAGCCTCCCGTGCTTCCTTCTCGTTCAGAGTGATTCCGTTCGCTGACATGCCACCTTATACCCAACTTATTTGTTGTGTACAAGGGGACAACTAAAAAGTTGGATCGGAGGAATCGAGGAATGTCCTCCGTTTACCGCGCTCTTAACTCGGCGCGATACGATATCGATCAGAGCCTGGTTTGGTGGACCGCACCGCAGTTAAGAGCCCAGCGACGCGGCAGTTCTTAGGCCGGACTCTACGGCGTGGCTGCGCAGACAAATGCCCGCTTAGGCCCGCCGATATCTACCGGACTCCGGCACCGGTTCAGGCAAAGATTGCCTGGTCGGCTTTGCGCCCCCAGATCGACCGTAGTGATCAGCTTGCCTATATGCCAGAAGCAGACATCGTTGAGCGTGCCGCAAACCTCCTGGATCAACCGCACAGATCAGCTCTAACCGGTATGAAAGGCTCAAGCTTCGCGAACGCCCAAAGCACGACGGCGGCCGTGGGAACGCGGACACCGATTTTCGTGGAGGCATCTCTCGTGACGGTCAGCCGAACGGTCGGGTTGACTATCGCACTGCCCGCCGCACGAGGCGATTATACTGCTCAATATTATTCTCGTCGGGATGCTCGCCACCGCCTTTCCAGTCATCTGAGACCAGCCATTCCTCGAAATAGTAGAGCCAGGTTGTCGCCCACGGCACGAATGTCTGATCGATCCGCATCGTGCCCGTCCACTCGCGCGTCCCTGGAAGGGTAAGGCAAAGACGCAGCGGATCGCGATAAACGTGCGGCAGGGGCCGCCCGCCTGCTAGTTTCGGAAGTTCGGGGTCTGTGACAAACACGTCCGGCGTTTCGCCGCGCCGGAACGTAACGCGCATGGAGTATTCGCGGCTAAGGGGCGTCGGCCTGTCGCGATAATCCCAAGTCAGACCAGTTGCATGCAGCCGGCCCGTTCCCGCGCAAATCGGGTTGGCGCGCAGGAACATGTACTGCTGCGCCGGCGTCAGATCGGGGCGGCCGCGGATCAACACCTAGTCCCCGAAGAAGGTGTTCGGCTGGACCGGCGTGGCATTGGCGGCACTGGAGAGCGTGAGCCCGACCGCCGGCGCGACGTACAGCTTCTTGCTGATGCGCGCCTGGGAGACCGCTTCGGCGCGGGCATCGACCACCTTGCCGACAACAGAACGGGCGGACTTTTTCGACTCCTGCACCAATATATGGGTTGCGGGTTGAGGATCTGGTTTCCCCACGATGCGGTGATAGACACCTGGTCGCCGAGCCATGAGCTGGTGATCGCTCATCGGATCATCAGGAACGGGTGCCGTGTTTTCCGGAACGAGCCCGGGTAGGCAGTCCCTCGGTTCGGGGCGCGCTTTCCGGGATTGTCGAGGAAGCCGACGGCGTGGAGGAGCAGACGAGGGGAGGGAAGCCGCAGATGAGACTGTCGGGCCTGGCGACGAGCTTGCGCCGGAGATAGCGAAGACCGAGAGGTGCTGGCGCGCACGAGTTGGTGGGCGCGGCCGGGCAAATGCGGGCCTGGAACGGTGTGTAGCCGTCGGCGTGGGAGGGGGCCTGCACCGTCATGTGCAAGCCGGCCGCCGCGGTCGCTAAGGCGATCATTATCCAAAAGCGCGTTGCCGGTCAGATCCGCGAGCCAAGGAGGACATTTGCGCGGCATGACAGATCGTCATCGCGAGGGGCAATTGCGCCTCGACAAGACAATCCGTGCGCTGTTGAACGAGCATCATCGTTCAGTGGCGGCCGCGGTCCAAGGCGAGGTCGCAAGCACCGCTGGCGCCTCTGCCCTCAAAAGGGATCCATTCCGACCGAGGCAGGATTGGACGCCGCGATTGCTCTGAGGGGGACAATCATGTCCCTGTGCCGGCGCGATGAAATGCGTTGAATTCATCTGCGAGTTTTGCCGGGTGCTCTCCCCTATGAGCTGTTGATGAACGGGGCAAGTTGCGCCTGGTGCGGCTCAAGACGTCAATCGGAATGACGGTTTCCACACGCGGACCCTCCGCAATTCCGATTGACGTCGCCGCAACTCAGTCGCGGACACATGCCCGTCAACAGCTAATGGAGAGCACCAATGAAAAATCGCGCTGAATTCGACATCATCGGCCGCGTCGGCAAGGTCAAGCCCTTCGACAACGCCACCCGCATCTCGGTCTGTGCGAATTATCGCCGGCAAGACGCCGAAGGCCAGTGGAACGACGACCCGCACTGGAACGAAGTCGTCGTCTTCAACAAGCGCACGCGTGACTACATCAAGAACGAGATCCAGTCCGGTGACCTGGTTACCGTCCGCGGCAAGATCAAGCAATCAACCTTCTCGGATCGAGAGACCGGCGAGGACCGCTACACGGTCGATCTGATCGCCCTCGACTTCGGCCGGCTTTCCAAGAAGCAGGCGGAGAACGCTGACTAAACGAGGCGGCCGCGGCCAGCCAGGCCGCGGCCTCCATACACCGCGAGCAAAGAAGGATTACCGACGGCAATGAACCTGTTGAGCCGGACGTTTGGCGCAGTGCAGCCAGCATATCTCATCCGATCCTACTTGATCGGCATCGCATTCTTTGCCTTCTTCATCTTGATCCTATCCCAGGATCCGAGTGGAGGCGGCATTCATGCGAGCCCCCTCATCTATGCGATCCTGTGAACGCTCTGCTTTCCTTTCGCAAAGCTGGTGTGGGATGAACTGCGCAATCTCCTTCTCGGGGACAATTTCTTCCTTATGAACGCCCTGTTTCTCATGGTGCTCAAGCTCTTCATCAATGCCTTGCTATGGGCTTTTGCGGTCTTCATCGCGCCCCTGGGCATGCTCTATCTCTGGTTTCGGACCAGATCCCCGGAACAAAAGATGGAATGAATCCACGGTGTCCGTTCGTCGTGAGCATACATGACTTTCCGGTCGGCCAGCTTTCTCGTGATCGCCTTGGTCGCAGCCTTTGTGCTCTACCAGCTCAGCGGCGATGAACGCCTGCAGAACACGGCCTCAGGCATCCGACAGGCCGTCGATCATGCGCGCGCTCAAGAGGTCCTGGCCGATACGATCGCCGGCGTCCCGCGCATTCTGCGCGGGCCCGCCCGCGTCGTCGATGGTGCGACGCTCGAATTCCTCGAGCCGGCCGTCACCGTCCATCTCGCAGGAATCGACGTGTGCGATCGCGCTCAACCGGCGTACTTTCAGGCAACGCCATGGCCATGCGGCGCCGTCGCAACGGCCTGGCTCGTCTCGCAAACACTCGGACAGACCGTCGAATGCCAGATCCTCGACCGGCTCTATAACGGGGAAACCCTCGGCCGGTGTGGCGTCAACGGCGCGGACCTCGCAGCCGAAGCGATCGTCAACGGACACGCTGTCGTCTCCGACGATGCTGCGGGCGTGCCCGTCAACCGGTATCGCGTGCTGGAGGACAACGCTCGAGACGCGGGCACGGGGCTGTGGTCAAGCACCTTCACCCCGCCGGCCGAGTGGCGCAACGATCGCGCTCGCGATCGCTCGTCGGATGTTCGGCACGTTCCCGATCCGACAGAAGAACCGGACGAGGAAGGCGAAACGAAATCCCCGTTCGATCCGTGAGGAAAGGCCAGTGAAGACCGCCGACAACAGAATCTTAGTTGAAGACAACACGGATCGTGTGCGCATCACCGTCAAGTCTGGCGACATCAGCCTTGTGCGATGGCCTCTCGTCGTCTTCATCACCGCCGTCATAGCGTTGGCATGGGGCTGGCAAACGTTCCTTGCAGTTGATGGTAGCTCCGGTGCTACTCGAACTCTGATGGGTATCGGGCTCTCTATCGGGGGCCTTGTCGTCGGCCTCGGTGCCTTTGTGCAAATCCTGTCGATCCTGATTTTCTACCTGTTTCAAAGTCGGACAAGAACCGTCGAAGTGTCAGCGTCAGGTATGTCGAATGGGGGCACAGCTATTCCGATCGAGGACATCACCAGCTTGTTCATCGGCAACAAATTGGGAGAACGGATCGACCGCCAGCCGGGCGAAACCCACACCAATGCAAATGCTACGTCCAGTCTGGTCGGATTTGGTCGCCAATTCGGTATGGCGCTCGAAAGCAAGATGGCGGACAGGGCCTATTCGATCAACGTGAACTGCCGTGGGAGCGAAAAATCGATCATGAAAAGCCTCACGGCAACCCAGGCCGAATATCTCATAGGTGAGATCAAGAAGGCCATTTCAAGATTTGAATAGAGATCCAGGGCATCCGCGGCCGGTTTCGGCCGCGGCCCGCGCTCTATCGCCGGCGGCGTGCGCCGGCGAGCGAGCCGATTGCCCGTGCCCGGGCGGGCGGCGCTACTGGCCGTCCCGTCTCCTGCGGAGCCAGCCCGGCCGCGAGCTCGCCAGCACCCGCGCCCGGATCGTCTCGGCCCATGCGGGTGACGATCACGGAAGCATGACAATGCGGCCCGAAAGGCGGGCCTGGTCGGATCCTTTGCAGGGTGAAAGAGGGCGCTGCCCTCTCTCCCCCCAAAAGGGCCGCCTTGACCCTGCCCTGCAGCAAGTCGGTCGCACCCTTTCGGGTGCAACCGCGTTGCGCAGTTCAGGGCCGCTCGCGCCCTGGCGCGCGCTCTGCGCCGGCCCTTTTCCCCCCTCTCACCCGGTCTCATTGGCGACGGCCTAGCCGGCAGGAGCGGGGCTCCTGCCCCTTCGGGACAGGAAAGCCGCTTCGCGGGAAAGGAAAGGAGACCGAGCACCATGCTTTGCAAATGCCAGAATTGCGACTGGACGGGACCGGACAGTGAGGCCGAGCCGATACATGACATCTGGTCGCGTGTCGCGGTCGGTGAGCCTATGCCGGCAGGCGATTGCCCGGAATGCGGTGCATTTGTGCACCCTGTAGACGAAGCGGACACATCCGGCCAGCCTGAGGCGATCACCGCCTACATGTTCGATCCGGGGACGCAGGCCTTGCGGCTCGTCAAGCTCGACGCACGCGATCCCGTGCGCGACATCAACAAACTCCTCGGATGCATCTTCACCGAACGTGTGCCGGTAGATGACAAGCATGTCATCTACATTGACGACAACGGCATGACCGACGGCCTGCCCGGTTTCTCCATCCTGGACAAGTGGCCGAACCCGCTTGCCGGTCGCCTCGTCGTCGTGGGGATCGGGGAGAGCGGCCATATAGCTACCCCCACGATCAGCATGCGCGACATGGCCGAAAAGCTGACCGCCGTGCGCCCTGCCCTCGATCCGCTGTTCGAGACTTTCACCGCTCGAAGCGAGTCCGCATTCATCGCCGGAACGCGCGTCGGCAATTTTGCCGTGCGGCTCGTCACGTCAAAGCCCGAAGTGGCATCCTAAGGAGGGCCGAGCCGTGGCGAAGCTGACCAAAGCACAGCGCAAGGCGCATGCGGAGGCCGAGGCGATCCTGACCAAGGATCGCCTCACCGAGGACGAGAAGGATTTCGTGTTCCAGAACTGGCACGAAGGCGCGACCCACGTGAACGGCGCAGCAGGAGCTTTCTTCACTCCATGGGGACTCGCGGCCGATTTCGAACTAGACGCGCGCGGCGGCCGCGTCATCGATCTATGCGCGGGCATCGGTGTTCTGTCGTTTTTCATCCATCACAGAAGCCGATGGGGCGAGCGTCTGGCCGATATCACCTGCATAGAGGTCAATCCCCGATATGTAGAGGTGGGGCGCAAATTGCTCCCGGAGGCGCGATGGATTTGCGCGGACGTGTTCGACTGGCGCGAGCTTGATCTTGGCCGGTACGATTGCGCCATTTCCAACCCACCTTTCGGACGCGTCAAGCGTCGAGGCAACGGCCCGCGTTACCGTGGTCCGGAGTTCGAGCTACACGTCATCGACATTGCTGCCGAGCTGGCCGACTACGGCGCATTCATCGTGCCACAGCAGTCCGCCAGCTTTCGCTATTCCGGAACACAAGTCTATGAGCGGATGAAAGTCGGTCGAGGCGTGGAGTTCGAGCGCCAGACCGGGCATGCCATGGAATCCGGTGCAGGCGTGGACACGGCTTTCTATCGCGACGAATGGAAGGACGCCGCCCCCCTTTGCGAAATCGTGTGCGTCGAGTTCGAAGAAGCGCGGCAGCGCAAAGCCGCCGAGCGCCAACGGCTCGCCGCCCGCCCTGCCCCGGCCATGGCGGAAGCCGAGCAACTGGCGCTTTTGTGATGGGGGAAACAATGTCCACGAGAAAGACAATCGAGGTTTACGACACGCCTTCCGGCATGGGCGGGAGCTTCACGGTCTCAATCGTGCAGGAGCTCAACGGCGAAGCCGTCGAGGTTCGCGTTTGGTACGGTCGCGCGACCGTTCACGGTTGGAAAGCATGGCCGGAGTGGGACGGATACACCTTCCGCACGACGCGCGACCGGTTTGCGAACCGGCGCACCATGAAGCTTTTCAAGACGGGGGCAGGATCATGAGCAAAATAGGTCATAACGGCGGGCCACCCCTCGAACCAAGTCGGCCGCCTGTCACAGTCGCTTGCCGCAACTGCAAACATTGGAAGCGGCCTGCCGAATCCTGGGAACGCGATTATCGAATGTACCAGATCAGGCGGATCGGTCGACGCGTCAAAAGACCGACCGGCACTTGCGACCGAGCCTTGATCGGCGGAAGGCGGGCATTCACGGCGACACACGCGGCATTCTGGTGCGGGAACATCGAAGCTATGCCGGAGCCGCCCCGCACGGCTGGCGGCGGTGTCGTGACGATCTGGGGCAAGGGGGACCGTATCATCTGGCAAGGGCCGGCCGACGAAGCGCCGGCCGAGCAACTGGACCTGTTGAACGATTTCAATCTTGGAGGCACGGAATGATCGTCTACAACGTCAAACGGCAGTGGTTTCCGATGAAGGCGGACGCCGAGACATACCGGAAAAGGGAAGGACTCCCGCCCGAAGCGACCATGAAAATCGATGTCAGAGACCGCGACCAGCTTGCCGCCTTGCTCAACGGGCTATGCGAGCCAACAGCCAAGGGTGAAACGCCGGCGAACTTCCCTGCCCCCGAAAAGGTCATGGACGATGCCTATGTCATCCCCGATAAGGACATTCCGCGGTTCCTTCGCGAGAGCTGGGCGCGGATGCTGGGCGAAAAGACCCCCGACTAGGAGGGCGAGTCGTGTCGAATTCGCGCAATGAAAAGATCAAGTTGGAGGCCAATTATCTCAATGGCCTCGCTATCGCCGTCTTGGCAATCGGTGGGATCGCTCCCCTGGCATCGGTGTTCTATGGCACGGCCGCACCAAGCAGTCCCCTGGTGGTCTTCTACGGCGTCGCCATTTGTCTTCTTTGCAGCTTCGCCTTACATTGGATGGCGAAGCGGACCTTAGGAGGTCTCGACAATGACGATACTTGAGCAAATGGCCTTGCTGACGATCTTTCCGGTCGGCGCCCTCGTGATCGGCCTTATCGTCTATTGGTCTGCAAAACGTGAGCGCGAGCAGCACCGCACACACTGACACGCGGCCGCATCGACCGGCCGCCTTCCAGTTGAGGGGAGCCCCCTTGCGGCCCCTCCCCTCAAACTCCCCTTCCCGTAATCGTGAATAACGGCGTTCTCGGCCTGGCAGGCCCGGCGCAGTCGTAGCAACGCGTGCACTGTCGTAATGGCGGCCAGCTCGCCGGCGAGCTGTCATCGATCCTTTGCAGGGTGAAAGAGGACGCTGCCCTCTCTCCCCCCAAAAGGGCCGCCTTGACCCTGCCCTGCAGCAAGTCGGTCGCACCCTTGCGGGTGCAACCGCGTTGCGCAGTTCAGGGCCGCGCGCGCCCCGGCGCGCGCTCTGCGCCGACCCTTTTCCCCCCTCTCACCCGGTCTCATTGGCGACGGCCTAGCCGGCAGGAGCGGGGCTCCTGCCCCTTCGGGACAGGAAAGCCGCTTCGCGGGAAAAGGAAAGGAGACCACAATGACCGTCTATGCAAACACCGCTCGCTTCGATCAGGCCCGCCCGCTCACCGAGGACGAGTTGCGTCGCCGTGCGCCATCCATTTTTGCGACGACCGCCCACGAAAGCAGGTCCGAGCGCTTCAAGCCTATCCCCACGATCGAGGTGCTGCGCGGCCTCATGCGCGAAGGCTTCATGCCGGTCGGCGCAAGGCAGGCCCGTCCAAGGGATGACAGCAAGACCGACTTCACAAAGCATCTTATCCGGCTCCGCCGTCTGGACGACGACAAGTCCTATAGCGTGGGCGATACCGTGTGCGAGATTCTGCTGAGGAACGCCAATGACGGCACGTCCGCCTATGACCTCATGGCAGGGTTGTTCCGTATCCGATGCCTCAACTCCCTTGTCGCACAGACCGGCACAATCGATAGCGTGAAGGTGCGGCACAGCGGCGATGTCGCCGGGAAGGTGATCGAAGGCACCTATCGCGTCCTGGGCGAAGCGGAAAAGACCCTCGCCGCCCCCGCCGATTGGGGCACGGTCAATCTCAATCGCGAGGAACGGCAGATATTTGCCGAAGCCGCGCACGTTGCCCGCTTTGGCGACAGCGAAGGCGAGACAATAACGCCGATCAAGCCCGAGCAGCTTCTTATCCCGCGCCGCTATGAGGACCGGGACGAGGATCTGTGGACCACGTTCAACGTGGTGCAGGAAAACGCCATCAAGGGCGGGCTGCGCGGCGTTTCCATGGACCAGAACGGCCGGCCTCGCCGTGTGTCTTCGCGGGCTGTGAAGGGCATCGATCAGGATATCAAGCTGAACAAGGCCCTTTGGGTGCTTTCCGAGAAGATGGCCGCTTTGAAAGGCATCAAGTCGGCGGCCTGATAAGACCGGTAACGCAAGGACAAGGCCGCTAAAAGCGGCCTTGTCCCCTACCTACCTCAAATCGCGGCGGGATGTTTGCTCAAGCAAACATCCCGCCTTGCTCTCGTAAGCAGAGCTTCCCCTTGGCTTATCGCTCTCTGTCTTCATAGCGATCATGGTCCTTGTGAGGGCCGTCGCGTTTGGGGCCGTCCGTCAGGCGATTGAGCTCGGCGGTGTCAATGACGCGAGGTGTCGGAAGTTCTAGCCCCTTATCCACCATATCAGCGATCTTCTCGCGGGCTACTGCAAGTCCGCGCTCGACCGCCTGTGGATCGTCCGGGAATTGCTGCCGTAGCTTCTTTTCGACATAGACTTCCAGAGCAGCTGTATTCGACGGTCGATCTGGATCGTCTTCATCGCCCCTCGCCCGCCCTTGCCTGTCGGACCTATCGGAGGGTTCCTTTTCGCGGGCGAACTCCCGTTGCCTGGCATCCCTAAGAATCCGCGTCAGATATTGCGTCTGTCCGAATGAGCCAACGACGAGCGAATGGCGCGCATACTCCGCATTGTCGCGAAGAAGGCCGCGATCCAAGGCAAATCCCCTGGTTTCCGCGAACTGGTGCATGAACATCATCGTGGTTCGCGTGTTTCCCTCACGGAACGGATGGACCTTCCAGATTTCGATGATGCGCGCTGCGAAGGCGTCCATGTCCTCAGGCCGAGACATGTCCCTAAGACCGGACCAGTCGGCGGTGTTCAACTCATTCAGGTGATGCTCGCCCTGAATTCGAACAAGGTGGAACGGCGCATAATCGACGCTGGCACCGTCCAGCTTTTCCTCCGCCTTCACAATGTTGATGGTGCGTGTCTCGCCGGCGAAGGGATAGACCGGCCCAAAAATGCGCCGGTGAATCTCGCTAAGATGTGCGAAATCGAAGTTGCCCCTAACAGGATCATCATGGAGACCCTGAAGCGTTTTCAGGGTCTCACGATGCTCTTTGCTGGTGAGCTTTTCCTGGTCTCGAATATTGAAATGATTGATGAGGACAGTCGTGCCCGGATAAAGGTACGGGTCTCTCATCAAGCAGCGTGGGACCGTCGTGCTTCAATGAAGGCGTCTGCGTAGCGGTCACACTCATCGCCACTCAGAAGTCCGGCCTGCTCGCAAAGCACAAGGAACTGCTCAAAGGTGGTCGGCTCGTCGCCGGACACGGCCATGGCAGACAACGCCGCCTTGTGACCGTCGGTCAGCATCGCGGCAACGAAGGGCTCAAGCGGCCTGGTGTCGAGCGAGTCTATGGCACGCTTGGCCAGCCGGATCGCCTGGGAACGATCCTTCACAGCACCTTTTTCCAGCAGGTCCGCGGTCATGGTCTCAGACTCCATTAACTGAGCTGAATTTCTAGCATAATTCGGGTTTCGTCGCCAGTGCCGGCCTCCGTTTGCTCAAGCAAACAAATTCCCGGCGCTCCCTGCCACATTTGGACATCTCATCTCATAGCAAATTGTCATTCCCAAAGGTAGTAAGAAGCGAACTTTCGATGTGAATCCAGAATCTTATCGTATATATGAGTCAAAAATGTCACATTCAAACTGCGCATTTAGTGGAGGTCCCGACAGAGCGGTGCGGCGCGCCGAATTTCGTGGTATCGAAGGGTGTCCACATGCAAGGAGTCGCAGATGAAAATCCTGCTCATTTCGAACCGCAAAGGCGGTGTCGGCAAGAGTACGATCGCGTGCCACGCCGCATGGCACCTTGCGGAGAAACGGCGCGTTTTGGTCGTCGAGCTCGATACGCAGCGCAATGCGTCGAGCACGCTGAAAAAGCACAGGATTGATACCACCACGTCACAGCTCTTGAACGGCAAGACGGACATCCCGAAGCTTGAGACGACCGGGATTTCCGTCATCGAGGCCGATGACGCACTTAAATCCCTAGAGATCAAGCCGAACCAGCATATCGCGTCGCTCAAGGCCAACGCCGAGCGTGCGGCCGAGAACTACGAGGTCGTGATTTTCGACGCCGCGCCTTCGGCCGATGCACTCAACATCGGGCCAATGCTGTTCGCAACCCATGTGCTCGCGCCCATCACGCTCACGCGCTACAGCCTGCAAGGCATCGAATCGCTGTTGCAGTCGATCGTCGGCATGCAGCAACAATATAACAAGGACCTCGTATTCCTTGGCATGTTGCCGAACCAGTACATCGCCAACAGCCCGAACCAGCGGGAAGCACTGAAAGACCTTTTCGAGCGCGTCGGGGACAAGTTCATGTTCAATGCCGTGATTTCTCAGCGGCAGGCGTACGAGCACACTGCCAGCACCATGGAACCGGCCTGGAAAGACACCAAGACGGCCGCACGCGTTGCAGGGAAGGAAATGCGCAGGGTCATGCAGCAGCTCGAAGACCGCATGTTCGCTTGAGACCGGAGAGGATCATCCCATGACTACATTCGAAGGCATCGACTTTTCCGGGTTTGCGCAGGTCGGCAAGAACCAGGAAGCGAAAGACGCGCCAACCGGGGGTCAGGTTGAAATCGCCCTGGATCAGATCATCGAAGATCCCGATCAGCCGCGTCGCAGCTTCGACAAGGCCACCATCGAGGAAATGGCGGCTTCCATCAAGAAGCACGGCATTTTGCAGCCGATAATCGTGCTGCACGCCTGGCGAAGCTTGATCGGGTTCCCGTCGTTATCCGCGTGGAGCCCACGGACAGTTACGACCAGATGGTTGAGAATATTCAGCGGGAAAACCTTCTCCACGCTGATATCGCGCATTTCATCGAGTCGGAACTTGCCAAGGGCACCAAGGCCGCAACGATCGCATCTTCGCTCGGCAAGCCTCGTTCCTGGGTATCGCTCTATAGCGGATTCTCAAAGATGCACGAGGCCATTCGTGAACGTGTCGAGGACTTCGGCATTCGAGCGGCCTATGAGTTGCAGAAGGCCATGGAGATCGACGAGAGCGCGACGCTGGCCTTCATGGAGGTCAACGAGTCGATAACACAGCGTGATGCGATCGCCTTCGCGAAAGGACTGCGCTCGCCGTCGCAACCTGGCTCGACGGGACCGGACGACGCGGATGAAGAAAGTCGAGAGCGCCTGCGCGCGGGCTTGTCCGATGCCGGCGGCGACACGGCCGACAGCGGATCGACCAAGCGGAGGACGGCCCCAGCCGCAGTTGCGATCTTCGTGCAAGTGTCGGATCGTATCGGCCGCTTGCTGACGGATCGCGTTTCGGAGAAAGGAAGCCAGTACGGCGTGGTTTCATTCGAAAACGGAGCTGATATTCAGGAGATCAGCTTGAAAAAGATGAAGCTGACGGAGATCATGAGTCCCGAGTAGGGAAGGGCAGTGCCATGAAGGATCGAATTCTTGACTACATCATTGGCGTGGCCGGCATGGTGTTTTTCACCGTGCTCTATGGCCTTCGCTTTGCACTGTGGCTGATCCTCATGGCGCTTCGCTATCCGGTTCAGTGGGTCTTTGGTGGACTGACGATCGGCGGACTTCTGTTCATGACGGTCATACCGGCACTCGCCTATTTCGGCGGCTACGCGGCCGGGGAAGGGAAGGGGCCGGGCTTTTACCTGTTCTGCATCGGGTTTGGTCTGGCCGCTCTCGTCATCTCTCCGATCATCGTCGTCGGCTACGACGCGCTGCTGTTCAAGCTCCAGCCGGACGACCGGGACGTGATCTACTTCAATTGACGTCGGAGCCAATCACCAGGACATGAGCCCCGGAGATGTCCGGGGCTTTTTTTTTGCCTGCGGAGGTTTCGGGTCTTGGCACGTTTCCTTGGTGAACCCTCGGAGCCGCGCAAGCCCCGGCGACGACGCCGCACGAGCCCATGCGGGGGCTTTGAGCGCCAGCGTCCCTTGCATGAGGGAGGCGGTGGCGTAGGGGCTGGCGAAAGCGGCTTCACGGGTGAACCCTTGGTGAGCGCTCGGGTGGGGTGGCAGGGGAGGGCGAAGCCTTCCCCTCAATGCTAAGGCGCAGCCTGAGGCCGAGCGAAGCGAGGACCGCTGCAACATGTGTGTTTGCTCAAGCAAAGTTTTTGGATTATACATTTCTATGGCAGGATAGCTGAAGCGACTGAGTTTTGCCAAACATCGATTGAAAGAGCCTTGAAACACATCAGCACTCACGTAGACGAGGACCTGGCCGAGCGCTTTGCAGCTCTGGCTCAGGCGCATGGCGGCAAGTCCGCCTTGCTGCGTCGACTGATATCGCTGGCGGTAGACGGGCAGGGCGATCAACATTCGCCCGCGTTGCCGGATCCTGCCGGTCCCGCCGTTCACCTGTCGGTGCGCTTGTCCGCCAATGAGGTGGCAGAGGTTCGACGCGCGGCGAAGGCGCGGGGCATGAAGCCTGCACAATGGCTTCGGTCAGTGGTTCGGGTGAGACTCGGCGCCGGCACTCAATACAGTGCGAACGAGTTGCACCAGTTGCGCGCGCTGACGAACCAGGTCCGCAAGATCGGCGTGAACCTCAATCAGATCGTTCGCGCGGCCAATGAAGCGCGCCTCGAGCACGCTCCCTTTGCGGTCGATACGAAGGTCCTGGAATCCGCCCGGTCCGAGGTCGAGCGAACGCTGACAGATTTGCACTTGATGGCGCGGGGCAATGTGCGCGCCTGGGAAGGAGATGCCGATGGCGCGGAATGATCCGAAGGTTCGGATGCTCTACGAGGATTTCTATCGCGAGTTGGGCGTCGATGCTGCCTGGCTTCGGCCGTCCCGCATGCGCGTTTTCGAAGATCCGACGATGCCGCGCAGCTCGTCGCGGCCGCCGAAAAATCCTGTGCTGTCGAAAGCGGCAAAGGCAAAGCTCGCGCGCGTGACGGGGAAGGCGCCGGAGGTGTTGGTGAAGGTGTCAGGCCGGACGCGTGACAGCGGGCACCTCAAGGCGCACATGGAGTACATCACGCGCAACGGAAAGGTCGAGGCCGAAACCGATTACGGTCGTATGAAAGGCAAGGAGGCGGTGAACGACCTGCATTCCGATTGGAGTGATGACGAAATCATCTACAAGGGACAGCACAACGTTCGACGGGCGCCGCTGTCGGTCAATCTCGTGCTATCCATGCCGCCGGGCGTGGATCGTGAGGCGTTCCGGAATGCGGTGCGCGACTTTGTGGAAGCGGAAATACGGCCGCGGGCCGATGTCATGGTGGCCTTCCACGACGATACGAAACATCCGCATGCCCATGTGACAGTGCGCGGCCGGCAACACAACGGACGGACGTTCAATCCCGGCAAGCCGGTTCTTGAACAGTATCGCGATCGCTTTGCGTCTGCGTTGAGGGCGCGCGGGATCGAGGCGGAGGCGACGCCGCGGTTTTCTCGCGGTCGTACGATGAAGGCCGATCGGCAACAGATGCGCCACATGCGCGCGCGAGGGCTTGTGCCTCGCAACGATCAACGCGCGATCAGCGACGTTTATAACGAGCGCCAGAACGCACGTGGTGGCGGCACAGGCGGCCGTGAGCGCCGTCAGGGTAAGGGGAGGGCGCATCGTCCCTGGGAGACGGCCGCAAGAAGCCGCCAGGAGGGCGTGAGAGCCGTTTATGCGGCGGCGGCGAAGGATCTTGCTCGGAGCGGGAACACGGCCGATCAGCAGCTGGCGCGTCAAGTGGAGCAATTCATGCGCTCCATGCCGGAGCCGGTTTTCAAGCGCGACCTATACCGGCAGGCGCTTGAAAAGCAGATCGCGGATCGCGAGAAGCGCAGAGAGAGCGATAAGAAGCGCGACGGGCCTGAACGCTAGTACTACAGTTGCAGATGGCCTCTTTTCTTGTAGTGAGCGATCATGGCCTGGGCTTGATGCCGTCGTCGCCAAAGCGACCAGGCGAAAATGAAG
>NZ_JBWKMB010000027.1:0-50942 GCF_056431025.1 Nitratireductor lacus | reverse complement strand
CTTCGTCATATCAACTCCTGATTCGCAGCGACAATCCTCGCTGCCGTCAGGCAGAAAATCCACTTACACCACTGTCCGATTTTGCGGAGCCAGCTCTGGGTCTCCGGATTCTGTTGTAGTAGGTCGGCCCGTCATGTTGAGCTTGTCGAACGTGCTTGTGACTCTGGGCGGCCAACCAGAAAATTCCGAAGCTTTAAATGCCTCGACCGGGATCAATTGCAATCCGATTTTTGCGAAGCCGAGATCACTTCGCTTTAACGCCGACGAAAAGGCCGTGACCGCAAGGTCAAATGGTTTTCCTCCGGCAAAGGGCCATGCCTCTATCGGAAACTGGGCTGGAACTGCTTCCGTGTTGGGCAATGGGCAGGGCGTTTCTCGTGGATGCGGCTTGTGGAATACACGATACCCTTTGTCATGCAGCATCTGAATGACCAGTTCATAGAATTGTTTTTGCTGTGAGAACGAACAGATACCCGCCTGATCAAGGGGTTGGGTTAGAAGAAGAGCATTCTGATCCGCATCTCGCAGGCTCGGTGGAGGAGTTTCTAAGAATGCCCGGGCCAAAGCTCGAGATCGATTTTCAGGCAGGGAAGTCAGTAGTTCTGTCATCTCGATCCTGCTTGCCTTAGCTCGGACCGATTGAGGAAGTTCTTCAGGCAGGGCGACCTGTATGCGATCAATCCAGGGTTCGTCGCCCCAGACTCTATAACGTGGCCGACGGCCTGCAAATCCACGCAGAAGCGCTTTCGCCCAAGGTATTGTATGGGTCACGTAATTGTGCGTTCCGCCTTCTCTCAACACGATCTCATCACAATGAGACACCAGCGATTTCGCGGTGTGAAAACCAGAGTGGTACACATAACCCCTTTCAAAATGCCGACCGCGAAGTGCCAGTGTTCCGTAAGAGTGTGGTGTGACCAGTCCCAACGGGCCGCCGAACCTCAAATTGC
This sequence comes from Nitratireductor lacus, assembly GCF_056431025.1. Classification (NCBI taxonomy): domain Bacteria; kingdom Pseudomonadati; phylum Pseudomonadota; class Alphaproteobacteria; order Hyphomicrobiales; family Phyllobacteriaceae; genus Nitratireductor; species Nitratireductor lacus. The sequence goes on along the minus strand of NZ_JBWKMB010000027.1, from coordinate 49,992 downwards.
GCCGCACAATCGGCGGAAACCATCGGGGCAGTTGCGAGAAGGCCGCGATCTCATCGGCATCGGTCGTAAAGAGAAACTCTGCCTCGGGGCAAGCAGACAACAGGCGCTGGCGCAGTTCGTCATGCAGGGGCAGGTCATCCTCCAGATAGATCAGGAGTGCTTTCTGACCCGTCAGCGCAATATCCGCCATTGCCATGAGCAGGTGTCGGTAATTGTTACAGAGGTGACTTGTAGAGATTTCGTCTTCACTCATGGTGTTGCAGCTGTCTGCCCGTTTCCGGAACTTCATGATCCCCTGGTGCGGCAATTGTTGTGAAGGGAGGCTTACTCGATTGCTCCGGAGTTGGCACCGGGGTTTCTTCTGCACTAAGAGTAGCGTCTCGAATGTGCCTGTATGAGGTCGAAAATGCCGCGTGTGCTCACGGTTGTCATGTACCATTACGTGCGAGAATTTCAACGCAGTAGATATCCAAAAATCAAGGGGTTGGAATATTCGGGTTTCGTGCGGCAGTTGAACTACCTGGCAGAGAACTTCACCCTTGTGCGTATCCAGGATGTTGTGGACGCAGCAAGAGAAAACGAAGAACTGCCTGAAAACGCTGCTCTACTGACGTTTGATGATGGATACGCCGAGCACTACGACCTTGTGTTTCCGCTTCTTTTTGATCGCGGAATTCAGGGAGCATTTTTCCCGCCGGTAGAACCTGTTCGGGACGCGCGACTGCTTGATGTGAACCGCGTCCACTTTGTTCTTGCTAGCTGTGACGATCCCGCAAAACTGTCCAGATACGTTGATGAACGGGTTCGTGAGAACCAGCGTGAGATGCAATTGGATACAGTGGAAAACTATAGGGCCCGCTGGGAGCACCCCAACCGCTTTGATGATGCTGAGACAATATACGTAAAGCGTATGTTGCAAACAGCATTGCCAGAAAAGCTGCGACGCTCCATTTCCAAGGAATTATTTGCACGGTTTGTCACAAACGACGAAGCCGCATTCGCTTCCGAGTTGTACATATCGCGTGACCAAGCTAAGCTAATGAACTCATGCGGGATGTATTTCGGATCGCACGGTTTCTCTCACTATTGGTTGAATGAAGTTTCACGCGAAACACAGGAGAGAGAAGTGGATCTCTCTTTAGATTTCTTGCGCGACATTGGATCCCCTGTCGATAAATTTTGGGTAATGTGCTACCCTTTCGGCGGATGGAATGAAGAACTTCTGACTGTACTGCAAAAACGGCGCTGCACTCTTGGCTTCACAACACGTGTAGCGACAGCGAACCTTGATTCTGATTGCCCGCTGACGTTGCCGCGTTTTGATACCAATGATTTCCCGCAATGAGTCTCTTGGCGGAAACATCGGGTGATCTGGTAAGGGATTTTGCTTTGACGTTCACTGGGGGCCGCCCAATCTGAGGGTGGACAATCAGGTCGGCGGCAGGACACCGGGACAGCGGCTGAACACAAGGCAGACACGTTGCGTTGGGCATTGGCCAACGCAGCCCAGCCCGATAACCACCGCCGTTCAGCAATTTCAAGCGGCCTTGGCAGTCAGTATCTTGATGGCTGCTGCACCGAACAGGAAACCCAGAACGGCATCGAAAGGACGACGGAACGACATGTAAAACCTCGATGCAGCCATTGTCGAAAACAGAAATGCGTAGCCGACAAAGACGATCATCGCCATGAAGGCGCAAAGCAGCACGGTCAGCATCAGGAGCGGCAGGGGAGCGGTGTTTCCCATGCCGACAGAAAGTGTCGCCAGCCAGACCAGCGGTGCCTTTGGATTGGTGAGATGTATCAGCAGGCCCTGGACGAAGCATCGGCGGATGCTGACCGGCTGTATCGCCTGAACCTGTTGCGGCTTTTCTATAGCCATGGCCGAGCGCCAGGATTTGAGCGCCAGGTAAAGGAGGTAGCCGCCGCCGGCCAGCTTCATGGCGGTAAAGAGTTCCGCGGATGCCTTTATGGCGGCGACAAAACCGAATGCGGCAAAGCATCCCCAGAACATTGAGCCAGTCACGACGCCGAGCGACAGAGCCACAGCCGACGGGCGCCCCCGTGACATCGCCGTCCCCATGATCATGAGGGTTGCAGGGCCGGGGCTTGCAACGCCGATGGTGAAAATCGAAAGCACCAGGGCCAGACCTGGCAGATACTGTGTCCAAAGATCAGCCGCCACCGCAACCCTCCCTTGCAGGTTTCGAGGATGAAGCTGGCATCGGTATCACGCCATGACGCGTGATGCCACGTTCGTGATGCAATCGTGCGCAATTCTGCGGGTTGCGGCGGGCATGGGCTTTTAATTCCATCCTGCCCGGGCACAGAGGCCCAGCATCACGGCGCCGGCGACCGATAGCACCACACCCCATGAGACATAGTAGAGGATTGCATCTTCGCTGCCGATGATTGTGGGCGATACGTAGATTGCCATGCCCAGCAGGCTGACCACCATCGAGGTGGCTGCCCGCACACGGCCGATTTCCTCGTTTTTCGCCAGAATCAGTATTCGACCGTCACATATGGCTCTTCCCCACGCGAACATTCCGCCGAGGATCGCATAGATTGCGACCAGCAATGGGAGGCTTCTCGAGCTGGCGAAAGCCACCATGGCGACCCCGGCCATGATGAGAATCACAAGCTCCCGGCGATGGGCGCCGGACAATCTGGTCCGCACCGCCGCAGTCGCCAGGGCCGCTCCGCCTCCGGCCGCCCAAGCCATCTCCAGAAGGCCATAAACATCGCTGCCCTGTTGCAGGCTGTCCCTGACAAAACCCGGAACGAGGACATTTGCCATCTGGGACGCAGAAAAAAGCAGCCCTATGGTCAGGATGGTGAAGGCGAGCCGGGGCTGCCCGAGGATAGCCCTCAGCCCTCCCTTCCATGCAGAGATGACGTGCCCTGGCGGCTTTGAAGGCGCGTTCTGGTAGTCAGCGAAGAAGAGACTGATTATGACGAACTGAACCATCATCAGCACTGCCATCAACAGCACCGGCCAGACCGCCGGAAGGTGGTGGAGCGAGACGCCCCCAAGGCCCGTCCCGCATAGAATGCCAAGCTGACGGCAAATCGAGACGCGGATAGCGAGCTTCATACGCTGTTGTTCATCGACCGCCAGCTGGACAATGCCATCCAGCGCGCCGGCATTGAGGACCGTCCCCAGCGAAAAGAGAACCGCATAGGCAAACAGCCAGGGGGCGGCTGACGTGCCCAGTGTAGCGACGACCAGCGCGCAGACCCCCAGAATCCTCAGAGACTGCCCCTGCCGGATGATCAAAAGCCGGTTTTTCCGGTCGGTGACCACGCCGGCATAAATGGAGAAAACGAGCGCGGTGGTGCTGCTGGCGAAAAACAGCTGCCCGACCAGGAACACCGATCCCTCGACTGCCGCGATCCATGAGGTGACAACGAGGCTGAGGCCAATGGTTGTAAAGGAAGCCAGAGAGAATGCCATGACGGCAAACTCGATCGTCGCTCGATTACGGAGATGCCGGGCAGGCAGGGTCGCAGGCGCCTGATCTGTCAAGTCGATTACTCCGCCAACGCCGGTTTGCTTTTGCCGAGCGTGTCCTGACCGGCGAGTGAAGCGGCAACGCAATCTACAGGAGGTGTCCCGTATGGAACGCTTCGGCCGAAACACTTCTTAGGTAGTTGCGGGTTTCTTCGTGCCCCTCGACAGGATCCTCAAATATATCCCGTGCGTGGAACCCGCTGGAATTGTTCAAAATGATCAACCGGCGCGACCTCTGCTCCACGGCATATCTGAATGGATTTTTGGCAATTGAGTTCTGAAATGCCTTCAGTGGCCAGGTGAAATCGGCATCTGCTCCATCTTTTCCCGTGAACTTTCCGTTCATGAACGTGACGATACTTCCATCAACGTCTTTCCTGAAAATTGCGGTTCTGACCCTGCGTTCAACAATTCTATCGATTTTGGAACCGGTCTCGCCGTACACAGCCGGCGTCAGTTCGAATGTGAAGTCGTCATCAAGGCCGATCCTAGCAAGGTGTTCTGGCAGTGCTTCGATGGAGGAGGTCGGAACCCAATAGAAGAAACCGCATTTCCGATAGTTGATGAAGGTGTTGTAGATCGCGATATAGCGGGGCACACCGAGCGACTTGCCGCAGATGAGCCCGTCTGAGTGGAAATCGAGAATATCGGTTGGTGAAATGTCTGGCAGGCCGGCTTTCCTGAGTGCTCTGCTGCTTTCGCAAGAGGCGCTGAACATCGTGAAAGGGGTGAGATTTTCGATATCTTTCGACGGCTTGATGAGCGCGGAGGTAGCGGCGATTGAGACGAGTGCGCCAGCAATCGCATCGTCGGTGACGTCTTCATAGACTGAAGGCACATCAACGACTGCTATACCGCACGCCTTGTGCGCGATCTGCGTCTCGATATCCACCACTGTGTCGGAAAATCTCGATCTGAACTGGCAACTCAAATGTTCGAGAACTCCGGCATTCTTTGTATCCCCGAGGGACTGCAACTGGCCGTCAACCTCCAGAACGTCATGGCAAAACTCGCGAACAAATTCCCTGTCCAGCGAAAATGAAGGAGCTTCTGTAGCGAGCGTGCTTTGGTGCATCCGTGCATCCTTGGTCGACATGAGCCTTTGAATTCGCGCGGCAGGAAGGGGCAAAACCGGCCCTCCCTGCCGGGCTGCTCAGATGGGCTGGCTGTCAGTGCACTCCGGGCGTGTAAGGCTGGGTTTCACGCCTTTTGCCAAACGCTTCACAGAAACTGCTACGACATGTGATGCACTGCTTCGATTTTCGGAAAGGGTCATAAAATTCTCTTGGATATATATTACAATTATTGGAAATTTCATTGAAGAAGATATACTCTTCAAATTCTCTTTAAGGTGGCTTACATAAGCAGTCAATAATATATTGAATTTAAGTATTAATTTTTTAAATTTTAATAATTATTTATAATTAAATTATTTTTTTACGAATGTAATTAAGTCGTAGGAAATATTTTCCTGCACGATCTAGTGGCGATGAGCTTCGGCCAGCCGCTCGAAAATTTCCACCAGCGCCTCGCATTCCGGGCTTAACTTTTCGCCGAGCGGCTTGATGACGGAGTATTCGAAGCGTTCGTCGGCGATGAGCGGCCGGACGATGCCGCCCGCGCGCTCATGCTCTTCTGCGGTGAACGGATCAACCAGACCAACCCCCAGACCACGCCGGACCAAGGCCGCGATGACGATTGACAGATAGCTGCGCATCTTCACAACCGGGGGCTTGCGCATTCGCGCGAAACGGCGGTCGAAATTTCGGCCTGTCATGGTTGAATCGACAAAACCCACAAAGTCGAGACCAGAAAGATCCTCTATATCAACTGCCGGCTTTTGCCCCAGGAAATGTCCAGCGGGCGCGATGAAGCGATAGGGGAGCGTTCCGGTCCTGACCACATCGATTTCGGACTTGTGCTGCGTCGGAATGCCGAACCCGATCTGACATTGCCTGAGCGCCACCTGGCGCACCACGGGCAATGTCGTCATGGAAAAGAACTCGGCCCTGAATTCCGGGCGCGACACGAGCAGTTCGGCCACCGCCTGCGGCAATGCGGCCTGGGCGAAAGCCGGTGCCGCTGCTATGCTCAACGTCGCGCGCTGTCCGCGTTTGATCTGCTCCGCGGCGCGCTCGATATGCTTCAGTCCGGTAAAGCTGCGCTCCACCTCCAGCCAGAATTCATGCGCTGCCGGCGTTGCGACGATGCGCCCGCCATGGCGTGTGAACAGGCGCAGGCCGAGCCGCTCTTCCAGCTCCCGGATCAGGCGGCTGACGGCGGGCTGGGAGACTAGCAACTCTTCCGCCGCGCCCGACACGCTGCCGGTCCGCATGACTTCCCGAAAAGCTTCCAGGGATCTCTGACTGAGCATTCTGCTATAAGATTTCCTGATAGGGATGGAATGAAACCTTATTTGCCTTATAGCCCCTCCAGCCGTTCACTGACAGGATAAATCCATCCGGCTCATGTGAGGGGCATGAACGTGAACGGAACCAAGGCCAAGGACGAGGCTGTCCCGTCTTCCTTTCCCCGCCAGACCGATGTGGTCATCATTGGCGGTGGCATTGTGGGGGTGACGGCGGCGATATATCTGGCAGAGCGCGGAATCCCGACGGTACTTTGCGAAAAGGGCCGGATTGCCGGCGAACAGTCCTCCCGAAACTGGGGCTGGATTCGCAAGACGGGCCGCGATCTGCGCGAGTTGCCGCTCATGATCGAAAGTGCGCGTCTCTGGGCGCGGCTCGCGCCGCAGCTTGGTACGGATATCGGCTATGGCGTTCGTGGCACCACATATCTGGCTGAAAACGAGGCGGAGTTTGCGCCTCATGAAGCCTGGCAGGAGGCGGCAAAGCCGTTTCAGCTCGACACCGTTCTCCTCTCCGCATCCCAGACCGACAGAATGCTGGGGCGAAGCGACCGCCGTTTCGCCGGCGCAATACACACCCCTTCGGATGCCACGGCGGAGCCCTGGCTCGCCGTTCCGGCCATGGCCCGCCATGCGGCGAAACTCGGTGTTACCATCATCGAGAACTGCGCGGTCCGGCTTGTCGAACGGGCGAATGGCTCGGTCACCGGGGTTGTGACCGAACATGGCGAGATCTCCTGCAGGGCGGCGATCCTGGCGGGCGGTGTCTGGTCGCGCACATTTCTGGAGAATCTCGGCCTGAATTTTCCTCAACTCGCCGTCAAGTCTTCGGTGTTGCGGACCACGCCGGCGCCGGAAATCGTGCCCGGCGGCCTTGGCGCCACGCGGGCTTCCGTGCGCAGGCGTCTGGATGGCGGCTATACGATCGCTCGCAGCGGTGCGGCCGAGTTTCAGCTTATCCCCGCCGCCTTTCGCCATTTTGGCGCTTTTCTCCCGGTCCTGCGTGATCGCTGGCGGATCATGACGATCAAGGCCGGACGCGATTTCTTTGGCCCGCTGGGGGCCGCTCGCTGGAACGCCGACGATGAAACGCCGTTCGAGCGGGCGCGTGTTCTCGACCCAAAGCCCGATCCTCGCCTTCTGGCAAGCGTGATGGAGGCGGCGAGGGGGTTACATCCGCAGCTTGCCGATGCCCGACCTGCCGAAACATGGGGCGGTATGATCGACGTCATGCCCGACGAAATCCCGGTCGTCGACACGCCTTCGGGCTGGCAGGGGCTGCTGATCGCAACCGGGCTGTCCGGTCATGGTTTCGGCATTGGGCCGGGGGTTGGACTGCTGGCCGCGCAGATGACGGCCGGGGAAGTGCCTCTGGTCGACCCGGCACCCTTTGCGCTTTCCCGGTTTTCGAGGAGGGCCGCCGCATGAGCGCGCCTGACGTTCTGATCATCGGGGCGGGAATAACAGGTGCTGTGGCGGCGCTCGAGCTCACCGAGATGGGCGCAAAAGTGGAGGTGGTCGATCGATACGGACCGGCGGCCATGGCATCGGGTTGGACGCTGGCCGGCGTGCGTCAGTCGGGCCGCCATCCTGCCGAATTGCCGCTGGCGCGTGACGCCGTAAAGCGCTGGCAGGAACTCGACCGTCGACTTGAGGCAAGGACTTCCTATCGACAGGAGGGCAACCTGCGTCTTGCGCGCACCGAGGCTGAAATGGAGACGGTGAAGGCGCTGGTCGAGGACCAGAAGGCGGCTGGGCTCGACATTTCCTTTCTGGCCGATGGTGGAGCGGTGCGTAAATTTGTGCCCGCCCTCTCTCAGGCTGTTCTGGCCGCCTCTTGGTGTCCGACGGACGGTCATGCCGATCCCGTTGCCACGGTAAATGCCTATCTGCGCCTGGCTGAGCGTCAGGGGGCAAAGATTTCCACTGGGGAAGGCGTGCGTCATCTGCAGGTGAATGGCGCGCGCGCGACTGGCGCCGTCACAGGAACAAGGACGATTTCCGCCGGCACCATTTTGGCAGCGCCTGGCATCCTCACAAACACGCTTCTTGAACCGCTGGGATTGGCCATCCCGCTGCGCCGGCCCCTTGTCACGGTTCTGCGCAGTGCGCCTCTTCCCCCCATGCTTGCGCCGGTGCTGGGCGTGGCGAATGCGGATATGGCCGTGCGCCAGGAGGTCACCGGGCATCTGCGTGCCACCAGTGGTGCGGAGATTTGGCGGGGCGCACTCGATGAAACGGATGGCGGGCCGGTTGCCCGCACATCCATGGGCAGGATCATGGAGACGATCGCCAGAGTCTCGCACGTTCTGCCGGGGTTTGCGGAGGCCGAGATCGAAAATGTCTGGGGCGGTGTGCTCGATCTGACGCCCGACGCTCTGCCGGTCATCGATTATGTTCCAGGCGTGGACAATCTTGTGATTGCCGCGGGCTTTTCAGGTCATGGTTTCGGCATCGGGCCGACAACCGGCGCACTGGCGGCTCAACTCGTCATGGCAATGCCGCCAAAGCTGGATGTTTCCGCCTTCCGTTTCGAGCGCTTCTTGAAGAGCAAGCCGGAGCAGCAGGCCGCGCTGACATTGCATGGATGATTTTAGGGGGATGGCTTTAGGGATGAATTGGGGGAGGCGCGAATGACCGGGAAATGCATCATTGGAGGTAAAGGTGCTTGATCCAAAAGGGCGCGTCGTGATGGTGTCGGGTGCGAACCGGGGGATCGGCCGGGCGCTGGTCGAGACCCTGTACGCCAGGGGATATGCGGTCAGCGCGGGTGCTCGGGATGCAGCATCACTGGAGGCGACGTTTGCCGATCTTGCGGGCGACCGACTGCTTTGCGCGCACTACGAAGCAAGCGATCGCCGGACACATGACGACTGGGTTGCTGCCACGCTCGGCAAGTTCGGCCGCCTCGACGCGCTGGTCAACAACGCAGGCACCTCCAACACGTTTTCAATCGAAGAAGGCGAGGAAACCGATCTCGATGCGCTCTGGACCATCAATGTTAAGGGGCCTCTCTTTCTTACCCGCGCCTGCCTGCCGCATCTCAAGGCGTCTGGAAGCGGGCGCATTGTCAATGTGGTCTCGCTTTCGGGAAAGCGGGTCCGCAATGAAAACATCGCCTACAACATGACGAAGCATGCCATGATGGCGCTGACGCACGGCACACGCCGCATCGGGTGGAAGCATGGCGTTCGCGCCACCGCACTCTGCCCCAGCTTCGTCGCAACCGATCTCACCGCCGGCGTCACCAAGGTGGCGCGCGAGGAGATGATCGAGCCCGGCGACCTCGCCGAGCTCGCTGCAACTGCCATCGCCCTCCCGAACACGGCGGCGATGGCTGAAATGCTGGTGAACTGCCGGCTCGAAGACACGCTTTAGGGAGCACGTCACGACAGATCGAAACGCGAAGAGGTGGAACCAATGAAAAGAACAATCGCGACAACATTAATAAGCCTGCTGATGGCAGGCAGTGCGCTCGCTGCGGGCGAGACGCTGAACATCGGCATGGGGAGTGCCGATGCCGGCAAGCTCGACCCGCATGTGGCCACGTCCACGCCGGACAAGGGACTTCTGCACTGGATGTTCAACGGTCTGGTGCGCATCAAGCCCGGTGAGGCAAGCCCAGCCGATATCGAGCCTGACATTGCCGAGAGCTGGACAGCATCGGATGACGGGCTGACCTGGACCTTCAAACTGCGCGAGGACGTTGAGTGTCACGGCGACTACGGTCCGCTCGACGCCGAGGATGTGGTCTACTCGCTCAACCGCTCGGCGAATTCCGATATTTCGGCTTTCGCCAAGGACTACAGTGCCTTTGACAGCGTCGAGGCGACCGGCGACCATGAGGTCACCATCAAGCTCAAGACCCCGGTTCCCAGCCTTCTAGGCATGCTCGTGCCCTATCATGGCGGCAACATCGTCTGTAAGGACGCGGTCGAGGCGCTGGGCGCCGATTTTGAGCGCACACCGATCGGCACCGGACCCTTCATGTTCGAGGAATACCAGCCGCAGCAATATGTGAAGCTGGTGGCCAATCCCGAATATTTCCGGGGTGAGCCCAAGATCAAGGAAATCTACTACCGCTATATCCCGTCTGATGCCTCGCGCGACCTGGCGTTCCAGTCGGGCGAGATCGACATGATCTACGGGAAGCAGGACCAGACATGGGTTGAGCGCATCTCGAAAATACCCGGTACGAAGGTTGCGGTGATGAAGCCCGGTGAAATGTCGGTCATTCACCTCAACATGACGATGCCGCCGCTTGATGATGTGCGCGTGCGTCGAGCCGTGGCGCATGCCATCAATCGCGATGCGATGGTGCAGTTCAAGGGGCCGGATGTGACGCTTGCGGCGATCTCGCCGGTGCCCGAGGGGTATCTCGGCTTTACCGACGATGTGCCATCCTATGAATACTCCATCGACAAGGCGAAAGCCCTGCTCGCCGAGGCCGGTCATCCCGATGGCGTGACCATCAAGGCGATCCACACCACGCTGCCGGGCATGATCACGACGATGGAAGCCATTCAGGCCTTGCTGCGCGAAGCAGACATCAATCTTGAAATCGAGACGGTGGAGCACGCCACCTTTCATGAGCAGATCCGCAAGGACCTCAGTCAGGTGACCCACTACGCGGCAGCGCGTTTTCCGGTGGCCGACACCTATCTGTCGCAGTTCTTCCATTCCGACGCCATTGTCGGCACACCAACGGCAGTGACCAATTTCTCGCATTGTGCGGTGGCCGATGATGAGATCACTGCAGCGCGTGTCGAAACGGATGCCGACAGGCAGATTGAACTGTGGGCCGAGGCACAGCGCAAGATCATGGATGAGGTCTGCGCAGTTCCGATCGTGCAAAGCCTGCAGCTCTGGGCCTGGAAGGATACGCTCGATCTCGGTGTGGAGGTAAACGGCTCGCTCAATCTGAGCCCGCCGGTGACCGAAGCCGCCCATTTTACTGAATAGGGGTCGGAACCGCGCCGGTCTCTTCAGCGGTCCCGCCCCCCGTCGGCTGATGGGGGGCGGAGCGCCGCCGGTTCGACATCGGTGCGCCGACAGGTGCCATGACAGCATTCGTCCTGAAACGGCTTGGCTTCGCGGTCATCACGCTCTTTGCCGTTTTGACCATCGTCTTTTTCATAGTCCGCATTCTGCCGGGCGATCCGGCAATGGCGATCCTCGGTGACCAGGCCAGCCAGGAAGCGCTGGTTGCTCTTCGTGCCCGGCTCGGCCTCGATCAGCCGCTCTACATTCAGTATGTCCAGTTTCTGGGCGGGGTCATCGTTGGAGACTGGGGTGTCTCCATGGTTTCCGGGCGCCCGGTCATCCAGGAAATCCTGAAGGTTCTCCCCGCAACACTCGAACTGACAATCGTTTCGCTCATTCTGGGTGCGGTGGTGGGGGTCCCGCTCGGTGTCTGGTCTGCAGTCAGGCGCAACAAACTGCCGGATTACATCACCCGCATGGCATCGCTGCTCGGGCTGTCCTTCCCGGCCTTCGTCTCCGCGGTTCTTCTGCTTCTGGTCTTCGCCATCCAGTTCCGATGGTTCCCGGTGATCAGCTCCGGGCAGGGCACGACACTGGGTGAACGCCTCCGCGACCTGGCGCTTCCGGCGATCAATCTCGGCCTCATCATGGCGGCCTACATCACCCGCGTGGCGCGTTCAGCCATGCTGGAAGTGCTCAATCAGGACTACGTGCGCACGGCCTACGCCAAGGGACTGGCCTTTGCCACCATCATCTGGCGGCATTGCCTGCGCAACGCCATGATCCCGGTGGTTACGGTTGTGGGGCTCTATCTCGGTATCCTGATCGGCAATTCGGTGCTCACTGAAATCGTCTTCAACCGCCCCGGCCTTGGAAAGCTGATCATCGGTGCGCTCAATCAGCGCGACTACACCATGCTGCAGGGCATGATGGTGATCTACACGCTGATCGTCGTTTTGGTGAATCTCCTGACCGACTTAACCTACGGCCTGATCGACCCGAGGATCAAATATTCATGACCCAGTCGACCGCAGCTTCCCTCTCCCGCGCCGCCTATCTGCGCATGGGACTCGTCGCCACCGGCAGCGGCCTTTTGAAGGCGTTTAACGCCAACAAGACCTCCTGGGTGGGGCTCGGCGTTTTTCTGATTGTCGCTGCGCTGGCCATACTGGCGCCGTGGATTGCGCCCTACGATCCCCTCGACCAGAACATTCTCTTCCGCCTCAAGCCACCATCCGCCGAGCACTGGTTCGGCACGGACTATTATGGGCGGGATACGCTGTCGCGCATTCTGTGGGGCGCGCGTATCTCGCTCGCCATCGGCCTGCTCGCCATCGGCTCGGCCATGGTTCTTGGCACGTTGATCGGCATGGTCGCCGGTTATTACGGCGGGCGAACCGACATCATCATCATGCAGATCATGGATGTGCTTCTGGCCTTCCCGTCTCTGATCCTCGGCCTCATCGTCGTTGCAATGCTCGGGCCGTCCATCGCCAATCTGGTTATCGCCATCGCGCTGACGGCCATCCCACCCTTTGCGCGTATCGCGCGCGCCCCCACGATTGCCGTCAAAAACCGCGAGTTCATCGAGGCGGGTCAGGCGCTGGGCTATTCCGACACGCGGCTGATGTTCGGCCACATCCTGCCGAACATCGCGCCGGAAATTCTCGTCATGGGATCGCTCTGGCTCGCCACGGCTATTCGCGTGGAGGCATCGCTGGCGTTCATCGGACTGGGTGTTGCGCCGCCGACCGCCACCTGGGGCGGCATGATCCGTGAGGGGTTCGAGAACATTCTGGACAGTTTCTGGCTGGCCCTCTTCCCGTCCATCGCCATCCTTATCGTCGTCTTCGCCCTGAACCTGCTCGGTGATGGGTTGCGCGACGCCATCGATCCAAGATTGCGGGGTGAAGAATGACCACGCCCATCCTCTCCATTAAGGGGCTCACCACCTCCTTTCGCGTCGACGGCAATTGGCTGCCCGTGGTGCGCGATCTGAGCTTCGACATCAGCCGGGGCGAGACCGTTGCCGTTGTCGGCGAATCCGGTTCAGGCAAGTCGGTCACGGCTTTGTCGATCATGCGGCTCATCCAGCAGGGCATGGGGCGTATCGAGGGCTCGATCAAACTGGATGGCCGGGAGCTTCTCACGCTCGATGAAGAGGCTATGCGCGATGTGCGCGGCGGTGAGATCGGGATGATCTTCCAGGAACCCATGACGAGCCTGAACCCTGTGCTCACGGTCGGCTTCCAGGTGGCCGAAGCGCTGCGCCGCCATCGCGACATGGATGCCGCTCAGGCTGAAGCGGAGGTGCAGCGGCTCTTCGAGCTCGTGCGCATACCCGACGGCAAACGACGCGCGGGTGAGCATCCACACAGCTTCTCCGGCGGGATGCGCCAGCGCGTGATGATCGCCATGGCGCTCGCCTGCCAGCCCAAGCTGCTGATCGCCGACGAACCGACGACGGCACTCGACGTGACCATCCAGGCCCAGATCCTCGAACTCATCCGGGAGCTTCAGAACGAGATTGGCATGTCGGTGATGTTTATCACGCACGACATGGGCGTGGTTGCCGAGATCGCCGATCGCGTGGTCGTGATGCTGAAGGGCGACAAGGTTGAGGAAGCGCCCGCCACGGAGCTCTTCACCGCGCCGAAGGAGGGCTATACGAAGATGTTGCTGGGCGCGGTGCCCAAACTGGGAGCGCTCTCCAGCACGCAGACGCCGCGCCGCTTTCCGGCAATGGATGTGTCCGGCCCGGGCCCCGAACCGGACGATGAGCCGGATCGACGCGGTACGCCCATTCTCGACGTTGAGGGGCTGACGACGCGGTTTGCCGTGCGAGGTGGTCTGCTCGGCGGCGTCAGGGGGCAGGTGCACGCCGTGGAGGACGTTTCTTTTTCGGTCCGCGCCGGCGAAACCCTGGCGCTGGTGGGCGAATCCGGCTGTGGGAAGTCCACCACCGGCCGCTCCATTCTACGGCTGGTCGAGCCGGTCGCTGGCCGCGTTTCGTTCGAGGGGGAAAACCTTATGGATGCCGATGCGGCTGGCCTGCGTGCTGCGCGCCGGCGCATGCAGATGATCTTTCAGGACCCCTATGGATCGCTCAATCCGCGCCAGACGGTGGGGTCCGCTATCGCCGAACCGATCCGGGTGCACGGTCTTGGCAATCCCATGGAGGCGCAGGACAAGGTTGCCCATCTGTTGGAACTGGTCGGGCTCACCAGTGAGCATGCGCTGCGATTTCCGCACGAGTTCTCGGGCGGGCAGCGCCAGCGCGTCTGCATCGCCCGCAGCCTTGCGCTGGAACCCAGCCTGATCGTTGCCGACGAATCGGTCTCCGCGCTCGACGCCTCCATCAAGGCGCAGGTGGTCAATCTGATGCTCGATCTGCAGCGCGAACTCGGCCTCGCCTATCTCTTCATCAGTCATGACATCGCCGTCGTGGAGCGTGTCAGCCACCGTATAGCTGTCATGCTTCTCGGCGAGATCGTTGAAATCGGCCCGCGGGATGCGGTTCTGTCGAACCCGCGCCACCCCTATACGCGAAAGCTCATTGATGCCGTGCCGGTCCCCGATCCGGCCACGCGGGGCCGGCGGCGTGGTCTGATTGCCGATGAGTTGAAGAGCCCGGTGCGTTCGCTCGACTGGGAGAAGCCTGAACGACGGATGATCGAGGTGGCGCCCGATCATTTCGTCATGGAGCACTAGGCTGAAGATCGCCCAATCCCGGAAATGGAATGCAGTCGCTGGCTTCTGCGCGAGAATGCGATAACTGCGAATGTAGGGAAATTTTTGGCTGGGGAACCTGGATTCGAACCAGGACTAACGGAGTCAGAGTCCGTGGGTCTACCGTTAACCTATTCCCCAGCAGGCGGCGCTGGCCGCTTTCGCCACGCTATTTAGCGATATGAGTTTTATAGTCAAGGGCGGATGCGGATTCAATTCTGACAAAGACAAAATTTCCGGCTGTGCAGAGATCATTGCGTTTCCGGCCAACACCGCTCTTGGTGAAACCTGCTATGGCTGATACTCTGCCGCCAACTAAACGATATGAGCTGCCTGCTGCGCCCAAAAGGGCTTGCGCGGCGGCGAAGGAATAGCGGTGGAAAACCACGACCACGGCGAGGTCTCGCCGGTAAGAGAGGTCGTCCGGGATGCCGCGTCGGATGGGGGCTCTTCCCCCGGCTTCGACGATCGGTCGGCCGGACAGCCTGCCCGTACGGGTGAGGCGGCTGTTTCGCCCAGGCGAAAGAAATCGCGCCGGAACGGGGGGGCGCGCCCCCCCGGTGTGGTAGAGGGCCCGGCGAAAGACGCATCCTCTGGAGAACCGCCTGACGACGGCGCCTCGCAGGCGCGTGCGCAGGGCGAAGCGGCCCATGCGGATGGTTCTTCGCGCCCGGATGGGGAGCCCCCGAAGCGAAAGCGCAGAAAGCGGCGCAGGCGCCGCGCCTTCGTGCGCGGTGCAGTCGGAGAGGCCGCCGCCCAGCAGGAGGCCCCGCCTCAGCCGGAGACCGGGAAGCCCAACCGGCCGCAGCCGGCAAGGCGGCGCGAATCGGCGCAGGAAGGCCAGCGCACGTCCTATGCCGCGCTCGATCTTGGCACCAACAATTGCCGGCTTCTGGTGGCCGTGCCGACGCGGCCCGGGCACTTTCGCGTGGTGGACGCCTTTTCGCGGATCGTGCGCCTCGGAGAAGGGCTCAGCCTTGAAGGCCGTCTTAGCGAAGCGGCGATGGACCGGGCCGTCAACGCGCTTGGCATCTGCGCGGAAAAGCTCGGGCACCGGAAGCCCCGGCGCATGCGGCTGATCGCAACGGAAGCCTGCCGCTCGGCCGAAAACGGTGAAGCCTTCATCGAACGCGTGAAGCACGAGACCGGGCTGACTCTGGAGATCATCGACCGGCAGACCGAGGCCCGGCTGGCGGTTGCCGGCTGCAGCACGCTGGTGGAACGCGGCACGGAAGGGGTGGTGCTGTTCGACATTGGCGGCGGATCGTCCGAAATCGCCCTCGTGGACATTTCGCGGCACCGCACACCGCGGCTTGCCGATCACATCGTCGCGTGGACGTCGCTTCCCGTGGGCGTGGTGTCGCTCGCCGAGCGCTTTGGCGGCCACCATGTAACGCGCGAAACATTCTCCGCCATGGTCGATGCGGTGGGCGAAATGCTCGACCGGTTTGACGATGGCGGGCGGCTTTCAAAGATCGCCGCCGGGGGACGGTTTCACCTTATCGGAACCTCTGGAACGGTCACGACGCTTGCCGGCGTTCACCTGGGACTGGCGCGCTATGATCGCCGGCAGGTCGACGGGCTGTGGATGGAGCGGAACAATGTCGATCGCATGATCGACACGCTGCTCTCGTGGGATTTTGAACAGCGCAAGGCCAATCCCTGCATTGGCGCGGATCGCGCCGACCTTGTGCTCGGCGGCTGTGCCATCCTGGAGGCGATCCGCCGGCGCTGGCCCTCGGAGCGGTTAAGGGTGGCCGACCGCGGCCTGCGCGAAGGCATGTTGAACGAAATGATGGCCGCTGATGGAGCCTGGCGACGCCGGCGGCAGACGGGACGAGGCAAATGAGGTTGGGCGGATGAGCAAGAAACCGGCCAAGGCGGGCGGCGGTGCACGCGCGCTCAAAACACGCGTCAAGAAGAAGCGCGGCCTGAAGAATTCGTCGCGCCGCTGGCTCGAACGGCATCTGAACGACCCCTATGTGCATCGAGCGCAGGCCGAGGGCATGCGCTCGCGCGCGGCCTACAAGCTGACGGAAATCGACGACCGCCACAAATTGCTCTTTCCGGGGGCACGGGTGATCGACCTGGGCGCAGCCCCGGGAGGCTGGTGTCAGGTCGCTGCCGAGCGTGTCGGGTCGACGCCAGAAAAGCCGCTCGTGGTGGGCATCGATTATCTGGGCATGGATGCGGTGCCCGGCGCGATCGTGCTGGAGATGGACTTTCTGGACGATGATGCGCCGGAGCGCCTGCTCGAGACGCTTGGTGAAGCGCCGGATCTCGTCATCTCCGACATGGCGGCGCCGACCACGGGGCATCGCCAGACCGACCATCTGCGCACGATGCATCTATGCGAGACGGCGGCGGATTTCGCGCTGTCCGTGCTGAAACCTGGCGGGCACTTCCTGGCCAAGACCTTTCAGGGCGGCGCCGAAACCGGATTGCTCGATCAGCTGAAGCCCAATTTCAAATCCGTCCACCACGTGAAGCCCCAGGCGTCGCGGGCCGAATCGGTCGAGCTCTATCTTCTGGCCAAGGGGTTCAAGGGCCGCTCCGAAGCCGATCCCGAAAACGACGGGTGAGGGCAGGCGCGGACCAGCTACTCGCCCGCCGGAGCCGGCTCTGTGACCCCGCCGCGGCGCCTGCTGTGACCGGAAACCCGGCTTCCGGCTTCTGGCGGCAGGGTGAGAAATGGCACGGCCGCCAGCGCCGAAAGCGCGGCGACGATCAGGAATGCGTTGACGAATGCGTCGATGCCCAGCTCCGTTCCGGTAATGAAGGCGGACGCTTCCAGGATTCCTCCCCCGACAGCGACACCAAGCGCGATGCTGACCTGCTGGGCTGCTGCTGAAATGGTGGAGGCCTGGCTTGCCTCCCGGTCGCCAAGCTCGGCGAAGACCAGAGCGTTGGCCGATGTGAAGAACAGGGAGCGCAGAAGGCCGGACCCGACCAGCACTGTGATGATCACCCAGTGCGGTGTCGCAGGGGTGAAGAGCGCATTGACGGCGATGCTCGCGCCGCCAAGCACCGACGCGGTGACCAGAACAACCCGGAACCCGCCGAGGCGCAGCGCGGTGGTGGCAATGAATTTCATGGCGATGGCACCGAATGCCGATGCGAAGGTCAGAAGACCCGACTGAAACGGGGTGAGACCGAACACCACCTGAAACATGAGCGGCAGCAGAAACGGCACGGCGCCGACGCCGATGCGGAACAGCGAGCCGCCGATGATGGCCGCCCGGAAGGTACGGTTGGCGAAAAGGCCGAGATTGAGAATGGGACGCGGGGTGCGCAGGGCGTGGCGAACGTAAAGCGCTGCCGCCATGACACCGATCACCACCGTGACAAGGCCGATGGCGGGCGGCAGGGCCGGCAGGCTGATGACCGAGAGGCCAAACACCAGTCCCGATGCGCCGATACTGCAAAGCAGGAAGCCGGAAAGGTCCAGTCGCCCGGTTTCTTCCCTTGCGAAATCGGGCAGGACATGGCCGGAGATGACAATGCCCAGAAGACCGATCGGCACATTGATCAGAAAGATCCAGTGCCAGGAAAAATAGGTGGTGACGAAGCCGCCGAGCGGTGGGCCGGCAATTGGACCGATCAGAGCGGGGACTGTCAGCCAGGCCATTGCTTTCACGAGCTGCTCGCGCGGCACGGCACGCACGAGAACAAGGCGGCCGACCGGGGTCATCATTGCGCCGCCCATGCCCTGTAGAAAACGCGAAAGCACGAACGCACCCAGCGAATTGGAAAAGGCACAGGCGATGGAACCGATCACGAAGACCGCGATCGCAATGCGGAAAACCCGCTTGGCGCCGAAGCGGTCAGCCATGAAGCCGCTGATCGGAATGAAGATGGCCAGCGACACGAGATAGCTCGTCAGGGCGAGCTTCAGCGTCACCGGACTTGTGCCGATATCGGCGGCGATGGCCGGCAGCGACGTGGCGATGACGGTTGAGTCCATCTGCTCCATGAAGAGCGCGACGGCGAGTATGAGCGGCAGTGTGCGGTTCAAGACATTCTGTTCCTGTGCCGGTCTGCCGGGTGAAGATGCGGGGGGGGAGGATGGGCAGTCCGGATCAGCACGCGGGCTATAGCACGGGGTCGTGCGCCTGTCCTGTGGCAGAGGTGCGGCTGTGTTGGTGCTGTCATGTCGTGTGGACGAAACAATTCTCACGCATTGAAAAAGCACCACCTTTTCAAGCCGGCGCTGACGTGGTACCAGCCAGCGCCAATCCTGAAAGGGAATCACATAAGCGGGGCCGTGCCATTTCGTGGCGGGGTCGCGCGTCCTCTCATTCCAAAGGGTCGGCCATGGCAAAAATCATCGAGACAGCAACCGGCGCCCAGGCGCTCACCTTCGACGACGTGCTCCTGCAGCCCGGCCACTCCGAGGTGATGCCCGGTCAGACGGATGTGCGCACGCGCATTGCCGGCGATATCGACCTGAACATCCCGATCCTGTCCGCCGCGATGGACACGGTGACGGAATCGCGCCTCGCAATCGCCATGGCTCAGGCAGGCGGTATCGGTGTTATCCACCGCAACCTGACACCGGTCGAGCAGGCCGAAGAGGTGCGCCAGGTCAAGAAGTTTGAATCCGGCATGGTGGTGAACCCGATCACCATTGGCCCTGACGCGACACTGGCCGAAGCGCAGGCCCTGATGCG
The DNA here is from genome assembly GCF_056431025.1 of Nitratireductor lacus. Taxonomy (NCBI): domain Bacteria; kingdom Pseudomonadati; phylum Pseudomonadota; class Alphaproteobacteria; order Hyphomicrobiales; family Phyllobacteriaceae; genus Nitratireductor; species Nitratireductor lacus. Next base: position 30,728 of record NZ_JBWKMB010000027.1, on the reverse strand, counting down.
CGCACACGGCATCTCCGGCATTCCTGTGGTGGAGAATGGTGGTGCAGGAGGGCATGCGACCGGGCGGCTGGCCGGCATTCTGACCAATCGCGACGTGCGTTTTGCCTCGGATCCCGCGCAGCCTGTACGCGAGTTGATGACACATCAGAACCTCGTAACGGTGAAGGAAGGCGTGGCGCAGGACGAGGCCAAGCGGCTTCTGCATCACCACCGTATCGAGAAGCTTCTGGTTGTTGATGATGCGGGCAACTGCGTCGGCCTGATCACGGTCAAGGACATCGAGAAGTCGCAGCTCAATCCACATGCGAGCAAGGACGCGCAGGGGCGGCTTCGCGCAGCGGCGGCAACGAGTGTTGGCGATGACGGTTTCGAGCGTGCCGAACGCCTGATCGATGCCGGTGTGGACCTTCTGGTGATCGATACCGCCCATGGCCATTCGCAGCGTGTGCTCGACGCAGTGGCACGGGCCAAGAAACTTTCAAACACCGTGCGTATCATCGCAGGCAATGTAGCAACTGCGGACGGTACCAAGGCGCTGATCGATGCGGGCGCTGATGGCGTCAAGATCGGCATCGGGCCCGGCTCCATCTGCACCACGCGCATTGTCGCCGGTGTCGGCGTGCCTCAGCTCTCGGCCATCATGTCCGCGGTTGAGGTCGCCGACAGGGAAGGTATTTCGCTGATCGCCGACGGCGGGATCAAGTTCTCAGGCGATCTGGCAAAGGCACTGGCAGCCGGTGCATCGGCGGTGATGGTCGGTTCGCTCCTCGCGGGCACCGATGAGAGCCCGGGCGAGGTTTACCTGCATCAGGGGCGCTCCTTCAAAGCCTATCGCGGCATGGGCTCGGTCGGCGCGATGGCGCGCGGTTCGGCCGACCGCTATTTCCAGGCCGAAGTGCGTGACACGCTGAAGCTGGTCCCCGAGGGCATTGAAGGGCAGGTGCCTTACAAGGGCCCAGCCGGCGGTGTCCTTCATCAGCTCACCGGTGGTCTGAAAGCGGCCATGGGCTATGTGGGTGCGGCAAATCTTGGAGAATTCCGCGAACGGGCGACCTTTGTCCGTATTTCGGGCGCCGGTCTTCGTGAAAGCCACGCGCATGACGTGACGATCACGCGCGAGAGCCCGAACTACCCCGGGGGCGCCTGAGGGCATCCTCCAGTTTCTGCTTTCCGAGAAAGGGCCGCAAGGCCCTTTTTCATGGCGTCAGGTTCGTTCCATCAGGGTCGTCCTGGCAACGATGCCGGCAACGGCCGCACCGACAAAGGGGGCGGCGATGAAGAGCCAGAGCTGGTTCATTTCGCGTGCGCCAGAGAAAAGCGCGGGGCCAATGGACCGTGCGGGATTGACCGAGGTGCCGGTGACGGGGATCAGGCACAGATGAATTGCGATCAGCGTGAGGCCGATCACCATGCCGGACAGCGGGGTCCGATGCTTCTTTGCGGTTACGCCGAGGATGACGGTCACGAATATGAAAGTTCCCAGCGCCTCGAGTGCGAAGGCGGTGGGCATGGGGGAAAGCCCCGCGCCATCCCAGCCATTGGCCGCACGGGATATGGGAGCGACGGCATCAGAGCCCTTTGCCATGCCCCACAGTGCTGCGGCAGCGGTCACGGCTCCGGCGATCTGCGCGACCATATACGGCACCACGTCTTTGAGAGGCATGCGACCGGCCAGGAAAACGCCGGCGGTTACGGCAGGGTTGAGGTGCGCGCCGGAGACGGGGCCTACGGCATAGGCCATGGCAACCACCGCAACGCCGAATGAAACGGCAATGCCGAGACCTCCCAGTGGCAGGAGGTTTCCGAACCCGCCTGCCGTGACGCTGGCACATCCCAGGAAGACCAGGCAGAACGTTCCAAAACACTCGGCGACGTAAGCTTTCATGGTTTTGTCCTTGCGATAGCGCCACCCTTGCCAAAAGTCGGCGTTTCAATGCTGATGGTAAAATCAGGAATCAGCGTTGGAAGCCTGGAAACCGGGAGGGGAGGGGTATGTCCCAACACGCAATCTTCTGGCCGATGATCGCCCATGTCGCGCTCGTTTATGCCGTGTATGTGCTGATCGCGATGCGCCGAAAAAAGGCTGTGGAAACGGGCAGTGCACGCGTTTCTCAATTCAGGGAGAACCGTGACGAGCCGGCCGAAAGCCTGTTTGTGCGCAACAATCTCGCCAATCAGTTTGAATTGCCGGTGCTTTTCCACGCGGCATGCCTGGCACTGTTTGCAACGGGCGGGGCCGGGCCGATTGCTGTCGGACTGGCCTGGGCATTCGCGCTGTCGCGCTATGCACACGCCTGGGTGCACGTCACCTCGAACCGGATACGCTTTCGTCAGCCGATGTTCACGCTTGGGTTTTTCGCTCTGGGCGCCATGTGGGTGCTGCTTGCGCTGACGCTCTGGAACGCGGGCTGAAGATTATGCGCGTGCGAGCAGAGCCTCGTGCGCCTGAAGAACGGTCTCGCGCAAAGCCGCGAAATCGTCTTTTCGCGGGTTGGACTTGCGGCCCGCGAGGCATATGCTGCGGGAAGGGCTGGGGTCGAGAAACGGCAGCACGCTGACGGACGGAAGAAGATTCGCCGAGGCGCGCGCCATCCGCGGAATGAGGGTAACACCCATCCCATGCGACACCATGTGCAAAAGCGTCGTCAGGCTCGTTGCGCCAAAGGTCTCCATCGTCACCGGTTTGACCCGCCCGCAGATCTCGAGCGCCTGGCCCCGCATGCAATGCCCGTCTTCGAGAAGCATCAGCCGTTCCAGCGCCATGCTCTCCTGCGCCACGGGCGGGGCGATCCGCGCAGCGTCGGCGGTCGGCACCGCAAGGTAGAACGGGTCTTCAAAGAGGAGGTCCGGCACAAGCCGGCTGTCGTCAACGGGTTCGGCCGCGATCATGGCGTCAAGACGACCGGACGCAGTGTCTTCAGCCAGAGCGGCTGTAACAGCCTCGCGCACCTCAAGCCGCAATTGCGGAAATCTCTGTTTCAGGAGCGGAAGAAGCTCGGGAAGCAGATAAGGCGCGATTGTAGGAATGACGCCAAGCCGGAAGCGACCCTCAAGCGCCTTGCGCTCCCGTCTGGCTTCGCCCTCCAGATCGCGAATCTCGGAGAGGATGCGTGCCACGCGCGGCAGCATGGCCTGCGCTTCGGCCGTGAGCCGCACGGCACCGCTGCCCCGCTCGAACAGCCTGAAGCCAAGCTGGGATTCCATTTCAGAAATCTGTGCCGAAAGCGCCGGCTGCGTGACGCCGCAGCTCATGGCGGCGCGTCCGAAATGGAGCGTTTCGGCAAGACGCTCGAAATACTGCATCTGTCTGATGGTAAGGCGTATCATAAGCCTAGATTATCGCATCAAATATTAAAGACAATTGGAATTTATCGAGCGGCGTCGATACCTTAGAACCGTTCCAAGCCACGCCGCAGGTGAGACCGGCAGCCGGGCAAAACCGGAGAGCAAGCAAGGGAGTTTCTTTCATGGCAGACAAACGCACGATGACCACGTCTGCTGGCGCCCCCGTCAGCGACAACCAGAATTCCGTGACCGCGGGTGAGCGGGGACCGGTTCTTCTTCAGGATTACCAGCTCATCGAGAAGCTTGCTCACCAGAACCGTGAACGCATCCCCGAGCGTGTGGTTCACGCCAAGGGCTGGGGCGCGCATGGCGTGCTGAAGATCACCGGCGACATTTCGAAATACACCATCGCCAAGGCACTTCAGCCGGGCGCGGAAACGCCGATGCTTGCACGATTCTCCACCGTTGCCGGCGAGCAGGGCGCGGCCGATGCCGAGCGCGACGTGCGCGGCTTTGCGCTGAAATTCTACACCGAGGACGGCAACTGGGATCTGGTGGGCAACAACACACCCGTCTTTTTCGTACGCGATCCGCTCAAATTTCCGGACTTCATCCACACCCAGAAGCGCCACCCGCGCACCAATATGCGCTCACCGACGGCCATGTGGGACTTCTGGTCGCTCTCGCCGGAAAGCCTTCATCAGGTGACGATCCTGATGTCGGATCGCGGCCTGCCGACTGCGCCCATGTTTATGAACGGCTACGGCTCCCACACCTATTCGCTGTGGAACGACAAGGGCGAGCGCTTCTGGGTGAAATTTCATTTCAAGACCATGCAAGGCCATAAACACCACACCAATGCGGAGGCCGAGCAGGTGGTGGGCAAGACCCGCGAGAGCTATCAGGAAGCGCTCTACGGCGCGATCGAGGATGGCGACTTTCCGAGGTGGAAGGTGCAGGTTCAGATCATGCCCGAGGCGGATGCGGAGAAAACCTCCTACAACCCGTTTGATCTGACCAAGGTGTGGCCGCATGCGGAATATCCGCCGATCGACATCGGCGTGATGGAGCTGAACCGCAACCCGGACAACTACTTCACCGAGATCGAGAATGCCGCGTTTTCGCCGTCCAACATCGTGCCGGGGATCAGTCATTCGCCCGACAAGATGCTTCAGGCGCGCATCTTTTCCTATGCGGACGCACACCGCTACAGGCTCGGCACGCATTACGAGACGATCCCGGTCAACCAGCCGAAATGCCCGGTTCACCACTATCATCGCGATGGCGAGATGAACACGTTCGGAGGCATCAAGACGGGCAATCCCGACGCATTTTATGAGCCCAACTCCTTTGGCGGTCCGGTCGAGAACCCGGCTGCCAAGGAGCCGCCGCTGAAAATCTCGGGCGATGCGGACCGCTACAATCACCGCGTCGGCAATGACGATTACAGCCAGCCCCGCGCGCTGTTCAACCTCTTTGACGAGGGAGAAAAGAACCGGCTGTTCTCCAACATTGCCGCCGCGATGGGTGGCGTGCCCGGTGAAATCATCGAACGCCAGCTCGCGCATTTCGACAAGATCCACCCGGACTACGGCAATGGCGTGCGCAGGGCGCTGAAGGAAGCGCATGGCTATGAGGCCAACGCCGTGCCCGTGACCGGCAAGACGCCACAGCGCGCTGCCGAATAGGCAAGGCTGAAAAGGCTTTGATAAAGTGCGGGCGTGGAGCGATCCACGCCCGTTTTGCTTGTCTAAAAGCCTGCTTCCGGCTAGCTGTGCGCCATTCGGGTAACCGGCAAAGGTGTCATATGCGACTTGGCGGACGGCTGGCTGCGGCCATTGAAATTCTGGAAGACATTGACCGGCGGTATCGCCCGGCTGCGGAAGCGCTGAGAGACTGGGGCCTGTCCCATCGTTTCGCCGGCTCCAAGGATCGCGCTGCCATTGGCAACCTCGTCTATGATGCGCTACGCCGCAAGCGCTCGGCGACCTGGATGTTTCAGGAGGAAAGCCCGCGTGCGCTGGCCTTTGGAGCCTTGATGATCGAGGCGGGATATGAGCCGGAAGCGTTGAACGGAGCGCTGGCGGAAGACAATTTTGCACCGCCATTGATTTCAGGGGAGGAAGCAGACCGCATCGCGACACACCCTCTGGGCGAGGCGCCTGACGGCGTGCGCGCGGAATGCCCTGAATGGTGCGAGCCGCTTCTCAGGCGCGCCTGGGGTGACGACTGGGTGGCGGAGGCTGCGGCCCTTGCGGAGCGCCCGCCGCTCGACATGCGGGTCAACACGCTGAAAGCCACGCGCGAAAAGGTGGCCAAGGCGCTGGCGCGCGCCGGCGTTCACGAGAGTGAACTTGCGCCGCAGGGTCTGCGCATCGGCCCGATCGAAGGGCAGGGGCGGCATCCCAATGTGCAGGCAGAGCCCGCCTTTCAAAAGGGCTGGTTCGAGGTTCAGGACGAGGGCTCGCAGATCGTTGCCGCTCTCACCGAAGCCGCGGCGGGCATGCAGGTGCTCGACTATTGTGCTGGCGCTGGCGGCAAGTCGCTCGCCATGTCGGCGGCCATGGAGAACACCGGCCAGATTCAGGCTTTCGACGCTGAGAAACAGCGGCTTGCGCCCATTTTCGAGCGCCTGAAGCGCGCGGGCTGCCGTAATGTGCAGGCGGTGGCCGATCAGGAAGCGCTCGCCGCGCATGAAGGGCGGCTCGATCTGGTCGTTGTCGACGCGCCATGCACGGGAGCAGGCACCTGGCGGCGCAGACCGGATGCCAAATGGCGGCTCGGTGAAAAACAGCTCGAGCAGCGGCAGGCGGAGCAGGCCGAGATTCTCCGGCGCGCCGCGCGCTTTGTGCGTTCTGGTGGACGGCTTGCCTATATCACCTGCTCGGTGTTTGCAGAGGAAAACGACGATCAGGTGCGGGCCTTCCTCGAAGCCAATCCGGATTTCCGCGCAGTGGACCATGAGGCGCTGTGGGAAAGGCACTTTTCCGGAAGGGCTGCGAAGGCGAGAATTGACAGAACCACGGGCATCGCCCTTTCACCCGGCCGTACGGCGACTGACGGCTTCCATTTTGCCGCACTGGAGCGCGTCTGAGGCAGGCGTGGCGAGACAATGAGCAAGGCAGCAAACCCCATTGATGTCGAAGCCCGCGTTCGCGCCAGCTTCGCCCGTCAGAAAATGATGCAGACCATTGGCGCCGAGCTGACGCTGGTGACGCCGGGCATTGTCGAGATCGAGATGCCCTACACGGAGACGTTGACCCAGCAGCACGGGTTTCTCCATGCGGGCGTGATCTCCACCGCGCTCGATTCTGCCTGCGGCTATGCGGCCTTTTCCATGATGCCCGAGGACGCGGCGGTGCTGACCATCGAATTCAAGGTCAACCTGCTTGCACCGGGGCGCGGCGAGCGCTTCCTGTTTCGCGGCACCGTCACCAAGCCCGGCCGCACCATCATCGTTGCTGACGGGCAGGCCTATGCCTATTCGTCGGAGGGGGACGCCAAACTGATCGCCACCATGACCGGAACCATGATGACCATCATCGGACGCGAGGGAATCGAGGGATGACGCGGGCACCGGTGGAGCCGGCGATGCTCGCCGGAAAACACGTTCTCTTCGTCATGGCGGCGGATGCCGAATACGGACCGCATCTGAAAAAGCGATTCACGCCGCTGATGACGGGTGTCGGTCCGGTGGAGGCGGGGGTGGTCCTTGGTGCGGAACTGGCACTTCTCGATGCCGAAGGCCATCTGCCGGATCTGCTCGTTTCTCTCGGATCCGCCGGAAGCCGCAGTCTGCAACAGACGGAAGTCTATCAGGCGACTTCGGTCTCCTACCGCGACATGGACGCTTCGCCGCTTGGCTTTGAAAAAGGTGTGACGCCTTTTCTCGATCATCCGGCGATCATGCCGCTGCCGCATCGCATTCCGGGCATTCCCGGGGCGGCACTGTCGACCGGCGGCAACATCGTTTCCGGTGCCGCCTATGACGGCATCAACGCCGACATGGTGGATATGGAGACATTCGCGGCGCTGCGCGCTTGCCAGCGCTTCGGCCTCGATCTGGTGGCGCTGCGCGGTATCTCCGACGGAGCGGCGGAACTGCAGCGCGTGAACGACTGGACCGAATATCTGCATGTCATCGACGAAAAGCTTGCCGAAGCGGTGGACCGCCTCGAACAGGCCATTGCCGATGGCTTCCTGTAGTCAAAAAGCGGCCTCGCCGCTTGCACCGAAACGCATCTTTCTCTAAAGGCTCGCCATGACGATATCCAATCCCGACACAGTTCTCATCGTTGATTTCGGCAGCCAGGTCACGCAGCTCATTGCGCGGCGGGTGCGCGAGGCCGGAGTCTATTGCGAAATCGCTCCGTTCCAGTCGGCCGAGGAGGCGTTTAAGCGCCTCGCGCCAAAAGCGGTCATCCTTTCCGGCAGCCCGGCATCCACCGTCGATATCGGCAGTCCTCGTGCGCCGCAGGTGATCTTCGATTCCGGTCTTCCCGTGCTTGGTATCTGCTATGGCGAGCAGACCATGTGCGCCCAGCTCGGCGGCAAGGTCGAAGGGTCCGACCACCGCGAGTTTGGCCGTGCCTTCCTCGAGATCGAGAATGACTGCCCGCTGTTTGAGGGCGTCTGGGCGAAAGGCACCCGCCATCAGGTTTGGATGAGCCATGGTGACCGGGTGACGGCCATTCCGCCCGGCTTCCGCGTTGTCGGCACGTCGACGGGCGCGCCCTTTGCAGCCATCGCCGATGAGGAGCGCAAATATTACGGCGTTCAGTTCCACCCCGAAGTGGTCCACACGCCCGACGGTGCAAAGCTCCTTTCCAATTTCGTGCACAAGATCGCCGGTCTTTCGGGCGACTGGACGATGGCGGCCTATCGCGAGCAGGCGATTGAAGCCATCCGCAAACAGGTCGGCGACGGCAAGGTGATCTGCGCGCTTTCGGGTGGTGTCGATTCTTCCGTGGCGGCACTTTTGACGCACGAGGCCGTTGGCGATCAGCTCACTTGTATTCTGGTCGACCACGGGCTGATGCGGAAGAACGAGGCGTCCGAAGTGGTCGCCATGTTCCGCGAGCACTACAATCTGCCGCTGATCCTGGTGGATGCCTCCGACCGCTTCATCGGCGCGCTGGAAGGCGAAAGCGACCCGGAAAAGAAACGCAAGACCATCGGTCGCCTGTTCATCGAAGTGTTCGAGGAGGAGGCGAAAAAGCTCGGCGGCGCCGATTTCCTGGTGCAGGGCACCCTCTATCCCGATGTCATCGAGAGTGTCTCCTTCACCGGCGGCCCCTCCGTTACCATCAAGTCGCACCACAATGTGGGCGGCCTGCCTGAACGCATGAACATGAGCCTGGTCGAGCCGCTGCGCGAGCTCTTCAAGGACGAGGTACGCGTGCTCGGCAGGGAGCTTGGCCTGCCCGAAAGCTTCATCGGTCGCCACCCTTTCCCCGGACCGGGTCTCGCCATCCGCTGCCCCGGCGGCGTGACGCGCGAGAAGTTGGAAATCCTGCGTTCCGCCGATGCGATCTATCTCGACGAGATCCGCAAGGCCGGCCTCTACGATGCGATCTGGCAGGCCTTTGCGGTTCTCCTGCCGGTGCAGACGGTGGGGGTGATGGGCGACGGGCGCACCTATGAATTCGTCTGCGCGCTGCGGGCGGTGACGTCCGTCGACGGCATGACGGCTGATTTCTACCACTACGACATGGAGTTCCTCGGCCGTGCTGCGACCCGCATCATCAACGAGGTGAAGGGCATCAACCGCGTTGTCTACGACGTAACGTCCAAGCCACCCGGCACGATCGAGTGGGAATGATCCCGCGTCCGGCATAGGCAGGCACCAATTGGCACGAAGAAACACCTAAGCCCGCGTAAGTGCGGGCTTTTTTGTATTTCTGTCTGGCACTGTCTGGCAACTGCTGGGGGTTCCAAGCAAGGTTTTTTCGTGGCATCAATGTTGGTACTATCAATCAGCGATGCCATGTCAGGTGCCCGATACCATGCAACGCTACCGTTGATGTTCATGGTATCAGATTTTATTAACCTATTGTTTTCAAAGGTTAATTTATCAATTTTCGCCTGTATTTTCAGTATGGTATCAGGGCCGATGAAGGACGAGACTCGTGTTGACCGATACCAAGCTGCGCAACCTCAAGCCCAGGGACAAGCTCTACAAGGTGAATGACCGAGATGGCCTCTATGTGGCCGTGACACCTGCCGGTTCCATCTCATTCCGCTACAACTACGCTATCAACGGACGGCAGGAGACCATCACCTTTGGCCGCTATGGCGTTGGTGGTATCACGCTGGCCGAAGCTCGTGAGCGACTTCACGAAGCGAAGAAGATGGTGGCGGCAGGCAAGTCGCCCGCCAAGGAAAAGGCTCGTGATAAGGCACGGGTCAAAGACGCCGAGACCTTTGGCGCTTGGGCTGAAAAATGGTTGCGCGGCTATCAGATGGCGGACTCAACCCGCGACATGCGCCGTTCCGTTTACGAGCGCGACCTGAAGCCAAAATTCGGTACTTGGAAGCTGACAGAGATTACCCACGAGGACTTGCGAGCACTGACTGATGCCATCGTTGAACGGGGCGCACCGGCTACCGCCGTTCATGTGCGTGAAATCGTGCTGCAGGTTTTTCGCTGGGCAACTGAGCGTGGCCAGAAGGTCGAGAATCCTGCGGAACTGGTGCGGCCAACGAGTATTGCGAGGTTCGAGCCCCGTGATCGAGCGTTAACGCCAGAAGAAATTGGGCTGATGTACCAGTACATGGAGAGGGTTGGTACAAGCCCTACAAATCGGGCGGCAGCCAAACTGCTGCTTCTGACGATGGTACGCAAAAGCGAACTGACCAACGCGACCTGGAGCGAGATCAACTTCAGTGAGGCGCTTTGGACGATTCCGAAGGAGCGGATGAAGCGGCGCAATCCGCACCTGGTATTTCTGTCCAGGCAGGCGCTAGATATTTTCATTGCGCTAAAAACCTTTGCTGGTGGTTCTGAGTTTATTCTGCCCTCGCGGTACGACTCGGACGTGCCGATGAGTAGTGCCACAATCAACCAAGTGCTAACGCTGACATACAAAGCGGCGCAGAAAGATGGGAAGTCACTTGCCAAGTTTGGGCCGCACGACTTGCGGCGTACAGCCAGCACGTTGCTGCATGAGGCTGGATATAACACCGACTGGATTGAGAAGTGCCTGGCGCACGAGCAAAGGGGAGTGAGGGCCGTATACAACAAGGCTGAGTACCGTGAGCAGCGGGCGGCGATGTTGCAGGACTGGGCGGACATGATTGACGAATGGACTGCGGGAAACGCCCGCTGATTTTTTTAGCCGCTAAAATTATCCTTGGCGCTTTCGCTTCTTCAAATGGAATATTTCGGGGATTGACGCTAGCGCCTTCGATACGGCTTGGCGTCGAATGCCTAGCCTCCGCGCAATCTCTGACTGATTGAATCCAGAGCACTGGAGCATCAGCATCTGCTTTTTACGGTCTGACAGCTTTGAGTCCACCATCAAGCGCGCTTGATGGCGCAACTCCGCTTTATCCGCCGGCTGTACGGTTCGGTCCAGCAAGTAGTGATAGAAATAGCTATCTATCAGCGAGTCGCCGGACGCTGCCTGCGGCGCAGATCGCTTCGCGCATTGACGGCTGAGCCTGGCAAGTTCGAGATCGAATTGCGCGAGGGAATGTTTTGCTTGCCTATATGCTGGGTTCCACTCGCCATTTGCCAGTTTAGGTCTATGCCGAGTGCAGTATTGGTGACTGAGTTCGAGTTTTTTATGATCTTCCAGCTCTACACTATTGACCTGCTCTTCAGTCACCGTCGCCATAAAGGCTGCGAACTCCGTCAGGTCTCCGCATAGCTCGCAGAATCCATGTTTGCGTTGCGCGTTTAGGTTGACACCCTTTGTGAGGGCTGACCTTCTAGGGCGCTTGCACGCGCAATCCCAAACCAATCCGATTAAAGATTCCAGAGTAGCGACAAAACTCTGGTCTCTAGGGGTCTGCCTGTCCTCCGTCTTGATGAACTGGCGTAGCAACTGGCGCTGCATACGAACGCTCGCCTCAAGCCCCACCAATCGAATGATAGCGCTGCAACCCACTCCTGGACCAGCACCAGGAACATAGCCCCTATAGCTTTCTGGAAGGGTCGCCATGTAAGCGGCCACGGCCGGATCAATCACTTCCTGTATCAATCGCATGATGGGGTAGCGCCGCGAGGACACAGAGTATGGCCGCCAGCGCTCCTCAAATTGCCGGATGGCTTTTGAGACGGACGGGTCACAGCCTTCCCAGATAACGATGGTTGGCTCATTTTTCATGTCAACTATTTTATACAATTAATAAGCTTAATCAAGAGGCATTACTGGGCATCATAAGGCATTCGTTAGTAATTGGAGACCAGGACATGCAAGCAACGCAAAGCAAGACGTTAATCAACAGGAAGAAACTCCTGAAGATGATCCCGCTCTCGGCGCGAACGATTTATAACTTGGAACAGCGGGGGGAATTCCCTCGCCGTATTGCTCTCACCAGTAGGAACATCGCGTGGGATTTGTCAGAGGTCGAGGAATGGATTGAGGCGCGTAAGTCGTCGGGTGTCCAAGCTACTCGACCCGGCGACGTGAGGGGCTAGCATGGCCCTTGACCTTATGGCGGCCTTCACTGAATTGCCGCCGCCGCTTGATTACGTTTTACCCAATATGGTTGTGGGCACTGTAGGCGCGCTTGTATCGCCCGGCGGGGCCGGTAAATCCATGCTTGCCCTGCAATTGGCTGCACAGATTGCGGGCGGCGCTGATCTGCTGGAAGTCGGCGAGCTGCCCACCGGCCCGGTGGTCTACCTACCTGCTGAAGACCCTCCCATCGCTATCTATCACCGATTGCATGCCCTTGGCGCACACCTCACAGCTGAGCAGCGGCAAGCCGTGGCTAATGGCCTGCTGATTGAACCGCTGATTGGCAAATGCCCCAACCTCATGGCCCTTGACTGGTTCGATGCTCTCAGGCGGGTCGCTGAGGGTCGTCGTCTGATGGTCTTGGATACCTTACGCCGCTTCCACATCGAGGAGGAGAACGCCAGCGGGCCTATGGCGCAAGTCGTTGGCCGCATGGAGGCCATAGCTGCCGATACTGGCTGCTCTATCGTGTTTTTGCACCATGCCAACAAGGGCGCGAGCATGATGGGAGGCGGCGACCAACAGCAGGCCAGTCGTGGGTCATCCGTACTGGTCGACAATATCCGGTGGCAATCGTATCTGTCCGGCATGACGCAGGCCGAGGCCGAGGAGTGGGGCGTTGATGGAAGCCAGCGTGGGTACTTCGTTCGCTATGGTGTCAGCAAAGCAAACTACGGTGCGCCTTTCCAGGAATGTTGGTTCAGGCGACACGAAGGCGGCGTCCTCAAGCCGGCCGTACTTGAGCGGCAGAAACGCCAGTCGCCTAACAAGCTGAAATCCGTAGCGAGGGGCGGCAATGATAACTGGTAACCAGGTCGCCCCGACCAGCACGGCATTGCAGGCCCGAGTGATGATCTATCAGCCTAGCCAGCGTCCACAAGAACGTATGGGACAGTGGATGGAAACCGGATTTGGTCGATGCCGAGTAACGGGCAGGCTTGGCCAGCGTCACGCCGATATCGTGGAGTCCATGCTGTACGTGGCCGAACGGCGCCGCGAAATCTCAGACGGTGGCGTCGAACTGCTAGTTGACCCGGCAAATCTGCGCCGGACGCTATCGGATCATCAGTACAGCCACGGCCGCATCAAGAAGCTGCTGATCGACCTGCGAGCCGCCACAGTAGAGATCGTGACGCCAGAACTGGAGAGGAGTGGTGACTGCATCATCGGTGGCCTGATCGACCACGTTATCCCATCACCTATGACACGCCACGACCCACTCACTGGCGGCGTGCGTCATTTGTGGCGCGTCCGGCTGGGCGTCGCCCTGGTGATGCTGCTGGAAAGGGACTTGTCCCTGTACTACCCGCCTGCACCCATAGCCAGGTTGCAGCATGGGATCAGCCAAGCGGTCGCCCGGCATGTGCTCACACACAAACATGATCCGGCCGGCGGATGGTATCTGGATACATTGATTCGTGCTGTATGCGGCGCTGCTGCCAGCAGCAAGATGATGTGCAATTGTCGCTACAGGCTCAAGGAGGATGCCGAGCGTTTGCGCGAGATGGGCATTGAGATAGATACCGAAAACCGGGTGAAACGTCTCACAGCGGCCCGGTAGCGACTCACAGCGGCCCGATGGCATCTCACACCGGCCCGGCGACAACTCACAGCGGCCCGAATTTTTGCGGTTTTGGCAGGATGTCCAGGATATTTTAGGATATCCAGGCGGTGTAACCGCCCGCTTGAGGCGGGCGCTTGCACATTGGTCGATAAGGCCCTGTCGGGCTTCATCGATCGGCCATAGGCCGATGGTTGAACGCCAGGAGGAAGATGGTGTCAGCCCTCGACGTGGCCGTGGTCATTGCCAGAAAGCTGAAGCCCAAATTTTAGCGGCTAAAATCCTCTGGCGAAGTTTGGAGGAAAACGGGCGCTATGGAATCCGTTATTGAGAATTACAGAGCCAAGCGGCCAATTTCAGCAGAGAAGTGCAGCGCTCAGAAGACAAGTATAGTGTAGGCCGTGGGAAGGTCTTGGTCGGGGTGGAAAGAGGGCAGACAGGTTTCGGCTGACCACTACATTCAGGCCAAGACCGCACTCTGGCTAGCAACGTGGCTCCATTTCGGACGTTCGTTGGCTCTCAAGCCGTTCCTGAAAGCAGTCGTTGGCTGCGCGATGTGCGAAGGTCTGTAAAGACTGGAGGGCGGACTTTGCGGCGATTTGAATGAATGTCTCCATTAGACGGACAGAGAAGTTATTCCGTGCAAGTGGTTCGTGGTGAAAATTAATCGTCACCTCCACGTCTTTGACGATCCCATGCTTCAAGAAAAACACGTACAATTTCTCTCTCTTCATCGTTAAGCGCCTCATTGTCTTGAACAGCTTCAAGCGCTTCATGAAAAGACGTGGTGTCAATAATGTCCGTGTCATCCCTGATTTGTGCGGTAACGGAACGCTTCGACACACGATCACCGAGTGAACCGAAGCCACCCATGCCCATGGACCACGACTCCCCTGTCATCGCTTGCGCGAGCGTGACTAGGCCCTTGGGCTCGGCTAGCAACGCATCCGTCCAAGCTCGAACTTCAGATGGGTCATTGTCCAGAAAATCCACCCACCGATGAAGGATGTAAAGCAAATCTGGATGACCTAGGAGCGTTCCTTCACCGGCTGCAGAACGAATTGCGTTCAATGCACGATCTGAAAGCTCGGGCAAGGCGGCTTCCGTTGTGAGGCAATCTTCCTCCCTTGTGGGCTGCCGGCCTTCACGTTCCTGGTAATCCCCTCTGGCAGAAGAGACAAAATCCACGAGCCACCCCAGTGCCGCATTTTTGGTTGCCTCCAAGTAGACTTCCGTTCGCTCTTGGATCGTAAAACGATCTCGCGTAAGACGCCTTATGAGCCAATGGTAACGAAGGCTCGTGTTCACCATCGCCATGAAGCCTCTTTCGTCATCCTTTTGCTGATCAATTTCGTCATGGATTTCAAACAGGGCACTCAGTAGGGGCTCAACCTTTGCCTTTTCGACCCGCCTCCCATTCGTCGTAAGTTCGTCGAGATACACTGGGACCATTGACTGCCCTGTCCGGCGTTCAACTTTGGATGCCTCTCTAAACGCTGACTGTATGAAGTTCTGATCCTCAGCCTTATCGATGATTTCATCAATTTGTGCCGCCGACAAAACCTCATCACTGAGGGAAAGACGAAAGTAGGTATCGAAATGCGCTTCGACGCAGACTCGGCGTTCTGAACTCCACTCGCTTACCCATTCGCCGGTGTAGCCTATATTTTCTAGCCGAGGGAAAAGCCGCTGAAGAGCCGTTCTTGCGAGCTCATGCCGATCTTCCGGCACAACCCTAAGGAAGACATCAAATCGGCTTTGGTCGTTTCCGTTTACATCGCCCTGACCTTGCGTACCGCATACTAATTGCTTGTTTGATTTTATAGCTGAGAAGAGACCTGGTTCATAAAGTCTGAGAGTTTCCAGAGCCACAAAGTCGGCCGAGTTTACATCGCCGGCAATTGCGGGCCACGTCACGCTCATAGCATTTTGGAGGCGGCTTACGTGACGAGGAGAAGTGACGAACGGCGCAATGACGTCGTAAAAGACATTCATGAAGCGAACGATCTGGTCCTCGTCGGGCGATCCACAAATCTCGGAAATCGATGCCAGCACGGCATTGTTGAGGTCCGTAGGAAGTGGGGCCGGAAGCTCAAATCCTGCTTGTATGATCTTTTCGAGAAAGTGAGGGCCTTCCGACGGGTAGCTCTCGCTAACCGCCTTCTCGGCGAGTTGCCTGTCAAACACTACAAGGTACATCACGTTGGGTAACCGACCCACCGACTTGATCAGTCGAAAAATTGCGAGGGCCTCGTCCGGACTCAACCGATCCAAATCATCAATAACGACGAGAAACCGCCGATCTTGTTCAGCTAGCACTTCGGCCAGCTTTTGAAAGGTTGTTTCTAAGGTGTCCCCCCCAGGAAAGAAACGCTTTGCGAAATCGAACGCGCCGCCGATCAACCCGGCCAACGGTCCCGCTGGAGTGAGAGCGATTGCTGGCCCGATTATGGGGCCTGCCTGCAAGATCCCACGCCCCAGCCTCGGAACTAGATCTTTGACCTTGTTTTTGAGCGTTGAGCCCAACACGGCGTTAAGGTTTTGAAGGAATGCGAGGGCCAGTGCCTCCTCGCCTCTGTACCACCAACACTTGAACTCGGCGACAACAAGTCGAGGATCATTGGCATCGTTCAGCGCTGATCGTATCAGATTGACCGCGCTACTTTTCCCAGAGCCCCACGGTCCATTTAAGGCAATTGTGGTGCCGATCGGCTCTTCAATATTCAAGATGCTTTTTGCCAGTGCAGTGGCAAACGGAGCAACACCGTATTGGTCGTCGTCACTGCTTTCGATTGGACTATCGTTGAAATAGTTTTTCATTTGACCCCCCGCTGCACTCATTAGAAATAGGCCGAGATGGAATTAATTCAAATTTTCAAAACTAAATTGAAAACAATATTTCAAAAGGTGGTGTGCCGCACTGCATTTGGCTTTCTGTTTTGACACAAGCGTCAGGCTTTCACTACTTTGTTTTCCATATGCCGCCTCTGGCGGGCCAGTTCGGCCTGCGCCCACTCGATAGCCTCATGCATCTCCTTGCGTAGCGCTTCGATCTCGGCCGACGTCAGCTCGCGCACGCGGGGTTCGCTGCTCTCCGTCACTGGTCGTGCTCCTGTCCTGCTGCCGCTAGGGCGGCGCTTTCGGTCAAGGTGTCCTCGTGGAAAGCACCGTGTTTGGTTGCGGCCCTCTGGCTCATCTCCTGGCTGCGCAGGGCGCGATAAAGCGTTGCCCGGTGCACGCCTAGCAGTTCGGCCGTTTCGTTCGCCGTGCGGCCATTGGACAGCAATTCACGGGCATGTTTAACCTGGCCGGGCGTGAGGGCAGGGCGGCGGCCGAATTGCACACCGCGCTTTCGCGCCGCCTCACGGCCACGCCGGGTGCGGTCAACGATCAAGCTCCGCTCGAACTCGGCAATGCCGGCAAACACGGTCAACACCATGCGGCCGGCGGGGCTGGTTGTGTCCGCCCACGGTTCGGCCAGGCTGCGAAGGCCCGCGCCCTTGGCCTGCAACTGCTCGGCTATATCCAGCAAATCGCGGGTGCTCCGGGCCAACCTGTCCAGGCGCGTGACCATCACCACGTCGCCCGCGCGCAGATGATCGAGCATCCGGGCCAACTCCGGCCGCTTCGCATGGGTGCCAGTGATCTTCTCTGCAAAGATGCGCAAACAGCCGGCCGCTTGCAGCTCGTCGCGCTGATTTCTCAAATCCTGGTCATCGGTTGATACCCTGGCATAGCCGATCAGCAAGCGGCTGGTTTCTAGGTCAAGCGTGCCAGGGTCGCGTTTGTCTCTCATGGCGTCACAATCATGTTGCAAATTGCGTCGCAGATTATAGACCTATTGCGACTAACTTTTGCAACGTATGAACGCTAAGGAAACAGGTGCTTCCAGCCATGTTGCACAAAGTAGGAGTTTTGCGACGGTGCCGGCAGGGAGGTGACCGAGCGCCTACATATGTGCTAATGTGGGTTTGTGTAATTCTACGGAGCTTATCTAATGAGCCGCCTGACAATCGATATAACGGACCAGCAGCACCAAAGCCTGAAGGCGCTGGCCGCCTTGCAGGGTAAGACCATCAAGCAATACGCCCTCGAACGCTTGTTCCCCGGCGACGCTGATGCCGACCAGGCATGGCAGGAACTGAAAACCCTGCTGGGAAACCGCATCAACGATGGGCTTGCGGGGAAGGTGTCCACGAAGAGCATTAACGAAATTCTGAATGAAGAACTTGCCGGGGACCGCGCTTGACGGCTTTCGTCCTCACTGCGGAGGCAGAAGCCGATGTGCGCGGCATCATCCGTTACACGCGCAAGGAATGGGGCGCGGCGCAGGTACGTCGCTATATCGCCAAGCTGGAGGAAGGGATTGCCAGCCTCGCGACCGGCCGGGGTTCTTTCAAGGATATGAGCGAACTCTATCCGGCGCTGCGAATGGGGCGCTGTGAACATCATTACGTCTTTTGCCTGCCGCGTGAGAGCGCACCTGCGTTGGTCGTGGCGATCCTGCATGAGCGCATGGACCTCATGACGCGACTGGCGGACAGGCTCAACAGGGAGGGCGGCGCTTCGTGATGGACACCGCAGTGCAACAGCACGCCGGCCGGCTCGTTGCGGCCCTAAAGGACCATGCCGCCCGCAAGGGCTGGACGGAGGCTGAAACCGCCCGGCAATTCGGGGTGACACTGCCTCGCGGTCGCGAGCTGCTGCGCGATCAAATCGACCGCTTTCAACTCGACGAGCTGGTGAGCATGGCTGCCTCGGCCGGCCTGCGTGTTGCGTTGCGAATCTTGGGGCAGGGCGATGGCTGAGAAACTGACACACGACGCTTGGTTTCGCTCCAAGGTCCAGGAGGCGCTAGACGATCCGCGCCCTGCCATTCCGCATGATCAAGTAGAAACTCATTTTGCCAAACGGCGAGCGACCGCATTGCGGCCGGACCGCTCCGGCAACTCAGGCGACAATGCCGCCAAGAGCGACCATTCCAACCAATAGAACAAACCCCCAGCTTACCACCCGGGCGCCGGCCCGGTCCCACAAGCCACCCAAGCCAAGGCCGATGATGGTCGCGGCCAAGCCGAACAATCCCACCAATCCACCGCCGCCGGCAAACCCGAGCAGCAACAGAAGGAGCAGTACCATCCCGACGATCGCCACTAAATAGGCATAGCGCGCCCTCGGCCTGGTCAATACGGTCCGCGCGATTGCCCAGATCAAAACGCCAAGGGGAACCAGATACCCTGCTCCGAATCCGATGATGGCCGCCATCGTCAAGCCTCCTGTAGTTCCACCGGCATGAAGCGGACGAAATGCATGATCCGGGTAGCCAGGTCCAACCGGATATTCACCGTCAGCTCCGGAAACAGCCCGTCATAGGTCAGGAAGAACCCGCCGAGGAATTCCATGCTTGATGTCGGCTCGCCCAACCGCTCAATAATCTCGGATTGCGTCATGTCCAGCCGGAGTCCCAGGGGGAGGGTGCCCGTGAATGGCCCGACCCCCTGTTCAAAACGCCGATTCTGAACCGTCACGTCTTCCAGGATCAGCGGCCCCTCACTCCGGGGTGGCCCATAGCTGTCCTGGTAAACTGCGGTGAACTGGAGCACCACGGCCCCGTTGCCCGCCTCGATCTGCCTCAAGGTAAAGTCGTCGTCGTCCTCCGGCCGCTTCTCGATGCCGGCATCGTTCAGTAGCGTGTCCAGACCGGGGTGATCCGACGAATGCCCGATCAGCTTGATGGCGTTGTCGATGTTGAGTGTCACGTGCCGCACCTCCGGTTACAGCCAACGGCGTGTCTGGTGCGCGTATTCCGCGTAGGCGGCCCCGAACTTCCGCCGCATCGCCTCTTCCTCGAAGCGGATGTACCACCGATCGGTGATCGCAATGAACACGGCGGCCAGGACGAACGCAACCAGGCTCTGCAGCAATACCGCCAAGCCGACTAGGAACAGGGCAAAGCCCAGATACATGGGATTGCGGCTCCACCGAAACAGGCCGTCTGTCACCAGTTTATCGGGATCATCGAAGGTACGAATGTTGGTACCCACGCGGCTGAAGTGCCGAGAGCCGGCCATGGCCATCACCGCGCCACCCACCATTGGCACCAAGCCAAGCCAGTGGGAGGGGGCAGGCACCAACAGCGGCCCAGGTGCGACCAGGCGCAACATCACCATGACAACAACGAAGATCAGCAGCAGGGCAGGCGGCAGGATTCTCATGCACTTCCTCCTTTTCTCCGAAGTAGGGCGGCCTTGATCCCGATGCCGGCCAGGACCGACACGACCGTGGCGTGACGAAGGATATTGACCATGGCCATACCGAATCCGCTTCGAGACGGCATCAAGGCGAAGCTGATCCAGAACCAGGCCACCAAGCCGAGCATCACCACGGCCGCGACCGTGAACGACTTCCAGCCGGGCATCCACATCAGCAGCGCGAACGGCGCCGCCACGAAAACCAGAAAGAGAACAATCAGAACGTCCATTCTGCCCTTCAAGTGTCAAATAAGCCGCGAAAATGCGCCGATCTGCTCCGGATTTTCGCTTTTTTGTGTCGATCTTGGCGTGTTGTGACAGATGAGGGCCGGATAGGCCGCAAACCATCTTCCAGCCTCTAATACTTCATGGAGTCGCTCCAGGAAAGGCGATCATCTGCCAGTTGGGATTTCTCTGTTTTTGCCTGTATTAGGCAATGAAAACTCAGGGAAATACCTGCATTTGTCACGGGTCCTAGCGCCCCTTGGGGCGCCACCGTTTTTACAAGTGGGATGCAAGAAATTACCGAGATTCTAGCATAGACTTTCCTTGGAGTTTTCAACGGCGAAAGCCGGGCAGGATAGGTGAAGTAGGCCCACCCGCAAGCGGGCGTTCCATCTTCACTTTCCCTTATTCGCACCAGGGGTGCTCAACGAGAATCCTGCTCTGCGAGGCTGGCCGGCTACCGCCGGCATATCAGATGAGGACAGCTGATGATGGACGACGAAAAGCCCACGAGAAAAGGCAGCACGCCTATCAAGGTCTACTGTCTGCCCAACGAGCGGGTTGCGATTGAGCAGAATGCTGCTGCGGCCGGAATGAGCCTGTCTTCGTTCCTGCTGACGGTCGGTATGGGATACAAAATCACCGGCATCGTGGACTACGAGCACGTCCGCGAGATGGCCCGCATCAATGGCGACCTTGGGCGGCTCGGCGGCTTGCTCAAGCTGTGGCTCACAGATGACATCCGGGCTGCCCGGTTTGGTGAAGGGACGATCTACGCCCTCCTCTCGAAGATTGAAGAAACGCAAGACGAGCTTGGCGAGGTGATGATGGGCGTGGTTCGGCCGAGGGCTGAGTAGTAACCTTTTTAGCGGCTAAAATTGCGGAGTGGTGCCAGTAATAGCGAAGCATCTTTTGAGATGCCGAAGCGCACACAGGAGCGGTCGGCCGGAAACTCATGTTGTCCCTAGATGCGGTCAGTGTTGTAGAAAGCCGGGCTCTGCAAGGGTAGCCGAAGAGAGTGTAAAGTTCTGAAGCGGGCCAGATGGCTTAAACCGACCCATCGCTGCACTGAGATTCTCCTGTGGAGGCATGAGTTGATCGGCTGATTTCGGCTGTCTGGATCACGATGGTGGGCGTTTCGTCGGGAAGATGTCGCTGAAATTTTCGATCAATTCCTTGGATAGCAAGCTCAAGCCTAAATGAAAAACCTTGCTGCTCTAAGGTTGTCTCGACAGCATAAACGATACCTGGTTGTCGGCACTTGAGAATTGTATCGGAATCTTGTCCAGTCAAGGAGGGGGGGCAATATGACATACTTTACTGACAATGATCTTGCATTAAATCTGATCGGTGCGCCAAATACGGGCTTTCGTCCAGGTCAATTGGGCGCATTGCACTCCGTGCTAGCGCATTTTTCGGTTTATGATGAGCCAGCGATACTGTCCCTACCGACAGGTTATGGGAAGACGGCGCTCTTAATGGCCCTACCCTTTTTGTTGCGGGCTCGTCGGATGCTGGTCGTAGAGCCATCTGACGCTTTGCGGCAGCAAACGACTAGCCATTTTAAGGAGCTCTCTGTCCTTCGTCGTCTCGGCGTCATCGCCGCCACTACTCCTGACCCCGCAGTGCTCGGTCAAAAGGGTGCCCCCGCCGACGCCTTGGCATGGTCAAAAATTGAAGAACAAGACGTCGTTATCTCGACACCGCAGAGTTTCTCTCCGGTTGTTGCGCCAGAGGCTGCAAAGAACCTTTTTGACCTGATCATCTTCGATGAGGCACATCATGCCCCTGCAGAAACATGGGTAGCTTTCCTCGCACATTACCCCAGAGCAAAGTTTGTATTCTTGACCGCTACACCCTTCCGTCGGGATAGAAAGGTAATCCCAGGCAGAATGGCCTATTGGTATCCGGTTTCAAAAGCTGCGAAAGAATCTGCTTTCGGGCGCGTCACGTTCACGCCGGCACCAGTGCGGAATGCCAACGATGATGACGAAATTGACCGGTCAGTTGCGCGAACGGCAGTCGCGCGGCTGCGCGCTGACCAAGCAAACGGCTATGATCATCGCATTTTTGCCCGTGCCGCGACGATAGCGTCAGCGCGGCAGCTGGTAGGGCTCTACGAAGAGGCGGGGGCACGTGTGAGAACTATCAACAGTCATGCATCGAAGCGCACCCAGGACAAGGCTGAAGCTGAACTGCTCGCGGGTGAGATCGATGGTGTCGTCTGCGTCGACATGTTCGGTGAGGGCTATGACTTCCCCAAGCTGAAGATCGCGGCGCTGCACGCTCCGCACCGCTCCCTAGTCCCTACTTTGCAGTTCATTGGCCGCTTCGCACGTACGAACGATGCCGCGACTGGCGATGCAACGCTCGTTGCACCGCTCTCACGACTTAAAGACGCTTCGGTCAAGCTGTTCAAGGAAGGCGTCGACATCGCAGAGATGATAGACGAGGTTGCGCGTGCACAGATTGCGGAGGCGGAAGCTGACCGTCAGGTCCTGGATTTCCTCAAAATAAGCAAGCAGGCCGACTCTGACTACGATTCCGTGACTCCTCTCTTACTGGAGCTCTACGCGCACGCTCAAATATTCGAGTGCCAAGCTCAGCCGGATTTCTCACAATTTGGAGCCATTATTGGCCGCAACTTGAGGGTGGCTAAGCAGTGGACATCAGAAGACGGGCTGGTGACGTTGCTTCTGACCGTAGACACATCGCCACCCAACTGGGCGACTTCCGATGTGCTGTTGAACGTGCGGCATGATGCATTTCTACTGGCTTACAATCAAGCATCGCACTTGTGCTATATCGGCTCGACCCGTCGTACCGCTCGCATCTATCAGGATCTCATACAGGCGTCGCTGCCTGATCAGCATAGACCGATCAGCTACGAGCGCACGCGCCGTGCCTTGAGTGGGCTTAACAGCCTTAGGTTCTACAATGTCGGCTTGAGGAACACGGCAGTGAATTCCCAGGCTGAGTCTTACCGTGTTATGACAGGTCCGGCGGCGGAGCGCGCAATTACAACTGGAGATGCCCGCGCCTATTCGCAGGGCCACTTTTTCGGAAGCGGCGTGGGTGGTGATGAGGTACGTGAGACGATAGGTGCCAGCAGCAGTTCGCGCATCTGGTCTAACCAACGTCTTACGGTCGCCGAATACATCGAGTGGATTACTGTGCTGAACGGAAGACTTGGTGGTGGCGGCGGGATTTCGGCATCGCAACTCGACATCATTCAGCACGCGCGCACCTTGCGCCAAATTCCGGAACATATCATCGCCGCCGGCTGGCACAAGCAAGCTTATCGCCTGGCGCTACGCGTCCGGTGGCGGGCCGGACTTGAAGCTCCTTGGACCTATGGGATTATCACCGACCTCGATCTCGCCAATTTCCAGGTAAACGCAGCGCGTTCGGCCATGGCCTTCGATGTCGTCTCCGATACTTTCAGCAGTAGCTTTTGCTTCGACCTTGGGGGCGGAGCTTTGTTCACAAAGGTCGGGGCAAACGACATAGAGATCGTCTCAGGATATGATGAATGGACGGACCTGGCATCATGGCTATCCTACCATCCTCCGGTCTTTTACGCAGCGGACAAGTCGTCATTCATAGGTGTCAATCTTACTGCCGCAGCAGCCAATGTCGTCACGCAGCTTCGTGATGGCGATGCCGAAGTTCTTGCCTGGGATAACTGCAAGATTGACCTGGAATTCGGGCCTAACCAACCAGATGGAAGGCTCAGTGTTCATGGGTGGTTGGAGAAGCATCTGTGTGAACTGGCTGACCTTATTGTGCTAGTTTATGACCACCGTAGCGGAGAGGCGGCCGACTATATAGCAGTTGTACAAAATCCGGACGGCTCCCTCGTGGTCAGGCTTTACCACTGCAAAGGCGCAGGTGGCGCACCTTCAGGTGGGCGCGTAGGCGATGTCTATGAAGTGTCGGGGCAAATGTTGAAATCCATCGCCTATTGCGATGCTACAGTGCTTGTTCAGCACGTTGAGCATCGGATCAACCCAGGTCGTCACCGTAATCCGTCGCAGTTTATTCGAGGAAATCTCGACATCCTGAAACAGGCGCTTGAAAACACCCCGCCAACGGGACTGGTGTTTGAAATCTTTGGTGTGCAACCGGGTATATCGAGGGGGGCTGTGGATGCGCACCTCGCCGACCTGATGGTTTATGGATTGGACTACGCACAGCGTGGCGGAGCGGCCAAGGCCCAATGGTTGACCAGTGCTTAGGTTGCTAGCACCTACTTGTCGAGATGGACTGGCGCTCAACTGGTATCGTTCCCCGCAACGGGAATGATTGTCATGCTGTGCCTGTCGTTCATCAGGTGGAGAAAAAGCCATCTTCATCAACGACCTCGTTCAGCGCGGCCACGGCGTGGCATGTTGTTGATTGATTGCCAGCTACACTCCGATGGATTCTGTTTACCCCCAGCTACGACATCCTCAATCAAAGGGCTAATCGAGGGGTGGTGGCCGCCCGCGTTGTTTCAAGAGCGGCTAGCTCCCGGTGGATCGGTTCCTTGACCCTGAGTGCATCCAGCTCACCCAAAACGGCGCTTTCGTCGAGACAGCTTTGTATCAGGCTCCATGCGCAACCGGCCATGTTCAAACCGATGCCATCGATTCGAGCCGCTGGTTCAATCTCCAAGCGCAACCGGTAGAGCGCCACGGACCGCACAAGGTCGACGAGGCTGATCTCCCCTTTCCCGGCACACAGCACTGACATTTCAACTAAACGGCATGCATCGTGCAAGGAGGTTTTAGGAGTGCAGTTCGGATGAGTCCGAACACAGGCAACTTGATCGCACATATCGCCCCACAGCGCCCGCCAGAGGCCAGCGGGGCCGCTGTGGTAGACCTGTCGTGCATCCGCCCACATTGGAACCGATTCCAGCATATCCAACGCCCGCTTTGTTAGCGGTCGATCACCCCGGAAAAACGGGTGCCATTTTTTTGTTGTGTTCGTTTGCGTGGCCTCCTGCGAATAGCCATCGTAAACGCTGGAAAAATGGTAGCAGCTATAAGCCGTTTCCGGCTTTTCTGGAATCGCTACCCGTCGTGCTAATTCATACAAAAGGGCTACTGATTGGGTGATTTCCCGTGCGAGTTCAGTGCGGTTTTTCATAAGTGTTTAGCTAAATAATATCTGGTTCTATATGGTGTAGAAAAAAATCCCAAAACATACACTAAATAATGGCAGAAGTTTCGGCAATATTCACCTTGTGATTCATTTCTACGAGGTGCTTTTTTGTGAGCCGAACACTTGAGTTTCTTCTGGAGAAATATGGCCCCACGCTTGACTCGGACGAATTAGGCGAAGTTCTGAACAGGCGCCCTGCCACGGTCAAGGCGGCGTTATCAATTCGTGTGGAAGAGTGGGCCAAAGTTCTTCATGCACGACGCGTTAAAGTCGGGCGCAAATTCTATTACCCGACCGAGGCTGTCGCTGATCTCCTGGCTGGCAACCTGCTAAGCCAGCCCGTTCCTGGCCCGGCCAATTTAGCCGCTAAAAATTCAATCAAACCGGAGGAATCCGACGATGCGTAAAACCATCATCGCCATCAGTGCGGCCGCCGTTCTGAGCTTGGTCGCCATTCCGTTTTCGCCAGCTCATGCCGGCATCCCTGTAATGGACGGCACCAACCTGACGCAAAACATCATGACCGCGATCGAGAGCGCGTCTCAGACGCTCAAGCAGATCGAGCAGTACCAGACGCAGTTGCAGCAGTATGAAAACCAACTGCAAAACTCGCTCGCCCCGGCCCAGCAGATTTGGGACCAGGCCCAGGGCACCATCGACGGCCTGCTGGCCGCCACCGACCGGCTCAGCCAACTGCAAAACCAGTTCGGCAGCCTGGATAGCTACCTTGAGAAATTCCAGGACCTGGATTTCTACCGGAACAGTCCGTGCTTCAACGGCGGCAACTGCACTGCTGCGGAACGCGCCAAGCTGGACGAGGCGAAGGCGGTGGCATCAGAAGCGCGCACCGAGGCCAACAAAGCTAGCGCGGAAATTGCCGCCGGTCAGCTCGAAGACCTAAAGGATGACGCCCGGCAGCTCAAACGGCTTCAGGGCGCCGCGAAGGGCGCGCGCGGTCAGATGGAAGCCATCGGCTACGCCAATCAGCTCGCAGGCCAACAAGCCTATCAGCTCCTTCAGATGCGCACGGCGCTGGTAGCGCAACAAGCGGCCGTCACCGCCAAAATGCAGGATGAGGCCAACGAGAAAGCCAGGACGGACGCGATAATCGAGTCACTAAACGAGCCCGGGTTTAAGCCCAGTGCTCCGTCAAAATATTGAGGAGGGCGTATGAAAACGATGCGTTTCATCGCGGCACTGGTCATCGCGGTCGGCTTGGCCGGCTGCGGCGACTCCAAGGTAGAGGCGACAGCAAGCACCTGCGCGGACGATTACATCCAGAAGGCTTTGGACCAAATGAGCCGGGAAGCGGATCGGATCGCGTTCCTCGACGAGTGCGAAACGATCAAGAGGATCGAGGCTTTGAACAGGCCTGGTTTCAAGCCAAGCGCTCCATCCAAATATTAATCGCTAAGTGGTGGAACTGATGAAATCCAACGTTTGGAAAGGGTTATTGACTCTCGCGGTGATCCTGCTCGTTGCCGAACCGGCGCTTGCTGACGTTCAAGGTGCCAACGTCATGGATGATGCACTGAGCCGGTTCGAAAGTGCGTCCTCGCAATGGAGCAGCACCATCGTCAGTGCGGCAACCCGGCTATTTTGGTCCCTAGCGACGATCTCTTTAGTCTGGACTGCCGGAACCATGATTTTGCGGAAGGCCGATATTGGCGAGTTCTTCGCCGAGTTCTTCCGCTTTACCATGTTCATCGGCATTTTTTGGTTTTTCCTGTCCAATGCGGTTTCCGGCTACAACATCGCCGGCACCATTGTGGATTCGTTGAAACAGCTTGCCGGGGAGGCGGGAGGTCTCGGGTCCACCAAACTCGGCCCTTCCGCCATCCTGGATATGGGCTTCGAGCTGGATGAGAAGGCGCGCGAATCGGTCAGGGGGATTGGATTGGGTGGCTGGGCGGATTCGCTCATCATGCAAGTTCTTGGTCTCGTGATGCTGATTATCATGGCCATTATCGCGGTGAATCTGCTGATTGTTCAGGTGTCCGCTTGGGTTTTGCTCTATGGCGGAGTGTTCTTCTTGGGTATGGGGGGCAGCCGTTGGACCTCCGAGCTGGCCATCGGTTACTACCGCGCGATCCTCGGGATCGCGGCGCAGTTAATGGGGATGGTACTTATCGTCGCCATCGGCAAGGATTTTATCGACGGCTATTACGCGCAGATCAGTGATGGTTTGTCGAAACACGATCTGAGTGTGATTCTAGTGGTTGGGGTGATGTTGCTGTTCCTCGTGAACAAGATTCCCCCAATGCTCGCCGGCATTGTCACGGGCAGCGCCGTTGGCAGTGTGGGTGCTGCGGGCAGCTTTGGTGCCGGCGCCATGTTCGGTGCGGCCACCACGGCGGGTGCTGCTGCAATGACTGTCGGAAGCCTTGCCACGGCCGGTGCCGGAAAGATCGTGGCCGCCGCCTCTATGGCAGGTCAGAACATCAACGCTGGCAGCGATCTGCTTGCTCGCCCTCTCGGCGGCGTTCAGGGAGGCATTGCAGGTGCAGCGGCTAAGATGACCCGGTTCGGTGCTGACACCATGGCGAACTTAGCAACGGGCAAAACAAAGCAGGCTCCAATTCCAACACCAGGAAGTCCCGAAGGCCTGGCGGCGAAGGTCGATAATGCTATGGGAGCCAACGACGCGCCCAGGTTTGATGGCAATAGCCTTACGGGAGGAGTGGGCAGTGGTACGCGAATGCAGGAAGAACAGTCCGGCTTTGCAGAAGCGGCGATGGACATGATGCAAAACACGGACGCCAGCGTCGATACAAAATCCGAAGTCGCTCAGTTTGTGAGGAAGGGTTCTAGGACCTGAAAACGCGCCGGCCGGCGGCAGGTGTGCACGGCCGGCACTTCCATTGACCACCTGTGCGAGAGGTGATCGACATGGCAACGCAATATACTACCGATGTTTCACAAGCAATTCAGCACGCGGCCGCGGGGCTGAACACCATCGACTGGCTGGACCAGGCCGCGGCCCGCGAGCTGGGGCCGCTGGCCGAGGCAACGGCTAACATGTTCATGGTCCTGTTCTACCAGGCCGAAACGGGCCTCGCGACCCGCGAGGATTTTCTACAGGCCCGCGCCGAGATTCGGCGGGCACTGCGAAACTAATCACCCAGGAGTTGTTATGGACTTCAACATTCCCCCGCAAACCATCTCGGAATGGATGCTAGTGCTGGCTTTGGTGTGTTGCATAATTTTTGCGTTCTGGGCCTTGGGTCAAATGCTTGACGCGAAAGGCTACGGACCTCAGATGGAACGCCTGCGGGAGCGTCTGGACGCTTTCAGAGATCGCTATTTTTTTTCTGCCGGGAAGTGGGGGCAATCTCAAGCAGAGCGCCTTGCAGGGCTTCGGAGGCGCGAGAAGCGTGAAAAGCAGTAACACCCAGGGCGGCCAAGAGCCGCCCTTTTCAATTCCCCTCTGGCGTCCCCTTCCCCGGCCTAGATCCCCGCAGCAGGATAACCATCGTCAGCATGAGCAGCGCCGCCCCGATAATCGCCGGCAGGCTCAAACGTTCATCGAACAGCACGAAGGCCAGCACGGTGGCCGTCAGCGGTTCCGCCAGGGCCAGGATGCTGGCCGGCGTTGCCGGCGTGTCCCGCATCCCTCGAAAATACAGCAGGTACGCCAGGGCAGTGGGCACCAGGCCCACATACAGCAGCGCCGCCCATGCCGACACCGACCAGGTACCGAACTGGACATCGGCAGTGAGAGCGAACGGAGCTAGGAACAAAGCCCCCGCCCCGAACCCCACGACGATGATCTTGCCAGGGTCATGGTGTGCCAGGGACCGGCTGCACAGCACGAACACCGCATAGGAGAGCGCCGACCCCAGGGCCAGCAGCACGCCGACCGGGTCGCCGGCGTCCGACGGCACGCCCACCAAGAGGCCCGCCCCTACCAGACCGATCAGCAACGCCGTCACGATCCGGCGTGTCACCGGCTCGTCCAGGAGGATCACGGCGGCCGCGCCGACCAAGACCGGGGCCGAGCAAATGGTGATGAGGGTGGCCAAGGCCACGCCAATCAGGGCGACGGCCTGGAAATAGAACACCTGGTAGAGCGCCATGGCCACACCCAGGGTGGCGATGCGGAACAGATCGCGGCCGGGAAAATGGAAGGTGGCCGGCCCGAGCCGCCACCAGCACCAGGCGGCCAGCAGCGGCACGGCCAGAGCCAGGCGGAAGAACCCAACCACCAGCGGCGGCACGTCCTCGATGCCGTAGAGCGTTTTGGACGCGATGCCGACCGTGCCCCACAGCATGGCCCCCAGAGCGACGAGGACCGGGCCGAAGCCTGGCCGTGGCGAACTGGATGTGGCAACAACACTCAAAAGAAGGGCCCTTGGTGTCAAAATTCTGGCCAATACATTGCCGATGAGGAGACATGATGAAAAGCAGAATCGTCGTTATTTTTACCGCCCTTCTCTCAACGCTGGCCATCGAGGCCCATGCCGAGGCCCGGCAGGCATTCGATTGCAGCGCCGATTTTCTGGACGGTGACACCGAGGCCGAGCGGGATCGTCTCCGGGTGCAGCTCGCCACGGATGGCCTGATCGAGGAACTGCGCACCACACACCGAGAGCACCTCGCCGGCATCTATCGGGACAACACCCCAGAACACCGTATTGTTGTGCGGCTGACCAGCGTGGACCCGGTTGAATCGCAGGTTTTCGACGATGTGTGCGGAGAAACCCTGGTGGTGAACTTCATTACCGGCGTGCCCTACACCCAGGCCGAGCTGCGCCAGGCGTTGACAGACAACTCCGCTGAGCTGGCCGGCCTCTTTCCTGGCCTACAGGGTACGCATGCGGACGAACGAACCGGCGAGGTGGTTCTAACCAGCCTGCCAGTCGAAGGCGATGTGATGGAACACCAGAAGGAAGCTGAGCGGCTTCTAGGAGTTCCCGTGCGGGTGGAGATCACCGAGGCCCAATTGAGGCTGGGCGCGTTGCCCCATCAAGCGGGATCGGAATGATATCCGGCTCCGGCTGGAGCGCATCGAGATGCAGGCGGTCTCAAGCTTGCGCAAGCATCGGAACGCGGTTGCTTTGAGCTGCTCCAGCACTTCTTATAGGGTCTAGTGGGAGACAATGCGTGACTTAACGAGGTGAAAGAGGTTCCCTGCGTGTCATTGAGTGGCATGTGGTATTTCTCATGGCATCGTACGAGGTTGATATTATAATTAATTGTTTTTAAACGATTAATTTCTTTTGTTGATAATCGAGTGGGAATAGCCATTTTCCAATCGGGGCTGGCGTGAGGAAACTTCCGCCGGCCCTAATTTATTGAAATTGATAGATTTTCCAGCCTGGCCCAATTTTGGCCAGCCTTTGCCAATTTGAGCATAAAATCC
Organism: Nitratireductor lacus; assembly: GCF_056431025.1. Taxonomy (NCBI): domain Bacteria; kingdom Pseudomonadati; phylum Pseudomonadota; class Alphaproteobacteria; order Hyphomicrobiales; family Phyllobacteriaceae; genus Nitratireductor; species Nitratireductor lacus. The sequence continues at coordinate 209 of NZ_JBWKMB010000027.1, read as the reverse complement.
GCTTTGTCGGTATGTCTGACGGTATACCGAAGGCTTGAACTCGGGCGCTTTGCCGAATACCGTCAGTCCATTCGGCGGTTGTAACGGTATTTTTTTTTACGCCAAACTCACTTGACGTGCCACCCGGATTTCGGACCGTTCTGAACTGGAATTTTCCAATTATGATCCCTGCCATGGGAGAAGGAGAATTCCATGAAGAAGTCGAAGTT
>NZ_JBWKMB010000026.1:0-57147 GCF_056431025.1 Nitratireductor lacus | reverse complement strand
CTTCATTTTCGCCTGGTCGCTTTGGCGACGACGGCATCAAGCCCAGGCCATGATCGCTCACTACAAGAAAAGAGGCCATCTGCAACTGTAGTACTAGGGAAACATCGCTCCGTTCTATCTGTCTGCTTTTCCGCATTTATGCGGACGCCAGGTGATTCTGCGCCTGAAGCTGATCGAGGATGCGGGCGGCGCCGCTTGTTTCGGCCTGTCCGGGATTCTCCTCGATGTTGATCGCGCTCACGACGCCGTCATCGACGATCATCGAATACCGCTTGGAACGGCTGCCGAGACCCGCAACCGAAAGATCGGTATCGAGGCCGAGCGCCCTGGTGAAATCGCCATTGCCATCGGCAATGAAGGTGATCTTGTCTTCTGCGCCTGTGAAACCGGCCCAGGCCTGCATCACGAAGGCGTCGTTCACGGAGATGACGGCGATGTCATCGGCGCCACGGGCGCGGATCGCATCGCCATTTTCGACAAAGCCCGGCAGATGACTGTTGCTGCAGGTCGGGGTAAAGGCCCCGGGTACGCCGAAGAGGACGACCTTGCGCCCTGCAAAGAAGTCGGGCGCGGCGACATCGTTCGCGCCTTCGGCGCTCACTTTCTTGAAGTTTGTATCGGGAATGCGATCACCAACGGAAACTTTCATCAGGGGCTCCTGAAAACTATTTAAAATCAATGATTTTCAGGGGATTTCAATATCCCCTGAGACAGCCTCTCCATCAGCCGTCAGCGTATATATAAGATCGCTATTTTCAAGTTTCCCGACATCGCCGTCCAATATTTCAACAACGAACCTGGTGGCGCCGTCATCAATGGCCTCCAGCCTCGGTGTCCCGAGCAAATGAGCGTGCGCATGATCGAGGAAGAGGACTGGATCCTGCGTCGAGGCGGGCACGCTCCCTTTTAGGACAAGCGCGCCTCCCGTTTTCTCTACAGAAGCGATTCCAAACGTCGCATCGGCGGGGGCGGGAAGGGAGGCGAACGCACGCCGGACCGCGAGCGCGTCGCTGACATTGTCGGCGTCAGCGCCGGGGTCGAAGGTGAAGGAGGCCTGGAAGGGGATGCAGATCGTCTCGCAGATGCCGAGAAACACGTCCGCATCGATCAGTGTCGCAGCGTTCGCCTGGTCGAGTGTGAAGGTGATGGGCAGCGAAACGGACTGCCTGTAGCCCGCCCACTGGGTTTCACCGTCATGAATGCGTTCCGGGGCCGGGTACTGCACTTCGACCGCGCGGATATGGGAACTGCGGGAGACATCGATCTGCGGGGGGATGCCGGCAGCGCCCGGGTTGCGCCAATAGGTCTTCCAGCCAGGTTTGAGACTGATTTCGAGAGCCCCACGGAGACGACCGTCTTCATCCGGAAGCCCGACGGTAACGAGACGAACCGATCCGCCCTCGCTTTCCTGCCATTGGCTGGACGCGCCATGTGCCTGCGGGGCCATGATCAGTGCAAGGGTCAGGGATGCGGCTCGAATCATGGTGGGAGAGTGCAGCGGAGAGGCCGGGCCGGCAAGGAACACTTCGCTCTGGCAGCATCATAAATGCGTGACAGGCGGCCTGCGGCAGGGCGATATCCGCCTTTCACGCCATGGGAAAACGGGTTAGGCTGAAAGCACGGAAACCCAGAATGCAGCAGGGACCAAGGGTACAAAAGGAAATGACGGCACTTCCATATCTGGAAAACCATTTCCTGATCGCCATGCCCGGCATGCGCGATGAACGGTTTGCGCGCGCGGTGATCTATCTGTGCGCCCATAGCGAGGAGGGGGCGATGGGGCTGATCATCAACCAGCCGCAGCAGCTCGCTTTTCCCGATATCCTCGTGCAGCTCGGCATTCTAGAACAGTCGGAAGCCATCCGGCTGCCGCAGGAAGCGCGCAACATGCCCGTGCGCAATGGCGGCCCCGTGGACCGAAGCCGGGGCTTCGTGCTGCATACGGACGACTATGTTGTGGAGTCTTCCATGCCGGTTTCCGACAGCATCTGTCTGACGGCCACGGTCGACATGCTCAGAGCCATATCGCTCGGCCAGGGGCCGCGTCATGCCCTGATGGCGCTCGGCTATGCCGGCTGGGGCGCCGGGCAGCTTGAAATGGAGATCGGCGAGAACGGCTGGCTGACCTGTCCGGCAACGCCGCAGCTCCTGTTCGAGGGCAATATCGAACAGAAATATGATGGCGTCCTCGCATCGATTGGCATTGATGCGGCAAATCTCAGCCAGATTGCCGGCCACGCCTGAGAGGAAAGGCCTCTTCCCGGCCCACGTCCTGCCTCCTTAACCTCAAGACTTGGCTGCGGTGGTATGCTCGAACAGGAGTTTGCCGGTGGTTTCGGCATCTTCCGGTTCGCCGAAAACAAAGCTCTGGGCGTAGTCGCACCCCATCTCGGCAAGTTGCTGCGCATCCTGGTGATCGACCACGCCTTCCGCCACGACGGACAGTTCGAGCTCCTTGGCCATCTTGACCATGGAACGCACCATGACGATGCCACGTGCGCTGTGATCTTCCAGGAAGCGCCGGTCGATCTTGATGGTGTCGAAAGGGAAGCTCGATAGATAGGACAGCGAAGAATAGCCCGTGCCGAAATCGTCCAGCGACAGGCCGATGCCGATCTGCCTCAGCTTCTCGAGCACATGGGCGGACTGCTCGGGATTGTCCATGACCACGGATTCGGTCAGCTCAAGCCGGAAGCTCTCCGGTGAAACGCCCGAACGGGCGATGACAGACCGTACGTCGCCCACGAGATCGCGCCGGATAAGCTGCCGGCTTGAGAGATTGACCGACATGACGAGCGGCAAATCCGGAAACTGCTTCTGCCAGCGATAAAGATCCTCGGCCGCCTGCTGCATGGCAAAAAGGCCAAGCTGGACGATCAGGCCGGAGCTCTCGGCAATCGGTATGAAGTCCGATGGCGGGATGGCACCGCGGCGCGGGTGATCCCAGCGCAGAAGAGCCTCGAAGCCGGCAATGGTCTGATCTTCCAGGCGAATGATCGGCTGATAGACAAGCTTAAGCTCGGAACGTTCGATCGCGCGGCGCAGATCCGCCTCCATGCGCAGGCGATTGTTGTCGTTCGAGCGGAAGGCAGGGCGGAAGGGCTCGATCCGGTCGCCACCGAAACGCTTGGCCTGATACATGGCGAGTTCGGCGTCCTTGAGCATCTCCTCCGCCGATTCCTGTGTCGTGGTCCAGGAAATGAGGCCGATGGAGGAGGTGAGGACAATCTCGCGGCGGGCGAAGGTAACCGGAGTGCGGATCGCCTGCTTGACCGCGTCTGCCACGGCGGCAATGCGCGCTGGCTCCTGCTCGGACAGAAGGATCATGGCGAACTGGTCGCCGGACAGGCGGCAGAGCGAATCGCGCGGCTTCAGGAGCCTGTGCAGCCGGCGGGCAATGGTGAGCAGGATCGTGTCGCCCACCGAGATGCCGAGCTCCTCATTGACCTGCTTGAAACGGTCGATGTCGATCACGAAGACGGTCGGTCGTACCTGCTGCTCCATGCGGGCTATGGAAATGATCGCATCGAGCCGGTTGAGGAACAGCTCCCGGCTTGGAAGCCCGGTAAGATTGTCATGAACCGCGTCGTGCAGGAGGCGCTCTTCAGCCTTTTTCTGCTCGGTGACATCAACCATGGTGCCGACACAGCGGATGACCTGGCCATCGGAACCGATGACAGGGCGCGCGCGCAGATCGAACCAGTGATAATGACCGTCCGCACCGCGCAGGCGGAAGCACTGGGAGATGCGCCCGCGGCGCTGTTCGAGCACCACGTCGAGCGTCGTGCGGAATGTGTCGCGGTCCTCGGTATGGAGGGTTGAAAGCCAGTCGCGGGCCGGGCCATGCAGGCTGCCCGAGGGGAGGCCGAGCTGGCGGCTGACATCGGGTCGCGTGATGATGCGGTCGCGCGAAACGTCCCAGTCCCAGACCACGTCTCCCGAGCCAGAGATCGCCAGCGCCTGACGCTCCATGTCGCTGAACAGGCCCTGGAAGAGAGCGCCGCCGGCAAAGGCGTGCTGCATGACTGTGAAGCCGATCAGGAGAATGATCAGGATAAGGCCGCCGCCGATTGCCGGCTGGACAATGTCGTTGTCGAGAACCCCGGTGATCGCCATCCACGAGCCGACCATCCAGGCGATGATCATGACCCAGCTGGGAACCAGCATGATGGCACGGTCATAGCCCTGAAGACTGAGATAGATGATGATGCCAAGGCCGACCACGGCTGTGGCGGCAAAGGAAATGCGGGCGATGCCGGCCGCCACGGCGGGGTCGATGATGGCGAAACCGGCAATGATGCCGAGACCCAGGATCCAGGCGAGCACGCCATAGCTGAAATGGTCGTGCCAGCGGTTGAGATTGAGATAGGCAAAGAGGAAAACCACAAGCGTGGCGGCCAGACCGACCTCGGTACCGGCGCGCCATATCTGCTCGTTGCCAGGCGTAATCTCGATCACCTTGCTCAGGAACCCGAAATCAATGGAGATATAGGCAAGAACCGCCCAGGCCAGCGCCGCCGTGGCCGGGAACATCGAGGTTCCCTTGACCACGAACAGGATGGTCAAAAACAGGGCCAGCAGGCCGGCAATGCCGATGACGATGCCGCGGAAGAGCGTGTAGGCGTTCACCGTGTCCTTATAGGCGCCGGGATCCCACAGATAGACCTGCGGCAGGTTTGGCGAGGAAAGCTCGGCGACGAAGGTGACGACAGAGCCGGGATTGAGCGTGACGTGAAACTCATCCGCATCCGGGCTTTCCTGCCTGTCGAGCGTGAAACCGGAACTCGGTGTAATGGCGGCAATGCGCTGCGAGCCAAGGTCGGGCCAGACAAGGCCTGAGCCGACCAGACGGAAATGCGGCGCCACGATGAGGCGGTCAAGCTGCTGGTCCGTCGTGTTGGCGAGCGCGAACACCGCCCAGTCTCCTGTGGAACGTTCATCCTGCGCTTCCACCTCGATGCGCCGGACGATGCCGTCGACGTCGGGCGCTGTCGACACCTGAAACGCGTCTCCCTGCGCGCGGTAGATTTCCACCGCTCCCGACAGATCGAGCGCCACATCATCACGGGCGATCTTGATCGGTTCGATCGCTTCTGCCGTGCCGACGGCTGAAACAAGGGTGATGAATGCCGCGGCCAGGGCCACCAGAAAAGCGGGGAAGAGGGAACGCGACAAGGAAATCAGCCTCGTGTTTCTAATGCAGGCACGTGACGCTCCTCAGCGACCAGCGCATAGAGATAGTGATCACGCCAAGTACCGTTGATCCTGAGATAGGACCTGAGCAGGCCTTCGCGCTGAAATCCGGCTTTTTCAAGTAAACCGACAGAACGTTTGTTGTCTGGAATACAGGCGGCTTCCAGGCGGTGCAACCGCAAGCCGTCGAAAGCATAGGGAATGAGCAGCCGCAGGGCCGAAAGCATCATGCCGCGACCGGCATATCGCTCGCCCATCCAGTAGCCTATGCTGGCGGTCTGCGCGACGCCGCGCCTGATGTTGGAGAGTGTGATTCCACCCGCCAGCGCTTCGGTCGGTGCATCGAAGACGAAAAAACTGATGCCGGTGCCGTTGTCATACTCGGTGCGATAGCGCTTGAGCCGGTGCCGGAAAGCGCTTCTGGACAATTCGTCGGGTGCCCAGCTCGGCTCCCAGGGCACGAGAAAGCCGCGACTCTCATCGCGCAGGGCTGCCCATTCCGCATGATCGCCCATGACCGGTGTTCTGAGGAACACGGTTTCGCCCTTGAGCGCCGGAGGCGGGCGGCGGAAGAAGGGCACGTCCAGCATATGTCTGCGACGATCCTACACGGCGAGCTTGCGAGGCATGGACCCCTGATCGGCGAGCGCATCCTGAATGGATTCGAAGGGTGCAAGGCTGCCGACGGGGCCGATCGCCGCAACGGTCGGCTTGGAGGTGAAGAGACGCTGCGAAAGATCGGTCAGGCGATCAACGGTGAGGTTGGACAGGCGATCCATCAATTCGTCCACATCGATCGGCCGGCCGTAGAGCAGAAGCTGGCGCGCGATCTGCGAGGCGCGGCTTGCCGGGTTTTCACGCGCCATCATGAGGCCGGCGCGATATTGCGCACGTGCCCGGTCGAGCTCGTCCTGGCCGATGGCCTGCCCCGCTTTCTGTAACTCGCCGAGGAGCAGGGGCACAAGCTCTTCAATGTCGCTCTTGCCGGTCGCCGCGTGGATGCCGAAAATACCGGTGTCCGAAAATCCCCAGTGGAAGGCATAGACCGAGTAGCAGAGGCCGTGCTTCTCGCGTATTTCCTGGAAAAGCCTCGAGGACATGCCGCCGCCGAGAATGGTGGAGAGCACCTGCGAGGCATAGAAGTCGCGCACATGGTAGGCACGGCCCTCAAAGCCCAGAATGATCTGCGCATCCATGAGATCGCGGTGCTCGCGGAAGTCACCGCCCACATAGTGTGCATAGGGCGGTGTGGTGCCTTCGGCCTTGCTGCGGAAACTGCCCAGGCGGCTTTCCACCTCGCGCACGAAGTCTTCGTGCTTCAGCCCGCCGGCGGCGACAATGACCATGCGATCGGCCGAGTACTGGCGTTCGAGAAAGCCGCGAAGCTGGTCCGGGGTAAAGGACTGGACCGTCTCGGGGGTTCCGAGCACCGAACGGCCAAGCGCTTGATGGCGGAACGCCGTCTCGGTGAAACGGTCGAAAACGATGTCGTCGGGAATGTCGTGCGCGGCGCCGATCTCCTGGAGGATCACATGCTGCTCGCGTTCCAGCTCGTGCGGGTCGAATTTGGAATCGGTCAGAATGTCGGAAAGGAGTTCTACCGCCAGCGGCATGTCTGCGCTGAGAACGCGTGCATAGAATGCGGTTGTCTCGACACTGGTCGCAGCGTTGATCTCACCGCCGACATCCTCGATATCGGTCGCAATCTGACGGGCACTGCGTTTGGTCGTTCCCTTGAACGCCATGTGCTCGAGAAGATGCGCAATACCGTGCTCATTCTCATGCTCATTGCGCGATCCGGATTTGACCCAGATGCCCAGCGCAACGGTTTCCAGATGAGGCAGGGTTTCGGTTGCGACCGTCAGGCCGTTCGACAGACGGCTTACCTCAACACCCATATGCTTCTCACTCCTTGAACAAACTCAACGCGCCGCTCTGGCATGGCGGCTTATGTGATCCTGCAGCATTCTTAAATCTGAGGGAAGGACTGTAAAGGACTCTTTGTGTTTCATCAGGTCGCCGAGCCATTCGGGCAGGGCCGGCTCGATGCCGCTGGCATCCCTGACGGCAGCCGGGAACTTGGCCGGATGGGCGGTCGACAGCACCACCATGGGCGAGGCCGATGCCGGCATTGCACGCGCAACCTTCACGCCCGTGGCTGTGTGCGGGTCGAGCAGATAGCCGCTCTCGCGCCGGACCGCGCCGATCGTTTGCGCCGTTTCCGCCATCTCCGAGCGACCGGCAGAAAAGCCTTTGCGGATGACCTCCAGCGTCTCTGGCTCGACCGTGAAGCTGCCCGACTGCTTCAGAATCTGCATGTAGCGGCGGATTTCATCCGCATTCCTGCCGGAAGCAAAATAGAGCAGGCGTTCGAAATTGGAGGAAACCTGAATGTCCATCGAGGGCGATGTGGTCGCCACCACTTCACGCGTGGCGTATTCACCGGTGGCGAGCGTGCGGGCGAGAATGTCGTTGTCGTTGGTGGCGATCACGAGGCGGTCGATGGGCAGGCCCATTTCCTTTGCCGCATAGCCCGCAAAAATATCGCCGAAATTGCCGGTGGGTACGGTGAAAGAGATCGTGCGGTCGGGACCGCCGAGTGAGACGGCGGCGGTGAAGTAGTAGACGATCTGGGCCATAACGCGGGCCCAGTTGATCGAATTCACACCGGAAAGAGCAACGCTGTCACGGAAACCATGATCGTTGAACATGTCCTTGAGCAGGCCCTGGCAATCGTCGAAATTGCCCTTGACGGCAAGCGCATGCACGTTGGCGGCGCCGGATGTGGTCATCTGGCGCTGCTGTACCGGGGAGACACGCCCCTCGGGGAAGAGGATGAACACGTCCGCCCGCTCGGTCCCGGCAAAGGCCTCTATGGCAGCCCCCCCGGTGTCGCCCGATGTCGCGCCGACGATGGTGACACGCTCGCCGCGCTCGGCAAGAACATGATCCATCAGCCGCGCCAGAAGCTGCATGGCGACGTCCTTGAAGGCGAGGGTGGGGCCGTGAAAAAGCTCCAAGATGAACTCGTTCGGACCGCTCTGAACAAGGGGGCACACCGCCGGGTGGCGGAAAGTGGCGTAGCTCTCGTCAATGATGCGGCGCAGGGTCGATGCGTCTATTTCATCGCCCACGAAGGGAGCGAGCACGCGAAAGGCGATCTCGCCATAGCCCAGGCCGCGCATGGCACGGATATCGTCAGCGGAGAATTGCGGCCATGCGCGGGGAACGTAAAGACCGCCGTCGCGGGCAAGCCCTGCCAGCATGGCATCGGAAAACCCAAGCGCCGGCGCATCGCCACGCGTGCTGATATAATCTGTCGCCATTCGTCGTATAGCCTCATGAACTGCGAGGGAGGACAGCCGGCGCCCGCAAGAGCCCGTCGCATTCCGGCCGCGCGTCTGGTATAGAGCATGATCTGGACGGGTGGGAACCGGTTTTCCACTCAAACCGCACGGAAATTGAATGTCGATGACGGGTTTTCTGGAATTTGCCGGAAAAATCTGTCATCTCTCCGTTGCTTTTTTGCCCGGTCGTTGCCGGTGCTTGCAGAATGCGCAGATCCACGGGGCATGTCACTTGGTCAATTATCGTCTTTTCATCAGTTCTCTCCTGCTTTCCGCCACTGCCATCGTTTCCGGTTGCCAGTCCGACGATGCGACGGGTGGACTGGACATGCAGGGCGGCAATCTTCAACAGCAGGGTACCCAGGCAGCCGGGCAGGCTGAGGATGTGGTGCGCGAAAGCGAATTGCGCGCTTTCTGCCCACCGGTCTCCCTGCGAGAAGGCACGGCCTATTTCACCACCTATGAAAAGGGCGGGCAGGACCAGCCCGGCAGCGTGATCTATCAGGCCTCGATCACCGATGTGACGCGCAAGTGTACCTACGGCACGGGCTCGTTCGGCATGACGGTGGCCGTGGCAGGACGCGTCGTCCCGGGTCCGAAAGGCAATACCGGCACGATCACAATGCCGATCCGCATCGTTGCCGTTCGTGGCGGCGAGGTTGTCTATTCGAAGCTGTTCCAGCATCAGGTCGCGATCAGCGACACCGCCGGCGCAACCCAGTTCATCTTCAACGATCCGAATGTGATGATCACGGGGACGCCCGATCGCAGCATTCAGTTGATGGTCGGGTTTGACGAGGGGCCGAACGGCGGCCGCTAACCTTGCGGTCGGTCTCTAAACCGTTCAAGATGAAGGCGGGGGCAGGTCCCCCGTTTTTTGTGGAATATCAGGGTGTTTGGAGTGCGGGCTGAATCAATCTGTCAGGGTTTCCCTCAGGCATCCTCGCTCCATTCCGACAGGGCTTCGATGACACCGGCAAGGTCCTGGAAGCGGTGAATGACAGTCTCCGCGCCCGCTTCCATCAAAAGGTCAGCATGGCCGGGCTGGATGTGCGCTCCACCGGTGAAGCCGATGACGCGCATGCCGGCGGCTTTCGCGCCGGCGATCCCGTGCACTGAATCTTCAATGACGAAGCAGCGCCCGGGTGCGGCTCCCATCTTCTCGGCGGCATAAAGGAATACGTCCGGCGCAGGCTTGGGCTGGCGCGTGGGCGTTTCCAGAGAGGAATAGATGCGGTCCTTGAAGAAGGGCAGAAGCCGCGTACGGGATAGCATCGCCTCCACCCGCTCGTGGCTCGAATTCGAACAGACGCATTTCGGCATGGTGACGGCAGCGACTGCTTCGTGCACGCCTTCCAGAGGCTTCACCTCCTTGCGTACTTTCTTGTCGACTTCGCTTTCAGCCTGATCGATCAGCGTGGCCTGCAGCGGCGCGTCGGCATTTTCCTCGATGGATAAAAGGATGTCCTTGAAGGTGAGGCCGGCATAGCGGCTGGCCAGTTCCTCAGGCGTGATCTCGAAGCCCGCTTCCGTCAGCACCCGCGCTTCGACACGCGACGCGATGATTTCCGAATCGACGAGAACGCCATCGCAATCGAAGATGACGAGTTCGGGAGCTGGCATGGCAAGACCTGTTCTGAATTGAAGCCTGATGGCGGCGCGTTGGGGGCATAGCCGTTATGCCGCCCCGAGACAACTCCACAAAGCCATGGCTGAACGCGCTATTCGACGACGACCTCTGTGCGCTCGCCAGCGGTCACGCTGGCTTTCCGGCGCTGTTCCGCCCTGTCGCCTTCGTAGCGCACAAGCACTTCATAGTCTCCCGGCGGCAAAGTCTCCTGTGCCTCGACGTCATAGGTGCCGCCCAGATTCTTCTGGTTGCCCTGGATGTCTTTCTTGCCCTCAAGAAATTCGATCCTGTAGGCGCCCGGAGCGGAGACGGCGAGGACGCCGGCATTGATATTGATCGTCGCCTCGGTGCGTTCGCCCGCCCTGACGCTGATCGGCGTCATGGCTTCGGCCTTTCCGAGGCGCGCATAAAGCATGTAATCGCCGGGTGGAACATCCATTCCCTGCTTGCCTGGGCCATACTGGCCGCCAAGCGATTTGCGCTTTCCGTTAATGTCGGCCCTGGCGTCCTGGACCTCGAAGCGAATTGCGTTGCCTTCCACCTCCGGCCCGCCCTCCGCATAAACGGCAGACGGGACGACAAGGCCGGAGCCGATGACCAAGTCGAGTTTGAGGGTCTCGCCGGCGGCGAGTTCGTGGCTTTCTTCGACGGTGGCCTTGCCGATCCGCCCGGTGACCTTGATGGAACCGGCCTTTGCCCAAACGCGTGTCTGGCCATATCCGCCATCCTTCGTGCCGTCGAAATGCACGTCGACGCGCGCGCCCGTGTCGGCCTCGTTGTCTTCGGGGGTCCGTTTCGGCGTGATTTCGACGAGCCCGGCATCGAGCACGGCAATGACGTCCGTTGTCTTGTCGTCGGTCAGTTCCACATCGGTCTCGAATGTGATGCGGCCAAGCCGCGCTTTCGCACGATAGGAACCGGCGGGTACGCTGGCAGCGAAAACGCCGCGATAGCCGCCGTCTGCGCTGCGGTTCGCGGGCTCGCCATTTGCGTCCAAAGGGATGAAGTCCCAGCGCACTTCCGAACTGTCAGCCATGTCCGGGCCATCCTGCGAAAGGCGTGCGATGCCACGCACATTGAACTCGACACTGGCCGGTTGCGGCTTTGGCTCTGGCTTCGGGTCCGGCGCCTTTGCGACCGTGGTTTCGAGCGCCTCGGCAAGCTGGCCTGCGTCATCTGCCTTGAGATAGAGCCCGCCGGTGTTTTCTGCGAGACAGGCAACTTCCTGTCCTTCTTCCTCGGACAGGCCGAAACCGACCACATGCGCGGTAAAATCGACGCCAGAGGCCTCAAGCTCGCGGCCGAGCGCGCAGGGGTCCGCGTTGCAGGTCTCCAGCCCGTCGGTGACAAGGATGACGGTCGCAGCATTTTCTTCAATGCGCAGTTCCTCGGCGGCCTTCCGAACCGCATCGGTGAGCGGAGTCTTGCCCTTCGGATTGAGGCGGTCGGCGAAATCGGCAACCGCGGCTGCCGTGCCCGTTGCCGGCGGAATGGCGATCTCGATGTCGGAACAGGAACCTTTCTCCCGGTGCCCGTAGGCCACGAGGCCAAGCTCGGTATCCTTGGGCAGCGTTTCCATGACTTTGCGCAGCGTGTCGCGTGCGATCTCGATCTTCGTCGTGCCGTCGATCTGTCCCCACATGGAGCCGGAGCCATCCAGGACGATGATCGTCTTGCCTGCGGCCATCGCGGGGAAGGCAAACAACAGGGCTGCCAGGACGCTCAACAGGCGGATGCGGATCATACCGGATCTCCGTGGGTGAAACTTGACGCAAGGGAAGATTGCACAGCTTCGCATGGGCCGCAAATCGGCGCGGACCCTTACGGAATATTTACCATCTTCCGTAACCATAACGGCAGGTAAACAGTCCGAGTTAGAGGTCAGTCCATGTCCGCTGTGCGTCGTATCGATGAGCTTGCACCCGAACCGAAAAAGGCCGAATGGCTCGATACGATCATCAAGGGGGACTGTGTCGCCGCACTTGACCGTCTGCCGGAAAAATCGGTCGATGTGATCTTTGCCGATCCACCCTACAATCTGCAGCTTGGCGGGGATCTTCACCGTCCTGACCAGTCGCGCGTCGATGCGGTTGACGATGCGTGGGACCAGTTCGACAGTTTTGCTGCCTATGATGCCTTCACCCGGGCATGGATGCTGGCTGCGCGCCGTGTTCTGAAGCCGAACGGCACGATCTGGGTGATCGGCTCCTATCACAACATTTTCCGGGTCGGCACAGTGATGCAGGACCTGGGCTACTGGCTGCTCAATGACATTGTCTGGCGCAAGACAAATCCGATGCCGAATTTCCGCGGCCGCCGGTTCCAGAACGCGCATGAGACGATGATCTGGGCCTCGCGCGACAAGTCCGCCAAGGGCTATACCTTCAACTATGAAGCGCTGAAGGCCTCCAATGACGATGTGCAGATGCGCTCCGACTGGCTCTTCCCCATCTGCACGGGCAAGGAGCGCCTGAAGAACGAGGATGGCGGCAAGCTGCATCCCACGCAGAAGCCGGAAGCGTTGCTTGCACGGGTGATGATGGCATCGACCAAGCCCGGCGATGTGGTGCTCGATCCGTTCTTCGGCTCAGGCACGACCGGGGCGGTTGCCAAGCGGCTTGGCCGCCACTTTGTCGGCATCGATCGGCAGGATGAATATATCGAAGCGGCGAGCGCCCGTATCGCGGGCATCGAACCGCTGGACGAGATGGATCTTGCCCAGATGCAGGCCAAGCGTTCCGCGCCGCGCGTGGCCTTCGGCAGCCTGCTGGAGGCAGGCCTTATGCAGCCGGGCACGCAATTGCACGATTCCAAGCGTCGCTGGACCGCCAATGTGCGTGCCGACGGCACGATTGCCATCGGCGACGAGGCAGGCTCGATCCACCGAATCGGCGCACGCGTTCAGGGGCTCGAAGCCTGCAATGGCTGGACCTTCTGGCATTTTGAGGAAAAGGGCAGCCTGAAGCCGATCGACGATCTGCGCCAGATCATGCGCGACAACATGCAGGGCGTTGCCGCCTGAGCGAGACAATGAAATGGCTCCGGCGCCAAGGGCCCGGAGTCGTAAAAGTCCTTAGAGCATCGGACCGAAAAGTGGAATCCGGTTTTCGGATTATTCCGATGCTCCATCAATCGTTTAGATCGTCCTTTGCGCGTCCGGGTGGACGCACGGCGATCTAGAGACCAAACGGGTGCCGCGCTTTCGTGAATCACTTTATGATTCGCAAAGGCGCGCGTTCGTCACACGGCGAGGCCATAGCCGGCCAGATCCCTTCGCAGCTTCTCTGCGCCGCTGAAATGCACGGCCTGCCAGCCGGCATCTCTTGCACCTTCCACATTCTTCTCGCTGTCGTCGATGAACAGCGTGGCGGCCGGCTCGAGGCCGAAGCTTTCGACATGGATGTCGTAGATCGCGCGGTCAGGCTTGAGGAGCCCCACTTCGCCCGAGACGGTCACGCCGCGTGGCCGGTTGAGAAAGGTATAGCGCTCGCGGGCCTCGGAGAATGTGTCTGCCGCAAAATTTGTGAGCATGGTCACGTCATGGCCGGCGTCGATGAGCGTTTCGAGCATGGCGACCGAATCGTCATAGGCGTGAGGCACCATTTCATGCCAGTGACGGCGGAAGCCACGAATGTTTTCTTCCTCCTGCGGATGCTCGGCGATAAGAAGCGCTTCGGCGTCTTCCCATCTGCGTCCGCGATCCTGTTCGATGTTCCAGTCGCCGGTGCAGACATTCTCCAGAAACCAGCGGCGCCGGGCATCATCGGGGATGAGGCGGCGATAGGGAATTTCCGGATCGTAGTGGATCAGGACCCTGCCGATATCGAAAACGATGTGACGGACCTCGTTCATGCGGCTTTATCCTTTTCGGCGCTTCCTGGTGGCTCCGGGTATCGCAGCCTCGATAGCCTTTTTCATGACAGTGGGCAGGGCTTCGCCGGGCAGTGTGTCGGGGGACGACCACCAGCCATCGCCGGGCGGTTGATCGCCGGGCGGCTGATCATTGTGAAGATCGGCCCGAAAAACGGAAAGCTCCAGCGCGAAATGCGTGAAGACGTGGCGGATCGATCCGGTTTCACGCCAGTCGGCGGGGAAGGGGGCGGCGGAGATGTCCGTGGCGCCATCCTGCCGCGCTGTCCAGTGGCTGCCGGGGACCTCCGTCATGCCGCCCAGAAGGCCGGTGGGCGGGCGCTGCCGTAAAAGCACCGCGCCATCGGCACGCACGGCGATGAAGGCCGCGCCGCGGCGGGTGGGCTTCTCCATCTTCGGCGCCTTGACGGGGAAGCGCTCGGCGATGCCTTCGCGCCGTGCCGTGCAGCCATCGGTGATGGGGCAAAGCACACATGCGGGCCTGCGCGGCGTGCAGATGGTTGCACCGAGATCCATCATCGCCTGCGCGAAGTCGCCCGGTCGATCATGCGGAAGAGCCTGCGCGACCAGAGTGCGAATCTCGGGTTTGGCCTGCGGCAGAGGCGTCTCGATGGCATGAAGCCGTGTGATGACGCGCTCGATATTGCCGTCCACCACGGCAGCGGGGCGGTTGAAGGCAATGGCTGCAATGGCGGCGGCTGTGTAGTCGCCGATGCCGGGCAGGGCCTTGAGGCCGGCCTCGGTATCGGGAAAGCGGCCGCCATATTCGCTGGCGACGGTCTCGGCGCATTTCTTCAGATTGCGGGCGCGTGAATAATAGCCGAGCCCCGCCCATGCCTTCATCACGTCGTCGGTTTCGGCGGCGGCGAGGGCTTCGACCGTCGGCCATGCACCGGTAAAGTCCTCGAAATAGCGCTTGACCGCACCGACCGTGGTCTGCTGAAGCATCACTTCCGACAGCCAGATGCGGTAGGGGTCGGGAAGGACGCCGAGTTTTGTCTCGTCGGGCGGAGTGCGCCAGGGCAGGCTCCGGTGATGGCGGTCGTACCACGCGAGCAGCGGGCGCGAAAAATCGGTCGAAGAGGCCTGTGCGTCGGTGACCGACGCTTCCCTGCGTGCCATACTGGAGCGAAACTCAATATGCGTTGCGGATCAATTCGAGACTTCATGTCATGACAGGGAAGAGGCAATCGGGCAATCCCGTCGCGGTGAGCGATCTTGCCACCGGTATTCTCGATCCGGTGATGCGCAAGCGCGCCGGGCTTTCGGTGGAGCTTGTCCAGTGCTGGGGCGAGATCGTGGGCGAGCGGCTGGCGCTCAGCACGCGGCCTGAAAAGCTCGCCTGGCCGCGCCGCCGGCACGAGGACGACCCGTTTGAGCCGGCCACGCTGGTGATCGCGTGCGAAGGTGCGGCGGCGCTGCGCCTGCAGCACGAGACGGGTGAGGTGATCGCCCGCGTCAATGCCTTCCTCGGCTTTGCCGCGGTGGGGCGTATAAAGATCGTGCAGAAGCCGGTTGCTCAGCCGCAGGTGCGCCGTGCGCCGCCCACGCGCCCTCTTACAGGATCGGAAAGCGCCCGGATCGATGCGCTTGTCGCCGGGGTGGAAGACGAGGGGCTGCGCCAATCGCTGCAAAAGCTGGGGGCGAGCATATTAGGCCGGCGCAAATGACAGATCATGATCCCGGCGATCACCAAAACGTGATGGGGCGCTTGCTTCAGAAAAACGCGCCCCTGACCCAAATTCGCCCGAAACGCCCGCTTTGTGGCGTGAACGCAGGTAACACTCGCAGGTAACACTCCAAGACGAACAGGTGAAAATTCATGTCCGAACTGATCCAGCGCCGCAGACTTCTTCTTTCCATGGCCGCCTTGCCGGCGCTTGGGCTTGGACTGGCCGCGTGCACCGACAGCAACGCCGAAGCGGAGGCGGAAGCACCTGCCACGGATCCCGTCACCACGGCAGCCGTCGAAGCCCCCCCCTCCAGTGGCACGGTGGACATGGACAAGCTGCTCGAAGAGGGCGCGCTGGAGGACAAGGTTCTCGGCGATGAAAATGCGCCGGTGACCATTGTCGAATACGCGTCCATGACGTGTAGCCACTGCGCCACCTTCCACACCCGGACCTATCCGGAGCTGAAGAAGAAATACATTGAGACGGGAAAGGTGCGCTTTATCATGCGCGAGTTCCCGTTCGATCCGCGCGCGGAAGCGGGCTTCATGCTGGCGCGCTGCTCCGACGACAAGTACTTTGCGATGGTCGACGTGCTCTTCAAGCAGCAGAACAACTGGGCACCGGTGCAGGATGCACAGTCTGCGCTCCTGAAGATTTCAAAGCTTGCCGGGTTCACCCAGGAGAGTTTTGAAGCCTGCCTGACGGATCAGGAACTTCTGACGAAGGTGCGGGCCGTGCGCGCCCGCGGCGCGAGCGATTTCGGCGTCGATGCCACGCCGACCTTCTTCATCAATGGAAAGAAGTATTCCGGTGCGATGTCCATCGACGAGATATCGGCTGTCATCGACGGGATGCTTTAATTTAGCGTAGCTGCGCCACCGGTTTTGCCGGTGGCGTTTTTATTTATCGGGTTTTAATTGATGAATTTTCTTTTGGCTTGCCTTGGGGGCGGCCAACGGCGTCGTTTGATTCTGACATTGGGATTGACGCTTTTTGCAGCCGGTTTTTCACTGAACGGGGCTGTGGTGGCAATCGCCGCCAGCGTGGATATGGAAGCGCTCGCTGAAACGGGCGGGCTCGAGGAGCAGGCGCTCGGCGACCCCGACGCGCCGGTGACTGTCATCGAATATGCATCGATGACCTGCGCACACTGTGCCCGCTATCATGTCGAGACGCTGCCGGCACTGAAGCGCCGGTATATCGACACGGGCAAGGTGCGCTATGTCGTGCGCGGGCTGCCAACGGACCCGCGCGCTGAAGCCGGCTTGATGCTTGCCTATTGCGCGAAGGACGATTATTTCCGCGTCTCCGATCTCCTCTATAGAACCCAGACGCAGTGGGCCTGGGTGCAGGATGGACGCTCTGCCCTGTTGAAAACCGCCATAAATGCCGGTTTCTCACAGGAGAGCTTTGAAGCTTGCTTGACGGACAGCAAGCTTCTGGATGAAGTCAGGTCAATGCGCAATTGGGGTCTGGAGCGTCTGGGGATTGAGGCTGTTCCAACATTCTTCATCAACGGGATGAAGCACTCGGGAGCCATGTCGATTGAGGAAATGTCGGCGATCATCGACGGCATGCTTTAGCGGACAACGCGTTTGTCCGCCGTTTTCGTGTGCGCTGATTGAGGCGCGACCGGCATGAAGTTCACCAAGCTGCGCCTTCTGGGCTTCAAATCCTTCGTCGAGCCGAGCGAGTTCGTGATCGAGAACGGGCTGACCGGGGTGGTCGGTCCGAATGGCTGCGGCAAGTCCAATCTGGTCGAAGCGCTGCGCTGGGTGATGGGCGAAAACTCCTACAAGAACATGCGCGCCTCCGGGATGGACGATGTCATCTTCTCCGGTTCGGGCACGCGCCCGGCCCGGAACACGGCCGAGGTGACGCTGTTTCTCGAAAATTCCGACCGCACTGCGCCGGCCGCTTTCAACGATGCGGACGAGTTGCAGGTGTCGCGCCGCATCGAGCGTGAGGCAGGCTCGGTCTACCGCATCAACGGCAAGGAAGCGCGCGCCCGCGACGTACAGCTTCTGTTCGCCGACCAGTCGACCGGCGCACGCTCGCCCTCCATGGTGGGGCAGGGGCGGATCGGTGAACTGATCCAGGCAAAGCCGCAGGCGCGCCGGGCGCTGCTTGAAGAGGCTGCCGGCATTTCGGGACTTCATTCACGCCGCCATGAGGCTGAACTCAGGCTGCGCGCCGCCGAACAGAATCTGGAACGGCTCGACGATGTGGTGAGTGAGCTCGACAGCCAGATCGAGAGCCTGAAACGACAGGCGCGTCAGGCCTCGCGCTTCAAGAAACTTTCTGCCGAAGTGCGCAAGGCCGAAGCGATCCTGCTGCACCTGCGCTGGTCTTCGGCCAAGGCGCAGGAGGCCGAGGCCCAAAGCGCGCTGTCTGAGGCGACGGCACTGGTTGGTGAAAACGCCAGCGGCCAGATGGAAGCGGCCAAGGCACAGGCCATCGGTGCGCACAAGCTGCCTGCGCTACGCGATGCCGAAGCCGCCGCCGCCGCCGCCCTGCAACGACTGACCATCGCCCGCACGCAGGTGGAGGAAGAGGCCAAGCGCGTAGACGCGCGCACGCAGGAGCTGAAGAAGCGCATCGACCAGCTGAACGCCGATGTTGCGCGCGAAGAGCAGATGGTACGCGACAATGCCGATGCGCTGGCGCGGCTGGCCGAAGAGGAAGAAGCGCTCAAAGAGGCCGAAGAGGGTGCTGACGGGCGTGAAACCGAACTGCAGAATGTCTTCGAAACGGTTTCCGCTGAACTTTCGGCCGCCGAAGAACTGCTCTCACGGCTGACGGCGGAGAAGGCAGAGGCCTCGGCGACACGGCAGCAGGCCGAACGTGCGATCCGCGATCAGGCCGAGCGCCGCGACCGGCTGGCGCGGCAGATCGCCAATATGGATGCCGAGCTTGCGGAGATTGCCAGCCGGATTGCCGGGCTGCCGGACCCGGCCGAAAAGCGCATGCTCGTCGACGAAGCAGCCGAGCGGCTGGAAATGGCGGAGGTGGCTGCAGTCGAAAACGAGGAGCGTGTCGCCGCCGCCCGCGAGGCCGAGCAGGCCGCCCGCCCGCCTCTGCAGGAGGCGCGGGCCGAACTTGGCCGGGTGGAGACAGAAGCGCAGACCCTGCGCAAGATTCTGAATGCCGGAGGGGTGGATCTCTTTCCGGCGGTTCTCGAACAATTGCGCGTTGAACGGGGCTTCGAGACCGCGCTGGGTGCCGCTCTCGGCGAAGACCTCGATGTGCCGCTCGACAGTGCCGCACCCGTTTATTGGGGGCCTTCGGAGATAGCTGCGGACGACCCCGCCCTTCCAGAGGGCGTGATGGCGCTTTCCTCTGTGGTGAAAGCGCCCGCGCAGCTTGCACGTCGTCTGGCGCAGATCGGCATCGTGGACGCCGGGGACGGGCCAGGACTGCAGAAAATGCTGAAGCCTGGCCAGCGGCTGGTGGCGCGCGATGGGGCGCTTTGGCGCTGGGACGGGTATCGCGCCAGCGCCGATGCGCCGACAGCGGCGGCGCAGAGGCTGGCACAGAAAAATCGCCTCGCAGAGCTCGACGGAGAGGTGATCGAGGCGACCGCGCGGCTCCGCGCGACAGAAACCGCACTGGCCGATGCCGAGCAGGGGGTGAAGAGCGCGGTGGAAGCCGAACGCCGCTCCCGCGAGGAAGCGCGCGAAGCGCAGGCCGTGCTTGGCCGGGCGCGCGATGCGCTGGCTGGTGCAGAGAAGGCAGCGGGCGAGCTTTCAAGCCGGCGCATGAGCCTTGATGAGGCGCGCAGCCGGGTGGTCGAGGATCACGAAGAGGCCGCTGCGGCGACAGTGGCTGCAGAGGAAGCGCTGGAAGCCGCGCCCGATCTGACCGAACTGCAGGCGCAGCTTGAGCGGCAGTCCGCCGAGGTTTCCGCCAAACGCGCGGCGGTGGCCGAAGCGCGTGCGGCCTATGAGGGATTGCGGCGCGAGGCGGAAGCGCGCCGGCGCCGGCTGGAGGCTATCGCAGCGGAACGGCGTGGCTGGCAGTCACGCGTGGAGAACGCCGACCGGCACACCGCGGCCCTTCTGCAGCGCCGCGCCGATACGCAAGCAGAGCTTGAAGAACTCGCCGAAGCGCCCGAGGAGATCGAGGCGCGCGGCCGCTCGCTGCTTTCGGAGATAGCGAAGGCGGAAGCCGTGCGCAGGGAAGCGGCTGACACTCTGCAGGAAGCCGAAAACCGCCAGACGGAGCTCGACAAGCGGGCGACCGAGAGCATTCAGGCGCTTTCATCGGCGCGCGAAGCCAGGGCCCGTGCCGAGGAGCGCGTGACGGCAGCCGAGGAACGGCGCAAGGAGGCGGAAGCCCGAATTCAGGAAGTGTTGAACGTTGCGCCGCACAGGGTTCTGGCGATGGCCGAACTGGAGCCAGATGCGCCGATGCCGGAGATCGCCGAAGTGGAGCGTCGGCTGGAGCGCCTCAAGATGGAGCGGGAACGGCTGGGCGCGGTCAATCTGCGCGCCGAGGAGGAGCAGACGGAACTCACCGAACGTCACGGCACCATCGTTGCCGAGCGCGAGGACGTGATCGAGGCCATCCGCAAACTGCGTCATGCGATCCAGAACCTGAACAGGGAAGGGCGCGAGCGCCTGCTGGCTGCATTCGACGTGGTCAACGAGCAGTTCCAGCGGCTGTTCACCCATCTCTTCGGCGGTGGTACCGCGGAACTGCAACTGATCGAATCCGACGACCCGCTTGAGGCGGGGCTTGAAATTCTCGCCCGCCCGCCCGGCAAGCGTCCGCAGACCATGACGCTTCTGTCAGGTGGCGAGCAGGCTCTGACAGCGATGGCGCTGATCTTCGCCGTGTTCCTGACCAATCCCGCCCCCATCTGCGTGCTGGACGAGGTGGATGCGCCGCTCGACGATCACAATGTCGAGCGTTTCTGCAATCTTATGGACGAGATGGCGGCGTCAACGGATACCCGCTTTGTGGTCATCACGCACAACCCCATCACCATGGCGCGCATGAACCGGCTCTTTGGTGTGACCATGGCCGAGCAGGGCGTCAGCCAACTCGTCTCTGTCGATCTCCAGACCGCCGAGCGCCTGCGCGAGGCAGGCTAGCATTTCTTCCCGCTCGTCCGCTTCATCCGGGTTAGAGCGGTTCACCGTTCCCTGGAAACGATGCTCGGCTCTATCTATCTGTTGTACCGCATTCATGCGCACGTCAGGTGATTCCACCTGACTGCAAAATGCCAAAGGCCCGGCCTCGACCACTGCGTTCAACGACCTCATGTCTCGCTCCAGACCGCCAGTTCGTTGCCGGCCGGATCGGTGAAGTGGAAGCGGCGGCCGCCGGGAAAGGAAAAGATCGGTTTCACGATCTTTCCGCCAGCATCCTCGACCGTTTTCAGTGTGGCCTCAAGGTCTTCGGAGAAGAGCACCGGAAGTGGTTTATCGTTCCCGTCCGGATTGCCGTCGAAACCGCCGTCCAGACCCTCGTTAAAGGCTGAGTAGCCGGGGCCGTAGTCGGTAAACGACCAGGAAAAGGCATTGGCGTAAAAGGCTTTAACCCGGTCGATGCTGCCGCCGCCCGCCGGCATTTCGATATAGTCGAGCTTTCCGGTCTTGCGCATGATTGTCTCCAATGTTCTATTTTTGTTCTATTTCGTTTCCGCGCTTTTTGCAAGGCCGGAATCCTCATTCTTGTTGCCGGACAGGGATATGCTGTGGATCGTATGGTGACGCGCGCAGGAGGAGACAGGTGGCGAAAGACCCATTCGAGCTGCAGCGTTTCATTGAAGCGCAGGAGGGCGTGTTCGAGACGGCTATCCGGGAGCTGCAGACCGGTCGCAAGCGAACCCACTGGATGTGGTTCGTCTTTCCGCAATTGCGCGCTCTC
The DNA here is from genome assembly GCF_056431025.1 of Nitratireductor lacus. NCBI lineage: Bacteria > Pseudomonadati > Pseudomonadota > Alphaproteobacteria > Hyphomicrobiales > Phyllobacteriaceae > Nitratireductor > Nitratireductor lacus. Next base: position 35,560 of record NZ_JBWKMB010000026.1, on the reverse strand, counting down.
GGGCGGTCATCGACCGCGAAGTATTACGGCCTCTCCTCTCTGGAGGAAGCGCGCGCTTACCTCGCTCACCCGGTGCTCGGTTCACGATTGCGGGACGTGACATGTGTGATGCTGGAGGCGCCCGGCCAGTCCCTGCGGGCGATCCTTGGCACGCCGGACGACCTGAAATTCTGCTCGTGCATGACGCTTTTCGCGCTTGCCTCGCAGGGGAGCGAAACGCTCTTTTCCGAAGCACTGGCGCGGTGGTGTGGCGGGCAGATGGATGAGGCGACGCTTCGCCTCACGGAGTCTGCGGGGCAGGGGTCGCTTCGTGAACGGTAGCGACTGGATGCGGGCGCGGCGATGTGAGCGTGCGGACGGCGCCGGGCGGCTTGCCGATGACGCGTTTGAATGCGCGGCTGAACGCGGCCTGTGATCCGTAACCCAGGCGCTGCGCCGCCGTTTCGATGGCCATGCCCTCGCGGCTGATCCATTGTGCGGCAAGCCGCATCCTCAGTTCCGTAAGGTAGCGCACGGGTGTCATCCCGGTGACGGCCTGGAACCGGTCGGCGAAGACGGAGCGGGAACTGCCCATCTGGCCGGCGAGTTCCGCCACGGTCCAGTTGCGTCCCGGATCGCGGTGCAGGGCGGCGATGACGCGCCCAAGACGTGGATCGCGCAGGGCAGCCACCCAGCCGCTTGAACCACCGCAGCCGCACTCCACCCAGGCACGTACGATGAAGGCCGAGACCACGTCGGCTAGCCGGGCGAGAATGCCGGCGAACCCCGCACGGTCTTCCTTCGCTTCGCGTTCCATGGCGTCAAGGATCGGCAGGATTTCCGGATATCGCTTCAGGAGCGTGTTGACCAGCATCACGTCGGGCATGAGGGCGACAAGGGGATGCATGCTGCCCAGATCGAACTCCATGCAGCCCGAGAAGATGAGGGCATCGGACGTGTGGTCCTTCTCGTTCGAACAGGCCATGATCTCATTGACGTTCCGGCACAGTGTCTTTGGCTGGAACTGCGTAATGCAGTGACACTTCATCTCCGCATCGGACAGAAGCGAATGTTCCCCGCCACGGGGGAGAAGCACGGCGTCGCCGGTATCGAGCGGATGAAGCGCGTCACCGGGCCCACGCAGAAACACCGGCCCGCGGCCCACAAAGTGAAATTGAGCGCGCCCCTCAATGGTCGGGAAGCGAAGGCCGAAGGGAGGTGAGATCTGGGTGCGATTGTACTCCATCCCATAAAGACGCATGCCCATGAGCAGGTCACTGACCAGGTCAGGGTTGGGGTGAAGCGAGGAATTTTCGGCGTTTCGATCAAGCATTTCGGATTTTATGACATAGTGCGTCCGAAGTGTCCAGCCTATCTCTGTCGCACTGCAAAACACCCTGCATGTGAAAGGACAGACAGATGGACGAAGTCCCGCAGTGGACAAATGCCCAGGCCAGCCGGAAGCCGGCCTGGGGTGCGGTGGTTTCCATGGCGCTCGGCGTGTTCGGGCTGGTGACGGCGGAATTTCTGCCGGCAAGCCTTCTGACGCCGATGGCGCTGGACCTCGGCGTTTCGGAAGGGATGGCCGGCCAGGCCGTGACGGCGACGGCCGTGGTGGGGCTGTTAACGAGCCTGCTGGTTTCGGCTGCCACACGCAGCATCGACCGGCGCTATGTGTTGCTCGGGTTCACCCTGCTTCTCATCGGATCGAACCTGATGGTGGCATTCGCACCCAACATCGCGGTGCTGCTCACAGGGCGGGTTCTGCTCGGCATCGGGCTGGGCGGGTTCTGGACCATGTCGACGGCGGTCGCCATGCGGCTCGTGCCCGATGCGCTGGTGCCAAGGGCGCTTTCAATGATCGTCAGCGGTGTCGCCGCGGCAACGATCGTTGCCGCTCCTGTCGGCAGCTATGTGGGGGACATGTTCGGCTGGCGCAGCGTGTTCGTGCTGGCGACCGCACTCGGCGTCATCACGTTCGTGGTCCAGTTTGCCACTCTGCCGAATCTGGCGCCCAATGCCGCGACACGACTGCGCACGCTGGTCGATGTGCTGGTGCGGCCGGGTGTGGGGCTTGGTCTTCTGGCGGCCATGCTGGTGTTTGCCGGCCACTTCGCCTTCTTCACCTATATCAGACCGCATCTGGAAAACATTACGGATGCGAGCATCACGGCGGTCTCCGGCATTCTGCTGGGTTTCGGCCTCGCCAATTTCCTCGGTTCGCTGTTCGGCGGGCTTCTGGTCGAGCGTAGTCTGCGTCGCACGCTGATGACTGTGCCGCTGGTGATGAGCGTCCTGGGCTTCGGGCTCGTCTCGGCCGGATCGATGCCGGCAGCCAGTGCGGTGATGATCGCGCTCTGGGGGCTTGCATTTGGCGCTGTCCCGGTCGGCTGGTCCACCTGGCTGGCGCGCACCGTGCCCGATCAGGCCGAGAGCGCCGGCGGGTTGCTGGTTGCGGCGATCCAGCTGGCGATTGCCATTGGGGCCGCCGGCGGCGGGCTGATCTTCGACGCCAGCGGGGCGCAGGGCGTGTTCAGCGTGGCGAGCATTGTCCTGGTGCTGGCAGCGGTGATGATCTTCATCGGGGTGCGCCCAAGGGCGGTTGCCGCGGCGGCCTGACCTGCCTGAAGAATATCGGCGCGGGGCGGAGCTTTGGCTTCGCCCCGCCTGCGTCGTTCATGGGCCTGCTGATCAGAAAAAATCTTCTCTTCAATCGATAAAGAGGCGGATGGTCGGGAAGCCGGCCTTGCCTTGGCGTGCGCTGCCGCTTAACGCTGCGTCCCGTGGCCGGTGCATTATGGTTCCAGGCGCCGGCAAATCGACCGGAAGGGGAATGCAGCATGACCAAGTGGGTCTATGTGTTTGGCGATGGACGTGCCGAAGGCAGCGCGGGCGACAGGAATCTGCTCGGCGGCAAAGGCGCAAACCTGGCGGAGATGTGCAGCCTCGGGCTGCCCGTACCGCCCGGCTTTACGATCACGACCGAGCTCTGCTCCCACTATTACGCCAGTGGCCGCACCTATCCGGGCGAATTGAAAACACAGGTTGAGGCGGCACTCGAAGAGGTGGGTCGTGTGGCCGGCCGCCGCTTCGGCGATGCCGGTGAACCGCTTCTGGTTTCCGTGCGCTCCGGTGCCCGCGCTTCCATGCCCGGCATGATGGACACGGTGCTCAATCTCGGCCTCAACGATGCGACGGTTGAGGCCATTGCGGCGGAGGCGGGGGATGCGCGCTTTGCCTATGACAGCTACCGCCGCTTCATCCAGATGTACTGCAATGTGGTGCTTGGGCTCGACCACGACGTTTTCGAGGAGATCCTCGAAGAGGAAAAGGCGCGGCGCGGCTATGAGGTCGACACGGAGTTCTCGGCCGAAGACTGGCAGAACGTGATCGCGCTCTACAAGGGGCGGATCGAGACCGAACTGGGCGCGCCGTTTCCGCAGGATCCGCACGAACAGCTCTGGGGTGCGGTTGGCGCTGTCTTCTCTTCGTGGATGAACCCGCGCGCGGTGACCTATCGCCGCCTGCACGACATTCCTGAAAGCTGGGGCACGGCGGTGAACGTGCAGGCCATGGTGTTCGGCAACCGGGGTGAGGATTCGGCAACGGGCGTGGCTTTCACGCGCGACCCCTCGACCGGCGAAAAAGCGCTCTACGGCGAATTTCTCGTCAATGCGCAGGGTGAGGACGTGGTGGCGGGCATCCGCACGCCGCAGAACATTACCGAGGCTGCGCGGCTCGCGGCCGGCTCCGACAAGCCTTCGCTCGAAAAGCTGATGCCGCAAGCCTTCGCTGCCTTCGTCCAGATCGCCGACACGCTGGAGCGGCACTACCGCGACATGCAGGATCTGGAATTCACCATCGAGCGTGGCAAGCTGTGGATGCTGCAGACGCGCTCCGGCAAGCGCACGGCAAGCGCGGCCCTCAAGGTTGCGGTGGACATGGCCAATGAGGGGCTCATAACGAAGCAAGAGGCCGTGGCGCGCATCGATGCGGCGTCGCTCGACCAGCTTCTTCATCCCACCATCGACCCTTCCGCCCCGCGCGACATCATCGGCATGGGCCTGCCGGCCTCGCCGGGGGCTGCGACGGGCGAGATCGTGTTTTCCTCGGAAGCCGCCGAAGAGGCAAAGGCCGAAGGGCGCCGGGTGATCCTGGTGCGGGTGGAGACGAGCCCGGAAGACATTCACGGCATGCATGCCGCAGAAGGCATTCTCACCACGCGCGGCGGCATGACGAGCCACGCGGCGGTGGTGGCACGCGGCATGGGCAAGCCCTGCGTTTCGGGCGCGGGTTCCCTGCGCGTCGATCACAGGAAGGGCGTTCTCCTGGCCATGGGGCAGATGCTGAAGGCCGGCGATACGATCACCATCGACGGCGCGACGGGACAGGTGCTGAAGGGCTCGGTGCCGATGCTCCAGCCGGAACTCTCGGGCGATTTCTCCACGATCATGGGCTGGGCCGACGAAGCACGGCGCATGCGGGTGCGCGCCAATGCCGAAACGCCGGCCGATGCGCGCACGGCGCGGTCCTTCGGCGCGGAGGGTATCGGCCTTTGCCGCACCGAGCACATGTTCTTCGACGACGGCCGCATCCTCGCCATGCGCGAGATGATCCTGGCCGACACGGAAAGCGAGCGGCGCGCGGCACTCGCCAAGCTTCTGCCGATGCAGCGCTCCGACTTTGTGGAGATATTCGAGGTGATGGCGGGGCTTCCCGTCACCATCCGCCTGCTCGACCCGCCGCTGCACGAGTTCCTGCCCAAGACCGAGGAGGAAATCGCCGAGGTGGCCGAGGCGATGGGCGTTTCGGCGGAGAAACTGCGCCAGCGGACCGAGGCTTTGCACGAGTTCAATCCGATGCTTGGCCACCGTGGCTGCCGTCTGGCGATTTCCTATCCGGAGATTGCGGAGATGCAGGCGCGCGCGATCTTCGAGGCGGCCGCCGAGGCTGCGGAAAAGGCAGGCGCGCCGGTGGTGCCGGAGGTGATGGTGCCGCTGGTCGGCATGTCCGCCGAACTGACCTTCGTGAAGGACCGCATCGACGCGGTGGCGAAGACAGTGATGGCAGAGCGAGGTGTCACGTTCAGCTATCTTGTCGGCACAATGATCGAACTGCCGCGTGCGGCTCTCAGAGCGGATGAAATCGCGGCCAGCGCAGAGTTTTTCTCCTTCGGAACCAACGATCTGACGCAGACGGCATTCGGCATTTCCCGTGACGATGCGGCCTCGTTCCTCGAGACCTACCGCACACGCGGCATCATCGAGCAGGATCCGTTCGTGTCTCTGGATGTCGACGGCGTTGGCGAACTGGTGCGGATTGCCTCCCGGAAGGGACGTGATGTCCGGCCGGAGATCAAGCTGGGCATCTGCGGCGAGCATGGCGGCGACCCCGCTTCCATTCGCTTCTGCGAGAGCGTGGGGCTGGACTATGTTTCCTGCTCGCCATTTCGCGTGCCGATCGCCCGGCTGGCTGCCGCGCAGGCTGCCATCAGCGAAAGCAGGGCTGCCGGATAGGGCAGTTCCAGGAAAAGCGAGAACCGGTTTTCCATCCGGAATTGCGTGAAACAGACAGTTGGACCGCCTCCTCGAACCCGTAAATGGTTGAGGCGGTCCCGACCCCAGAGCGGCTCACCGTTTCACGGAATCGCCGATCGCTACCCGATATGACACGACCGCCGTCTCTTTCCCCGGCTTCCTGGCACTCGCTGCCGCAAAGCTATGGATGCCTGTCTTCTCCTACTTCGTCGGGCGCACCGGCTGCCGGAGGATGATCTTGCGCTGACGCGGCGCAACGCGGCTCCAATCATCGAGATAGATCTCATGATAGGGGCCATCCGGTTCCAGCCCTTGCTGCCCCAGGTAATGGCCGTAGAGCTCCGCCAAAATCTCCGGAAGGTCGGTCGTTTCGCCAACATGCAGGAACTGCACGCACTTGCCTTCGGCCAGAACCTCCCATCGAACAGCAAATTCATCGCCCAGTTCGTGGCGCGCCTTGGCAACTGAGTCCTTCAGTTTCTGCGCATCGGCCCAAACCGGCAAAGTAATCTGCACACGCCAATGCCACTTCTCACGATTGCCCGCTGCCAGGTCGCGCATATCGTCCGCCCAGTAGACGATTTCCACCGGCGGCTCGACAAAGGACCTGCCCATTCGCTCCCGCGCTTCGCGCCGGATGGCATAGATTGCTGTGTAGAGAGCCTTCACCGCGGCTCCGATGGAGGTCTGTTCGGGTGGGCCTCCCCCATCCAGAATCGCGAAGGGAAGTTTCGGGACATCAACAGCGGTGAACTTGCCCGCAGGTGGCGCGTAAAGTGCGCGGAGTGAGGTTCGGTCCTGTGTCAAATCTATCAGTGCTTCGTCTACCATGGCTTGTTCCTCATATAGTCCAGCGTGGTGATGATCCAGCTTCGCTCGGCGTTCAGTTGACCGGTTGAAAAGTCAAAAAGACTCTCGACGTGATCGGGCATGGGCTGCCTTTGCCGGCGCACGCGCTCGAGCCGTTCCAATTCGGCGTCAACCGACGACAGGCGCGTCTCCAATGCCCCGAGAGCCTCATCGCGCGACAGCACTGGCCAGTGCACCATTGCGAGCAGGAGCGATGAGAACGTAGGACGATAGGCGCCAAGGGCGGCAATCGTCTGTTCGCACAAAACCTCACGACCAGATGGCGTAATGCAGAACGTCTTTCGCGCTTTGGCACCCCTGGGCACTTCGGCCGCTACGAGCCCTGATTTCTCCAGCTTGCCGAGCACAAAATAGATCGACGAGAAGCCGACTTGCGTCCACTCACGCATCCCCCGTGTGTCTATGATCTGTTCCAGCTCATATCCATGTCGCGGCATCTCAGCGACGAGTCCCAGGAGCAGGAGTTCAGCATCTGTAAGATTCACTGTCATATTCTAGTACTAGAATATCGGACTGTTGAGCGTCAAGCACCTGGCCCTTAATCGGGCTATCCACTGAGATCCAAGCAACAAGGAGCGGGCACACTCCTCTGGGATCACCTTTTGTCAACAGGACCTAATGCTCCTCAATGTCAACGAACTCGGCATAAAATGCGCCGTGCTCCTTGATCTCCTGAGCTTCGTCGTACGGCGTTTCATACGCCCACATGATGTCGCTGCCCGGCTCCCCGGCGCCGGTCAGCCGCCAGTAGGAGGCATCTCCCTTGTAAGGGCAGTGGGTTCTGGTTTGGGTCGGTTCAAGGCCGGCGAAATTGATGTCCGTGAAGGGGATGTAAAACACATCCCGGCAGCCGGTCTCGCGCAGACGCTTGGCGGCCTTCGTTGCCGCGATTTCAATCCCATCCGCCTTCACGATGATCCTTTTGGCGTGCGGCGTGATGGTGATGCGCTTGTGCGGATTGCGCATGAAGCCGGGGGCTGGATTTCCGTTGTCAGTCATGACGTTCACTCCGTTGTGGAGGGAACGCGGTGGAGTGCTCCAGGTTCCTTGTGCGGGGCAACGGCTTGTAACGCCGTACGCCTGGTTACTGCACGCGATCCAGCGATGTCATGAGGCCTGCATAGGCGTTGACGATCCTGGCCACCGGCAGTCCGCTTGTGTCGATGTCCTCGACTTCAAGCGATCCGCTTCCGGTCCGCTGAACCACGAGGGCGTAAGCATGTTCATCATGCTCCTCCAGCACGACGGCAGCCACCCAGTCGCAATCGTTCATTCCATCAAGCCGCATGTGGAAAAGCAGGCGCCCGTTGATCTGGTCCAGTGCCTGTCGCACCGCGCCTTCGAAGCCGAGCTCGACGAAATCCTGATGCTTCAGAGCAAGTTCCAGCTCAACCAGTTCCAGTGAGCTCGAGGCGGTTTCATGATGTTCTGGAAGCACTGTCTGCATGGCGGAACCTCATAACTTTCTCCCACGCACCCCCTCCGCCCGGTTCATTGTGCCGGTCAGCATGGCCGGAATGTGGCGTGTTATATCGACCAAAGGAAACGCTTTTGAGAGAAGAACGCTGCATGGCGCAGTGCGGTTCCAGAAAGGTGAATCAGTTTCGCAGCCAAAAGACACAAGGGACTGAATCCTCAAGGAATATACGGAAACCGCATTTCCCGCAGGCAGGCATTGGTTTAAGAGAGACCTATCTTCAGCATCAAGACATGCTTGGTTCTTTACATGAAGGCAACTCTGGTACCGCAACGCGCTCCCGCCGCTCCCTGGAGCCTCAGGCTTGCAGTGTTCGCCGCGGTGCTTCTTGCGGTCTCGGGAGCCGGGCACCGGTTCGGACTGGTGGAAACGGTTCCCTTTTTCTGGCTGCTGGGGTTGAGCGGCGTTCTTGCCCTTACCGGTTTCGCGCTTGGTGTGATTGCTCTGGTCCAGGTTTGGGAACACGGGTCGTCCGGCGCGTCGATTGCCGGCACCGGAATACTGATTGCCTCCATCGTGCTCACCCCCTACGGAGTATCGGGCGTTCGCGTGTTCGAGCATCCTCGGCTGATCGACATCTCCACCGACCTCGACCACCCTCCGCAGATGCCGTTGGCTGCGGCCGCGCGCACCGGTGCCATGAACCCGGTCAAGGGCATCTCCCCCGAAGACCGCGCGTTGCAGGAAGAGGGCTATCCGGAAGTCGCTGGACGGCGCTATGAACACACGGCGGACAAGGTTCTCGAAGTGGTGCGTTCGATGATGCAGGACAAGGGCTGGCAGCCCAGAGGCCCGGAAGGTGAACAGCTCGCCGGCGGCAGCATCACGCTGGAAGGCGTTGCCCATTCCTTCATTCTGGGTTTCCCGGCAGACGTCGCGATCCGCATAGAGGACGACCAGACCGCAACTTTCGTCGACATGCGGTCCGTTTCGCGCTATGGGCGCCACGATCTAGGAGACAATGCCGCTCGCATCCAGCGATTTCTCAAAGAACTCGATGAAAGAATGGCCCTGCTGGCAGCAGTCTAGATCGCCGTGCGTCCATGCGGACGCACAAAGGACGATCTAAATTATTGATAGAGCATCGGAACAATCCGAAAACCGGATTCCACTTTTCGGTCCGATGCTCAAGATCGCCGTGCGTCCATGCGGACGCACAAAGGACGATCTAAACGATGGACGGAGCATCGGAACAATCCGAAAACCGAATTCCACTTTTCGGTCCGATGCTCCAGGGTCAGCCAGGCAGATAGACCGCATCGATGGACGGCTCTGTCTCGGTCGTCACGGCCCCGCGCGCGACGAGATCTTCCAGATGGGCGAGAACCGAAAGGGCCGCTGCCCCGTGCAGCCTGGGATCCGTATCCCGATAAATGGAGCCGACCATTTCGGGGATTGTGCGGTCGCCACGCGTGACGCGGTCGAGTATGGCGCGTTCGCGCATTTTGCGGTGGGCCTTCAGTCCGCGCATGAAACGCTGCGGGTTTTTCACCTTGCTGCCGTGGCCGGGAAAGAACACCGTATCGTCACGCGCCAGCAGGCGGTCGAGCGAGGCCATGTAATCCGACATGGCGCCATCGGGCGGAGCAACGATGGAGGTTGCCCACGCCATCACATGGTCTGCGGAGAAGAGGATGCCCGTATTTTCAAGTGCAAAGGCAGCGTGGTTGGCTGCATGACCGGGGGTGTGGATGGCCCGGATGGCCCAGCCGTCGCCCTCGACAAGCTCGTCATCGGCGAGCGCCCGGTCTGGCACAAAATCCATATCCGCGCTTGCATCAAGAGGATTGGTCTCGCCGATTCTCAAGGCCCTGGCGGCGCGGTGCGGGCCTTCTGCGCAGACCAGCGCCCCGGTTTCGCGCGCCAGATGTGTGGCGAGCGGCGAATGGTCCCGGTGCGTGTGGCTGACGAAGATGTGGCTTACCGGTCGTCCATCAATGGCTTTGAGGAGTGCTCGCAGATGGGCTTCGTCTTCCGGGCCGGGATCGATGACGGCGAGGGTGGACCTGCCGACGATGTAGCTGTTGGTGCCGTGGAAGGTGAAGGCGCTCGGATTGTTGACCGTGAGGCGCAGAACATCCGGTGCGACCTTGATCGCGTCGCCATAGGCGGGATCGAAACGTGTTTCAAATTCGAGAGCCATTGGCAGATTGTCCGGAAATAAAGAGCACCGAACGGCAAGAAGCCGCATTCAGGTTGCCGCATATCATGGAAGCGCTTATAGGAGAAGAAACGCGCACTTTTTCGCAAAGAGCCTGAACGGAGGAGCCATGTCGCTCGCAATCGCCTCAAAATCCCTCGTTTCGCAGACACTTCCGCGCAACGCCACCCAGCGTCTGGCAACGCAGCTTTTCCTCGCCATCGGCGCGACCGTGATTCTCGCCCTGTCGGCAAAGACACGTGTCGTGCTCGGACCGGTCGATCTTTCTCTCCAGACGCTGGCAGTGCTCGTGATCGGTGCGACCTTCGGCATGCGCCTCGGCGTGGCAACACTCCTCCTGTACATGGCCGAGGGCGCCATGGGCCTTCCGGTGTTCCAGGGAACGCCTGAAAAGGGGATCGGTTTTGCCTATATGATGGGACCGACGGGCGGTTATCTGCTTGGATTCGTGGTGATGGCTGCTATCGCAGGATGGGCCGCTGACCGCGGATGGGACCGCAGCCCGTTGAAGCTTGGCGGTGCCATGCTGTTCGCGGAAATGGTCATGATGGCACTTGGATTTGCCTGGCTCGCCGGATTGATCGGTGCGGACAAGGCCTGGCAGTTCGGCGTTGCGCCGTTTATCCTGCCCGACCTGATCAAGGTCGCCCTGGCCGCCTGTTTCATGCCGGCAGCATGGGCGTTGCTGCGGGGACTGGGCGTCTCCGGGCGCTGACCCGCCATGGAATTGCCGATTTAGAGCGGAATGCAGATCGGGCCGGATGGGGTATCTGGCCCGATTTTTTTTGAGGGGACTGCGATGAGTGTTCTGGTCACCGGCGGTGCCGGTTACATCGGCAGCCATATGGTTTGGGAACTGCTGGACCACGGCGAAGAGGTGGTGGTTCTGGATCGTCTCAGCACCGGCTTTGACTGGGCCGTCGCAGATGCAGCAACGCTCGTTGTCGGTGATATTGCCGATGAGGCACTGGTGGATGATATCATCCGCAAGCACGGTGTAGACGCCATCGTTCACTTCGCGGGATCGATCATCGTGCCCGAATCCGTGTCCGATCCGCTGGGCTATTACCTGAACAATACGGTGAAATCGCAGAGCCTGATCGCAAGCGCAGTACGGTGCGGCGTGCGTCACTTCATCTTTTCGTCCACGGCAGCCGTCTATGGCAGCCCGGCCAGTTTCCCGGTTGGCGAGGATACGGAACTGCGGCCTGAATCTCCCTACGGGACGTCGAAGATGATGACGGAACTGATGCTGCGCGACTGTGCTGCGGCGCATGACTTCGCCTATACGGCGCTGCGCTACTTCAACGTCTCCGGTGCGGATCCGGAACTTCGGACCGGGCAGTCGACCAGGGGCGCCACGCACCTGATCAAGGTCGCGTGCGAAACCGCGACGGGGAAGCGCGATCATATGGACGTGTTCGGCACCGACTACGACACGCCGGACGGAACCTGCATTCGAGACTACATTCACGTGTCCGACCTGGTGAACGCCCACTATCTTGCGCTTCTGCGCATGCGCGAAGGCAAGGGGAGCCTCGTGGCGAACTGCGGTTACGGCAAGGGCTACTCGGTGCTTGAGGTCATAAATGCGGTGAAGGACGTGGCGCAGACGGATTTCGACGTGCGCACCACCGGTCGCAGGCCGGGCGATGCGGTGGCGATCGTCGCGGAGGCGGAACGTTGCCGCCGGGAACTGGCATGGCAGCCGCGCTACGACGATCTGAAAACGATCGTGACCCACGCACTGAACTGGGAAACGAAGCTCACCAGGCGGAACAGACAATGAATTATCGGGTCGTCAACAGGCTGTTCACCCTGGCCGTTTTTTCCATGCCGCCCATTGTCGGGTCAGCCACCAGCGTGGTCTGGCATGGCGGTGCGCTCTGGTGTGTGTTTGAGGTTCTTTCCGGCAGGCGGCGGCTGAGCCCCGACACCGCGATGCGGTGGGTCGCGCTGCTCATGCTGGTCTATGTGCTGGCCAACGTCGTTTCGTTTCTTCTGAATGAGCCGTCGCTGGAAATGGCCTACAAGCTTCTTCCGCTCTCGACGTTTCTGCTGTTTCCCTTTTCCTATTCAGTGTGGACGATTGCTGACAGGGAAGAGGTTGCGTACGCGGCGCTTGCAGGTGCCGCCATAGCAAGTTTTGGGGGGCTCGCCTTCGCGCTCGTGCAGTACAAGTTTATAGGAATGCGTGCTGAAGGCGGCGCCGGCAATGCGCTGGTCTTTGCCGATGTGATCTGTCTGGCGGGGTTGATGTGCTTGGCAGGCGCCCTCATCCTTGAAACCAGGCGATCATTGATACTGCTCGCTGCCTTCGCAGCTGCGTTCGGCGCGGTGATGTTGTCGGGATCACGCTCAGTCTGGGGGGTGATGATCGTTCTCACACTGGGACAGCTATTCATATTCCGAAGCCGTGTTCTGCCCCTACTTCGTGGACGTGTCCTCGCCCTGTTGGGCATTGCGATCGTGATCGCCGTACTCACATCCGGCTTGATCGTAAACCGCTTCGAGGCACTCTGGCATAATATGGACAGGCTGACGGAAGGAGGAGACTACAACTCCTCCGTGGGGCTTCGGGTGGCGGTTTGGAGCACTGGCGGGCAGCTCTTTGCCGAGGAACCGATCTTCGGTCATGGGATGCAGAACATTTCCACCTTGATCCGGGAACGTATGGAGCAGAATTTCGGCCTTGAGGTGGGGTTCACACATTTTCACAACGGCTTCCTGACCATCCTTGTGGAAGGTGGCATCGTTGCCGGTCTTGCCATCATTGCAATGTTTGCGCTGATAACCGTCATCGCGGTGCGCAGTCTGGCGAAGGCCGGGGATCGACTGGAGCGTCTGGGAGGTGCGGTGCTATTGATACTGGCAGCCGTCTACGCCGGCGGCGGAAGCGTGAACCTCATCTTCGGGCACGACATCCTCGACACGGTCTTCATGATCTTCCTGATCATCGGGCTCTTTCTCGCGCGGGGCACGTCGCGCCTGGCCGATGCCGGAGCACCGCTACCTTCTCGGTAACGTCAAACGCGGCCGTATCGGTCCTCGAGGCGAATGATGTCGTCCTCGCCTAGATACGATCCCGACTGCACCTCGATCAGTTCGAGCGGGATTTTGCCAGGGTTTTCAAGCGCGTGGATCTCGCCAAGCGGGATATAGGTCGACTGGTTCTCGGTCAGCGTGATTGTTTCTTCACCCTTCAGGACCCGCGCGGTGCCGCGTACGACCACCCAGTGTTCGGAACGATGATGGTGTTTCTGCACGGAGAGTTTTGCGCCGGGCTTCACCGTAATGCGCTTGACCTGATAGCGGTTGCCGAAATCGATGGAATCGTAGTCGCCCCATGGGCGGTAAACCCGGCGGTGGTCCATGTGTTCGGTGCGCTTGGCCGACCTGAGCTGCGTGACGATCTCCTTGACGTTCTGTACCGCGTCGCGGCTGGCGATGAGGACCGCGTCCGCCGTCTCGACCACAACCAGCTCCTCCACACCGACAATGGCGACGAGGCGCTTCTGGGCGGAGACGATGGAGTTTTTCGAGGCAACCTGCAACACGTCGCCGGTCAGCGCGTTCCCGTCGGCATCCTTGTCCTGCGCTTCCCATATGGCCGACCATGACCCGATGTCGTTCCAGCCCGCATCGAGCGGTACGACGGCAGCCCGATCGGTTTTTTCCATCACCGCATAGTCGATGGAGTCGGACGGACAGGCTTCGAAGGCCGTGCGTTCGGGCCGCAGGAAATAGGCGTCGCTTTCTACGCCCGCCATCGCCGCCCTGCACGCATCCAGTATCGCCGGGGCATGCGTCTGCATGGCGTCCAGATACACGCTGGCCCGAAACACGAACATGCCGCTGTTCCAGTCGTATCCGCCATCCTTGAGGTAGGATTTTGCGGTGGCCAGATCCGGCTTCTCCTCGAAACCGGAAACCGTAAACCCCGTCTCGCCGATCTTTTCGCCACGGCGAATATAGCCGAAGCCGGTCTCTGGACCGGTCGGCACGATGCCGAAGGTCACCAGCCGGCCTTCCTCAGCCAGTGTCTTTGCCTCTTCGACACCCCTGTGGAAGGCGGGCACATCCGGGATCAGATGGTCGGCAGGCATTACGAGAAGCAGCGGGTCAGCTCCATTTGCCATCGCCTGCAATGCGGCAAGCGTGATCGCCGGTGCCGTGTTGCGGCCAACCGGTTCGAGCAGGATCGGGGCATTCTCAATGCCTGCCTGTCGAAGTTGCTCTGCGGCCAGAAAACGGTGTTCTTCATTGCAGACGGTAAGCGGAGGAGCACAGTCGAGACCGTCGAGACGCCCGATCGTCTGCTGCAGCATTGTCGTGTCGCCGACCAGCGCACAGAACTGCTTGGGATAGTGCTCGCGCGAAACCGGCCACAGCCGCGTTCCCATTCCGCCCGCCATGATCACCGGTACCAACATGAGCCTACCCCGCCATCATCGTCCAAAATGCGTTGTCTTGACCGTGAACGCGGCGAAACACTTTCCAGCGTTTCAGAATGCCTTCACGAAGAGTGCCCCGAGATTAGATTGGAAACGTTGACACGGGGTGTAGGCAATAGGTCCATCCGTGGATTTGGTGCGTCCATGGGGAGAGGGGGCTACCCCGACAGGCTCTTTTTCCCCACCGCAACCCGTGAAAGCAGCCAAAAGGGCGGGCGTGCTGCGCCCTTTGCCGGGGGAAGGCCGGAACGGGCACGCACGCGTTTATCCCCGTAGGCGCAACCGCCCGTAGACTTGTGCCTTCACAAGGAACGGCCGACATGGAACAGACTGCAAAGCTCAAACTGCCCTATATCATGCCCTCGCAGGCGCAAAAACACGTGACCCACAACGAAGCGATCCGGTTGCTCGACGGGCTGATGCACCTTTCAGTGCGCGACCGTGACCTCGCGGCACCGCCGGTCACTCCCGACGATGGCGACTGTTACGTTGTCGGCCCCGCAGCCAGCGGTGAATGGACCGGTTGGGAACGTGCGATCGCCTATTTCGTCGACGGCGCATGGGAAAAGCTTGCGCCGGTTACGGGCTGGCGCGCCTGGATCGTGGACGAGGCATGCCTTGCGGTGTTCGATGGGGCGGGCTGGCAGCCAATCGACGGCGTGCCGGAAAGCGGGGCCGAAATCCAGAACGCGGCCCTGTTCGGGCTTGGAACCAGCGCCGATGCGGCAAACCCGTTTTCCGCAAAACTCGACAAGGCACTCTGGACGGCCCGCTACGTGGCTGAAGGGGGAACAGGAAGCCTGTTCTGCGCGATGAACAAGGAGGCACCTGCCGGCGATGTCGGTCTCTTGCTGCAGAGCGGGTTTGTCACCAGGGCGACGATGGGCCTTTTCGGGTCGGATGGCTGGCGGCTTGCGGTCTCTGCAGACGGCTCCGCCTTCAACGATGCGATTCGCGCGGACGAGAACTCCGGTCGTATCGCGCTGCCGTCGAACCCCAAATTTCTGGGCTTCATCAACTACGACCAGTATGTCGCTGCCGACACCTGGCAGACTGTGGCCATCAACAACACGCTGGCCAACAGCCAGATGGCCTTCGACACGGGGACGAACCGCTTTACCGCGCCGGCCGACGGGCTCTATCGGTTCGGAGCGGCCATCGGCTGGAAGCAGAACGGCGCGAATGTTCCGGCTTCGGTGAAGGCGAAGCTGGTGCTGAATGGTGCGGGCGACCTCTCTGCGCCTCTGGTGAAGGGCGATGTGGCCAGTCTCGCGGTCGACGGGTCGGAGACGGCGCTGCACCTTCACGTGATGGCGAACCTCACAGCCGGCGATACGGTGGAGCTCGCACAGTTCTTCGGCGGTCTTGATGGCTATGTCCCGGCGACGGTCACGCGGTTCTGGGGAGAGTGGGTGGCCTGACACGGGCGGGAATGGGAAGCGCGTGCTCCACAGAAAGGCTCAAAACGCCTGCTTGTCGTGGGGCGGCGCTTCTGCTATCCACCGCTTCGCTCGGTCTTGGGGCGTCGCCAAGTGGTAAGGCAACGGTTTTTGGTACCGTCATTCGCAGGTTCGAATCCTGCCGCCCCAGCCAGCCTCCGCTAAAGCTACGGCTGGGCAAGCCAATTGGGATATCACCCAAAACGGAAAGCCCGCCGGATGAGCAGCGGGCTTCGGCCGGATTCGCATGGTGCGTACAATCAACCCGCTCCCTCGATCATCCCCCGCAACTCATCCACCTTCGCCTGCAAAAGCGCCTTGTCACCGCGGGTTTCCACGTTGAGGCGCAAGAGCGGTTCGGTGTTGGAGGCGCGCAGGTTGAAGCGCCAGTCGTCGAACACCATGCCGAGGCCGTCCTGACTCTCGATCTGAGGTTTCTTTGGCATGTAGTGGTCGGAAATGCGTTTTTGCACCTCGGCTGCGTCCGAAACGGTGAAATTGATCTCGCCGGAGCAGGGATAGGCGGCGATGCGCTCTTCCAGTCGCTCGGCAAGCGTCGTGCCGCTGGCCGAAAGGTCGGCCACCACATCGAGCCAGGCAAGCATGCCTGAATCGCAATAGGCGAAATCGCGGAAGTAGTGGTGCGCGCTCATCTCGCCGCCATAGATGGCGTTTTCCTCGCGCATCATCTTTTTGAAATAGGCATGGCCCGTGCGGCAAGGTTTTGCCACGCCGCCGGCACTCTCCACCATGTCGATCGTGTTCCAGGTCAGGCGCGGGTCGTAGAGGATCGTGCCGCCCGGATTCTTGACGAGCAGGGACTGCGCGATCATGCCGACCAGATAATAGCCTTCCACGAAACGGCCCTTGTGGTCGTAGAGGAAGCAGCGGTCGAAATCGCCGTCCCAGGCGATGGCGAGATCCGCGCCGTGCTCGATCACCGCCCTGCTGGCCTTCTCGCGCTTCTCAGGAAGCAGCGGGTTTGGCACGCCATTGGGCAGGCGCGGATCGGGCTCGTGGTCGATCTTGATGAAGGTGAAGGGCAGGTGCTTTTCCAGAAGGTCGATGATCGGCCCTGCACAGCCATTGCCGGCATGGCAGACGATCTTCATCGGTTTCAGGTCCTGACCGGCCACTTCGTTGAGAAGGCGTTCGATATAGGCGTCGCGGTCGCAAAGATCGTGCAGGGCGCCGCGCGCGGCGTAGTCGGCAACCGGCTGAAGCACTGCATCGGAACGCATGATCTCTTCGATTGCGTTGAAAGCGTTGTCCGGCGTGGCGGCGGACGCGCCTTTCAGCACCATCTTGATGCCGTTGTAATCGGGCGGGTTGTGGCTGGCGGTCACCATGAGGCCGGCATCCGCGCCGCTGGCGGCAGTGTGGAAATAGACCTCTTCCGTGCCGCAGCGGCCAACGGGGCGCACATCGACGCCGCTGTCGAGAAGGCCCTGGGTCAGCGCTTCGGCCAGCGCCGGGCTGTCCATGCGCATGTCGTGGCCGATAACGACCGTGCCGGGATTGAGGCTTTGCTTGAGCGCCTGCGAAAAGCGATAGGCGAAGGGAACATTGATTTCTGCGGGGATACGGCCGCGAACGTCATACGCTTTGAAGGGGGCGCCCATACTTTCCTTCCTGGATTTTTTTTGACAATGAACAATGCTCTTTCATTGTCGAACATTGCAATGATTGATTGAAGTTTTGTTAGAGTTGCGTGAATGCACACAGAGACAGAATTGCGGCGACAAATGCGCACGCCCCGAAAATTCACAGGGAGAAAAAGCGTTGCATCCCGGGCCGTTCACCTCGTGTAACAGTTGGCCCATCAGTTTGAAGAGGCCCTTTGGTTGCAGAGCGCACGCGACAGCCCTATTCAACGGACGGGGCTAACGCGGAATCACCCGCAACCGATTGGGCAATATATGCAATTCATCGATCTCGGCGCTCAGCGTGAGCGCATCAAGGACAGGCTCGCAGCTGCAATCGACACGGTCGTGGCTGAGGGACGTTATATTTTAGGGCCGCAGGTCGGCGCTTTCGAAGAACAACTCGCAGCCTATGTCGGCACCAAGCACGCGATTGCCTGCGCCAATGGCACCGACGCCCTGCTCATGCCGCTGATGGCCTATGGCATCGGACCGGGCGACGCCGTGTTCTGCCCGAGCTTCACCTTCGCGGCGACGGCAGAAGTCGTGGCGCTCGCGGGTGCGGAGCCGGTCTTCGTGGAAATCGACGCCGACACCTATAATATGGACCCCAAGAGCCTGACGGCTGCCATCGATCACATCAAGGCGGAAGGCCGGCTGACGCCGAAAGCGGTGATCCCGGTCGATCTTTTCGGTCTGGCTGCCGACTACGGAGCCATCGAGGGCATTGCCGCGCGCGAGGGGCTGCGCATCATCGAGGACGCTGCCCAGTCCATCGGTGGCACGCTCAACAACAAGCGCTGCGGTGCGTTCGGCCATGTGGCGTCGACGAGCTTCTACCCGGCGAAGCCGCTGGGCTGCTATGGCGATGGCGGTGCGATGTTCACCGATGATGACGAGCTGGCCGATGTGCTGCGCTCCATCGCCTTCCACGGCAAGGGCGAAAGCCAGTATGACAATGTGCGCGTGGGCCTGAATTCGCGCCTCGACACGATCCAGGCCGCGATCCTGATCGAGAAGCTGGCCATCCTCGAAGACGAGATGGAAGCGCGCCAGAAGGTTGCCGCACGCTATGCCGAAGGCCTTGGCGATGTGGTGAAGGTGGCGGTGACGCCGAAGGGCCACCGCTCGGCCTGGGCGCAATATGCCATCGAGACCGAGAAGCGCGATCTGGTGCGCAAGCGCCTTGGCGAGGCGGGCATTCCCTCGGTTGTCTATTACGAGAAGCCGCTGCACCTGCAGAAGGCCTATGAGATGCATGCGAAAGCGCCGGGTGGTCTCGCCGTCTCGGAGAGCCTGCCGCACCGCATCCTGTGCCTGCCGATGCACCCCTATCTGGCCGAGAGCGACCAGGATCACGTGATCGAGACCATCCGCAGCGCTGTCGCCGAATAGGCGAAAAAGCAGCGTCGGAAACCTCTAAAAGGCTCGTGAAAACGGGCCTTTTTCGCATTCTGAAATGCCTTTTCCTCTTTGCCGGAAACAACGCAAAATGTGCCTCGCAAACCGGGGTGAGGTTGGGCGTGCGCGCCTTGAGAGGGCGGAAAACCGCATGGTACCTCAAGGGCATGATCCGGAAGCCGCGAAGGCTCCGGCCGCAGCGACAAAGACGCGAAGGCGAAGACATGCCGGCAGCCCTTACCCATCTCGACAGGCTGGAAGCCGAGGCGATCCACATCTTCCGCGAAGTGGCGGCGACCTTTTCAAAGCCGGTGATGCTCTACTCTGTCGGCAAGGACTCGTCCGTGCTGATGCATCTGGCGATGAAGGCGTTCTATCCCGCCAAACCGCCATTTCCCTTTCTGCATGTGGACACCACCTGGAAATTTCGCGAGATGATCGCGTTCCGCGACCGGATGGCGCGCGAAAAGGGGTTTGACCTTCTGGTGCACGTGAACGAAGAGGGCGTGCGCGACGGCATCAACCCGTTCGACCACGGCTCCAACACGCACACCCATGTGATGAAGACGGTGGCGCTGCGCCAGGCGCTCGACAAATACGGGTTTGACGCGGCCTTTGGCGGCGCGCGGCGCGACGAAGAGAAAAGCCGCGCCAAGGAACGCATTTTCTCGTTCCGCTCGGCAGGCCATGGCTGGGACCCGAAGAACCAGCGGCCGGAAATGTGGAAGATCTACAACACGCGCGTGGCGCAGGGTGAATCGATCCGCGTCTTCCCGCTCTCCAACTGGACCGAGCAGGACATCTGGCAATACATCCTGCAGGAGAACATTCCCATCGTTCCGCTCTATTTCGCCGCCAGACGGCCGGTGGTGGATCGGGGCGGGATGACCATCATGGTCGATGACGACCGGATGCGCCTTCAGCCGGGCGAGAAGGTGGAGGAGCGCCTGGTGCGCTTCCGCACGCTTGGCTGCTACCCGCTGACGGGCGCGATCCCGTCGACCGCCACCACGCTCGAGGAAATCGTCGGCGAGATGCTGACGGCTCGCACGTCCGAACGGCAGGGGCGTCTGATCGACCGCGATGAGGCGGGCTCAATGGAAAAGAAGAAGCGCGAGGGGTATTTCTGATCATGTTGACCGCCAACACAGCGCTTCTGCGTGAAGATGACGATGCTCTGGTCGATATCCGCGACTATGTGGCCGGGCAGGAGAACAAGGGGCTTTTGCGGTTCCTGACCTGCGGGTCGGTGGATGACGGCAAGTCGACGCTGATCGGGCGTCTCCTGTTCGACACCAAGCTGATCTTCGAGGACCAGCTGGCAGCGCTTGAGAACGATTCCCGCAAACACGGCACGGCCGGCGACGAGATCGATTTCGCACTGCTGGTCGACGGGCTGGAGGCGGAACGCGAGCAGGGCATCACCATCGACGTGGCCTATCGCTTCTTCTCCACGCCGCGCCGCAAATTCATCGTGGCCGACACGCCGGGTCATGAGCAGTACACGCGCAACATGGCGACGGGTGCATCCACTGCGGATGTGGCCATCGTGCTGGTGGACGCGCGGCAGGGCATCCTGCCGCAGACGCGCCGGCACTCGATGATCGCCTCGCTTCTGGGCATTCGTCACATCGTTCTGGCGGTGAACAAGATCGACCTTGTCGGCTTTGACGAAGCCGTGTTCGAGCGCATCGCGGCGGAATATCGCGAATTTGCCGAAGAGCTCGGCTTCACGACCATCCAGCCGATCCCCATGTCGGCGCGCTATGGCGACAATGTCATCCGCTCGTCGGGCAAGACGCCCTGGTATGACGGGCCGTCGCTGCTGGAGCATCTGGAGACGGTGGACATTGAGGCCGAGGCAGAGGGAAAGCCCTTTCGCTTTCCGGTGCAGTATGTCTCGCGGCCGAACCTCGATTTTCGCGGTTTCTCGGGCACGGTGGCCGCTGGCAGCATCGGCGTCGGCGAGCGGGTTACGGTCGCCAAGTCGGGCAAGCAGACGCGCATCCGCCGCATCGTCACGCAGGATGGCGATCTGGAGGTCGCATCCGAGGGGCAGGCGGTGACGCTTCTGCTCGAAGACGAGGTGGAGCTTTCACGCGGCAACATGCTGGTGACGCCCGAGGCGCGGCCGCATGTGGCCGATCAGTTTTCCGCGACGCTTGTGTGGTTCGATGAAAAGCCGCTCCTGCCGGGGCGCTCCTACATCCTGCGCACCGAAACGGATGAGGTTTCGGCGACGGTGAGCCAGCTCAAGCATCGCCGCAACATCAACAATTTTGCCGAGGAAGCGGCGACCAGCCTCGATCTGAACGAGGTGGGCCTGTGCAATTTTTCGCTGCAGGCCCCGATCGCCTTCGACGCTTTCAGCGACAACCGCACCACGGGCGCGTTCATCCTGATTGACCGGCTGACCAATGCGACGGTTGGGGCCGGCATGATCCAGCGGCCATTGCGGCGCGCGGCGAACATCCACTGGCAGGCGCTCGACGTGACGCGCCAGTCGCGCGCGGAACTGAAGCACCAGAAGCCGGCGGTGCTGTGGTTCACCGGGCTTTCTGGCTCCGGCAAATCGACCATCGCCAGCCTTCTGGAAAAGAAACTGCACGCGGCTGGCCGCCACACCTATGTTCTGGACGGCGACAATATTCGCCACGGGCTGAACCGGGATCTTGGCTTTACCGACGAGGACCGGGTGGAGAACATCCGCCGCGTGGCCGAAACGGCGAAGCTGATGGCGGATGCCGGACTGATCGTGCTCGTCTCGTTCATCTCGCCCTTCAGGGCCGAGCGGCGCATGGCGCGCGAGCTGATGAACGAGGGCGAGTTCGTGGAGGTCTTCGTGGACACGCCCTTCGAGGAATGCGCGAGGCGCGACCCGAAAGGGCTCTATGCCAAGGCGCTCAATGGCGAGATCCAGAACTTCACGGGTGTCGATTCCCCCTATGAGACGCCGGAAAGGGCTGATATCCACATCGAGACGATGGCCCGCGCGCCGGAGGAGCTGGTCGATGAGGTCGAGGCATGGCTCAAGGCACGCGGCTATTGCTGATCTGCGATTGTTGCGGTTGACTTGAGTGGAAAGACTGACTGGCCCATGGGCATGTTGAAGGACGACGCAGCGCTTCTGGCGCTGTTCGAGGAACTGGCGTTGGCGGCTGGTGCCGCAATCATGCAGCACTACGAAGCGGGCTTCGAGGTGGAGCAGAAGGCCGACGACACGCCGGTGACCGCAGCCGACCGCGCGGCGGAGAAGGTGATTCTCGACGGTTTCCGCAATGTGGGGCTTGGAACGCCCTGCGTTTCCGAAGAAGCCGCGTCCGGCGGTGTCATTCCGGCCTGCGGCGACGGCAATTTCCTTCTGGTCGATCCGCTCGACGGCACGCGCGAATTTATTGCGCGGCGTCCGGATTTTACCGTCAATATCGGCCTGATCCGCAATGGCGAGCCGGTGGCGGGTGTTGTCTATGCGCCGGCACGCGACCTGCTTTATTCGGCGCGTCCGGGTTCCGCGTTTGAAATTCCGGTGGTGGCCGGCATGCCGCAGGAGCGGCGCGCGATCAGGGCGCGGCCGCGCCGGACGCCGCCCGCCATTCTTGCCAGCCGCTCGCACTGCACCGACGAGACGCGCGCCTTCATTGCCCGCTATCCCGATGCCGAGACGGTTTCCATCGGTTCGTCGCTCAAATTCTGCATGATCGCGCGGGGCGATGCGGACCTCTATCCGCGTTTCGGCCGCACCATGCAGTGGGACACGGCGGCAGGCGATGCGATCCTGCGCGCGGCAGGCGGCATGGCGCGCACGCTCGATGGCGTGCCGCTCACCTATGGGCCGAAGGGGGGCAAGGGGCTGGAAGCCTTTGTGAGTCCCTCTTTCGTGGCTGAGGGAGTGGGCTGATAGCGTCTCGCTTGTTTGGCCGCAACGTTGATGCCCCTTCTCCCCGCTGGCGGGGAGAAGGTGAGGATGAGGGGCGAGCGCCTGCGGTTATGATCAATGCGGGGTTTTGAATGAGGCCGGCTGTCGTGGGGCAAGAGTGAGCACGCCCCTCATCCCCCTGCCGGGACCTTCTCCCCGCGCACGGGGAGAAGGAGGATGGCCGAAACCTCGGCGCTCCTTGATGGGAAGGCAGAGCACAGGCTTTTCCGCCTGACCGTCCAATCAGACCCCCATCAGCTCATTCTTCCACGGTGGATTTGCTCCCGCGCGCGACACGGTGATGGCGGCAGCGCGGGCGGCGAAGGCGATTGCCTTGGAAATCTGCGCCTCGTCGAGCGCCGCGATCTTGTCCTTCGTCAGAAGCCCTGCCGTCTCAAGGGCCGTCAGAAGCGCACCGTTGAATGTGTCTCCGGCCCCGACCGTGTCGACCACCTCGACGGGAGTTGCCGGAACGAACTGCTTTTGCGATTTCGTGTAGGCCGTTGCGCCTTTTCCGCCATCGGTGAGGATGACGAGGCTGGGGCCGCGCTCCAGCCAGCGGGTGAGAATTTCGTCGGTGCTGCCTGTCTCTCCGAACCATTCCAGATCGTCGGCTGAAATTTTCACAATGTCGGCGTTCGCCACCATGCGTTCGATGCGTGCGCGGTGGCTGCTCGCATCGGTGATGAAGGCGGGGCGGATATTGGGGTCGAGCATGAGGACGCGGTTTTCGGTCTCGCGCGCCATCAGCGCTTCATAGGCCGAGCCGCAGGGTTCTGAAACGAGGCTGATGCCACCGAAAAGCATAGCCGGCACGTCCGCGCCGATGGCCGGCAGATCGGATGGCTCGATCATGCGACCGGCTGTGCCTTCGTCATAGAAATTATACTCGGCCTGGCCGTCGGCGAGGGTCACGAAGGCGAGCGTGGTGGGACGGCTTGAAAATTGCACAAGGGAGAGATCCACATGGCTTTCCTCGAGCTTTTCCCGCAGCATCCGTCCGAAAAGATCGTCAGAAAGTCCGGTAAAGAAGCCGCACGGCACACCAAGGCGCGCAATGGCGATGGCGCTGTTGAAGACCGCGCCGCCCGTATAGGGCGCAAATGCAGCCTCGCCCTGGCCTGTCTGGCGCGGCAGCATGTCGATCAGCGCCTCGCCGCAGCAAAGGATCATGAAAAGCCTCCCGTTCGTTCCCCTGCGGGGTTCTCCCACCCCTTTTAACAAGGAGCAGTCTGGTTACGCGGAAAGGCTCTTGCGTTCAATGGAAATTGCGGCCCTTGGGCAGGACGCGCACATCACGCGGGTGCCGCCAGAGGTTTTGCGCCGTGGCGGCCTTTTCTTCCACAGCACCCACGCCCTGATCTGACATGGCGGCAAGGAGATCGGGGGTCGTGTCGATGAGACGCCGTGCAACCACGTGGATGACATTGCTTTCCTTCTGCAGAATGCCCTCGACCGTCACCATGCGCGCACCGAAGACGATGCGGCGGAACCGCTGGAAGACGCGCGGCCAGACGATGACGTTGGCGATGCCGGTCTCGTCTTCCAGCGTCATGAAGATGACACCGCTGGCGGTGCCCGGGCGCTGGCGCACCAGCACAAGGCCCGACACACGCACGAAGCGGCCCGCCGGGGTCTCGGCAAGGGCGCGGGTTTTCAGGACGCGGCGCCTGTCCAGCAGACGGCGCAGGAAGGAGACGGGATGCGCCTTGAGCGAGAGGCCGAGCGTACCGTAATCCTCCACCACCTGCTCGCCGGGAAGAAGGTCCGGCAGGGCGACGCTTTCTTCTTCCTGAAGGGGCGTTGCGGCCGCGCTTTTGGCGCTGGCGAAGAGCGGAAGTTCCTCGGCGGCTGCGCGCACACCGTGATGGCCGCTCAGGCCGCGTACTTCCCAAAGGGCGGCGCGCCGGTCGAGCCCGAGCGAGCGGAAGGCATCGGCCTCGGCCAGCCGGCGCAGGGAGAACATGTCGATGCCGGAGCGAAAATAGAGGTCGCGCAGTGTGGTGAAAAAGCCCGCCGCACGCGCAGCCATGATCTTGAGCGCCGCCGCCTCGCGCATGCCGTCCACCTGGCGCAGGCCGAGCCGCAGCGCATGGCCGACCGCACCGGGCTTCGCCGCAGGCTCCAGCGTGTGATCCCAGCCGCTGTGATTGATATCGACGGGGCGCGTCTCGCCACCGTGATCGCGGAAATCGCGCACGATGGAGGAGGCGGAGTAAAACCCCATGGGCTGCGAATTCAGAAGGGCGCAGGCAAAAACATCCGGATAATGGCATTTGAGCCAGGAAGAGGCATAGGCGAGCAGCGCGAAACTGGCCGAATGGCTCTCGGGAAAGCCATAATCGCTAAAACCCTTCATCTGGTTGAAACAGCGCTCGGCGAAATCGGGCGTATAATTGTTGGCGAGCATGCCGTTGATGAAATCCTCGCGGAACTGGTCGATGGTGCCGGTGCGGCGGAAAGAGGCCATGGCGCGGCGCAGCCGGTCGGCCTTTTCCGGCGCGAAGCCGGCGGCCACGATGGCGATCTTCATTGCCTGTTCCTGAAAGAGCGGAACGCCGAGGGTCTTCTGCAGGACGGCGCGCAGTTCCTCGGAGGGATAGTCCACATCCTCCTCCCTGTTGCGCCGACGCAGATAGGGGTGGACCATGTCGCCCTGAATGGGACCGGGACGGACAATGGCGATCTCGATCACGAGGTCGTAGAAGTTTTCCGGTTTCAGGCGCGGCAGCATGGACATCTGCGCCCGGCTTTCGATCTGGAAAACGCCGATCGTGTCGGCGCGCTGGATCATGGCATAGGTAGGTCTGTCACCGCGGGGCACGGTGGCAAGCGTGCGTTCCACGCCATAATGGTCGCGCAACAGATCGAAGCTCTTGCGCAGGCAGGTGAGCATGCCGAGCGAGAGCACATCCACTTTCAGGATATTGAGGGCGTCGAGGTCGTCCTTGTCCCATTCCACCATGGTGCGGTCCTTCATGGCGGCATTGGCGATGGGCACGATCTCGCTGAGCGGCGAGTGGGTGAGCACGAAGCCACCCACATGCTGGGAAAGGTGGCGGGGAAAGCCGATCAACTGGCCGACGAGCACGAGGGTCTGGCGCAGGCGCGGGTCGGTGGGGTCGAGCCCGGCTTCGCGCACCTGATCGCGGGCCGGCGTTTTTTCCGAATGCCCCCAGACAAGCCCGGTCATGGCTGCCACCACATCGGGCGACAGGCCCATGGCCTTGCCGGCCTCGCGCACGGCGCTGCGCGTGCGATAGGAAATGACGGTGGCGGCAAGCCCGGCACGGTGGCGCCCGTACTTGTCGTAGACATACTGCATCACCTCCTCGCGCCGCTCATGCTCGAAATCGACATCGATGTCCGGCGGCTCGCCGCGCTCGGCGGAGATGAAACGCTCGAACAGAAGATCGATCTCGGTGGGATTGACCGAGGTGACGCCAAGGCAATAGCAGACGACCGAATTGGCCGCCGAGCCGCGCCCCTGGCACAGGATGGGTGGCTTCTGCGTGCGGGCGAAGCGCACAATGTCGTGCACGGTGAGGAAATAGGCGGCATAGCCAAGCTGGCCGATGAGCTTCAGCTCATGGAAAATCATGCCTGCGACCTTCGGTGGAACCATGCCGTTGAAACGGTCTTTTGCGCCAAGCCAGGTGAGGCGCTCAAGCTCCTCCTGCGGGGTGGCGCTCTCACCGCTCGATTCCCTCGGATAGTCGAAGCGCAGCTCCTCGAGCGAGAAGCGGCATTCGTCCATGAGCGCCACGGAACGGGCGATGGCGTCTTCGTGCCCGCGCAGCAGGCGAGCCATCTCCGCTGGTGCTTTCAGGTGCCGCTCCGCATTGCGCTCCAGCCGGAAACCGGCTTCGTCTATGGTGCAGTGCGCGCGGATGCAGGTGAGAAGATCTTGCAAGGGGCGGCGGGCCGGTGTGTGGTAGAGCACGTCATTGGTGGCGATGAGCGGCGTGCCGCAGGCGGCGGCGAGCGCGGCAAGGCGGTGCTGGCGCGCGCCGTCATTGGCCCGGCGATAAGGCGTGAGCGCCAGAAAGACATCGCCTGGAAAAAGAGCGGCGAGGCGGCGCAGGTTTTCCTCGAAATCGGTGCCGAAATCATAAGCCGGCATGGCGATGAAGCGCTGGTCCACGCCAAGTTTTTCGAGGTTCTCCAGATGAAGGTGGCATTCGCCTTTCGGCGCGTAGCGGTTGCCATCGGTCAAAAGCTGCGTCAGCCGGCCATAGGCATGCTTGTCGGTCGGGAAGCAAAGCGTCTCGAAACCGTCCCGCATGACCAGCCGCGCGCCGACGACGAGGCGGATCTTCCGCGCCCTGGCCTCCACATGTGCGCGCACGACGCCAGCCATCGTGTTGCGGTCGGCGATGCCGATGGCCGCATGGCCAAGCCGGGCGGCTTCTGCAACCAGCTCGCGCGGATGCGAGGCACCGCGTAGAAAACTGTAATTGCTGGTGACGCCGAGCTCGGCAAAGGGCAGGGCCGGCGGCGCGACGTGCTCTGGTGTTTTCCCGCTCATGCGAAAACCCCGTGAATGAACCAGTGCGGCGGTTCTTCATCGCGTTCGTAGAGTCCGTCGCGGAAAAGCCAGAAGCGGCGGCCGGCATCGTCTTCGACACGGAAATAATCGCGCGTCTTTCGGCTGGCGCCGAGCGGTGCGCGCCACCATTCGGGCGCGATGCGCTCCGGCCCCTCGGCGCGGGTCACGCGATGCGCCACACGCCGCCATTCAAACCGGGTGGGTGGCCCGTCCGGCACGCTGGCAAGCGTGATGACGGGCTCGGGCACAGGGAAGAGAAAGAGCGGCCGGGCAAAGGCTGCTCCATCCTGAACGTGGCGAAGGTGAGCCTGCCAGTCATGCTTTTCGGCCCGTGTGAGAACCGGGACGGACTGGCTGACGCGCTCGGGCAAAAAGCTTGCATGCGGCGCGGCGCGGGTGACGTTCTGCGCACCAAAACGGTTCACCAGCCGGTCGAGAAGGGGGGCAATGTCGCCATTACGGTCGGCACGGGCGTCGTCGCCCAGATCCTCCTGCCGCATGGCAAGCGTTTCCACGGAAAAGGCGGTGAGACTGGCGGCCTCGAAGCCGAAGCCCGCGCGATCCTCGATGCGGTCGAGCCGCTCGCCAAGCAGGCGGGCGAGGTGTCCGGCATCGCGCGTGGCGGTGCTGGTGGCAAGCGGCAGGGCCTCGAACCAGCCATCGACGCGAAACAGGCGCAGTTCCACCCGGCGCACACCCTTGCCCGCCTTTTCCTGCATCGCACACAGGTCGCGCGAAAGGCGTCCGATGGCGATTTCGATTGCTTCCTGTGTGACGAGGGGTTCGGCAAAACGGCATTGCGCGGCGTGAAGATGGGGCGGGTTGAGCGGGCGAAAGCTTTCCTCCTCGTGACCAAGGGCTTCATCCAGCCGGCGCAGGGCAGAAGGGCCGAAGCGGGCGGCAAGCGGCGCGCGCGGCTTGCCGATCAGGTCGCCGACATGTTTGAGGCCGAGTTTCTCCATTGCCTCGGTCGTGTTCTGCTCCAGCCGCAGGGCGCAGACGGGCAGCGGCGCCATATGCCTGTGGAGTGCTTCGCGCGAAACGATGAGCCTGCCGGACGGCGCATGGCGGGCCAGCGCCCAGGCGGCACCAATGGTGGGCGCGAGCGCCAGCCGCGCGGTGAGGCCGAAGCCGCCAAGCCTTTGCGCCAGCGTGTCGACAAGCTTCGCCTCACCGCCGAAGAGATGGGCGCAGCCGGTGATGTCCAGGCTCACCCCGTCGGGAAAATCCGGCCGCGTGAAGGGCGAAAAACACTGGCACCAGAGCGCCAGACGGATGAGCGCGCGCTCGTCGCCGGGAAGGTCGGCATGGGCGACCCTGAGGGCGGGATGAATGGCGCGTGCGTCGGCCAGCGCCATGCCCGGCGAAAAGCCGAGCGCCTCGGCTGGCTGGTTGAGCGCGGTGATGCGCTGGCCATTGTCCGTGGTGGTGACGAGCACCAGCGGCTCGACCTCATGAGGCTTCCGCCCATGCATGGTCGATGCCGCGTCGCCAGGCCGTGTGACCCGGCGCTCGATCGGCCAGCGGGGCAGGAAGACGGAAAGAAAGCGTGTCATGATCCCACTCGACATCCCAGTGTTGCGATAAACGGCGGGAGAGGCCCTGCCTGCATTTGAGAAGCTGAAGCCGCCAGTGCGGCGCACCGGGACCTGCCTGACCGGAAAAGCGCGCGCGGCCTGGCAGGGTGCCGACAGACCAGCGGGTTTCCGCGGCGGTGTTTTCGGCACAGGCCTGCCGGCCGCGCATGACAAGGGCCGTGACCCCATGGCGTGCCGCCCGCAGGCCAAGGCGGCGGCTGGCGGCGAAATCATAGGCGCGGGCATTGTCCGGCAACAGGCCGGCGACGGCGGCAAGGGAGGCATGGGAGAGCCCCTCTTCAAGCGCCCACAGAACATCGATCGGCTTGCGCGCCTGGATCTGGATCAGGCGGTTCGGATCAAGCCCGAGGGCTGCAAGCCCGAGCGGGTAGAGCGCGCCTTCGCGGCTGGAAAGATGTGCCGGAGACACCCACAACAGAGACCCTGGCCGCTGGCAAAGAAGGCGCGCCAGAAGACAGATGCCGAAGCCGAGACCAGCGGCAAAGTCGCCGTGGCCGGCGGGCAGGATTTCGTGCAGCACGCCGGTTGTGAGGCCATGGCCGGGCAGGGCGGCATCGAGGGCTTCGGACCCGAGCGAAAAAGAGGGGCGGGGTGCTGGCGCAAACCTCTCCTGGGGAGCAATGCGGCTGCGCAGGGCATCAAGAACACTGCCCGTTTTTTCGGGAGCCGTAGCGACAGATATTTCCCTTCCGGTACGCTGAACCGGCTTCATTTCAATGGCCTGTTTCATGACGCAGCCTCCGAACGCAACCACAAAGACGCGGCAGGTGCCATGGAACTCTGCGCCATTGGCGCCGCAGTCGATCTATCCTGATTCAAACTTTCAGCTTCCGCTTCCAGAAGCCTGATCGGACTCGTCTTTTTTCCCTTCCCGCCGACCCTGGCTGACGCATGCAGAAACTCTTCCAGCAGGCGGTCACGCCGGGGCGCCGGGCCGCTGTCGCCATGAGCGCAGACCCTGGCGAAAGGGCAGGCGGTTCTGTTTTTGCGGGCGCAAAAATTTCGCCCGAGCTCCTGCATCAGGATGTGATGCTGCTCGGTGTCTGCCGCGTCCCATTGGTCGGGAACCTGACGGTTGAGAAGGCGAACCGAACGCTCAGGCGCGGTCTGCCCGGGAATAAGTCCAAGACAGCGTGCGGCGCGCCAATGGGCCGTGTCGACGACAAGAACGCGCTTGCGCAATGTACTCATGTTGAGCGTGGCGGTGCTGGTCTTGGGGCCGACACCATAAATGCGCTCCAGCCAGGACAAGGCGTCATCGACAGGCCAGCCGTGCAGGAAATCGAGGCTGAGCCCGCCGCCCAGGCTGGCGATCTCCTGCAGGGCGCGGGGCAGGGCAACAGCCTTGCGCTCCGGATGGGTAATGCCTTCGAGCAGCGGGTCTATTTCGTGGAAAGAAGCCTCGGCCAGCCGTATCCAGGAGCCCTTGAACTTTGCCACTTCGAAGTGTTCGACAAGCCTGACAAAGGCATTCAACGCCGCCTCGCTGCGCGTTCTGGCGCTAAGCATCGCCAGTACCATCTGACTGACCGGGTCTAGACGCACGAACTCCGCTGGCGGTCCGAAGACAGCCAGCAAGCGCCGGTGGAGGCTCGCCATCCGGTCGAATGGCAAAAGGGGCAGGGTGTATTGCATTCCTGCACAATAAGAACAAAAAGGGAACAAATCAATCGTTCTGTGATCCCAGACGGGACTGTGTGCAGAAATGAAAAGCCGCCAGACGATCGGCCCCACGGCAGGCACGATCAGTCTGACGGCTCACTCCAGCGCTCTTGTGGCGTTTTCCTGGAGAGTCCCCTCCGGACTCGCAGGAAGAGAAGCATCAAACGTGCCAAAAATGTTTGTTCCGGCTTTTTCACGCCTTTTCACGGAGTTGCCCGCACCATCGCCGGTTTCGTGCGGACCGTTTGACTGTCATCGTGACACGAAGGCAGGCATTCTGCCCACAATGCAGGCAGGTCATCGCTTCTATGACGGGGAAGAATTTCCGGCTTCAGACAGCCACTTCAAGCCGATTGCCGCCGGTGGACTTGGCACGGTTGAGCGCTGTGTCGGCCTGCCCCAGCGCGATCCAGAAACTTTCCTTGCACGGCAGCGGCGTATGAAGCCCGACGCTGACGGTCAGCGGAATTTCGATCCCGTCGAGATGAAATGGGGTGTCGGCAACCGCGTTCTGGATGCGCTCGGCAAGCCCGAAGGCGCGCTCAGCGTCATAGGCCGGCAGCACCAGGGCAATGGCCTGGCCGCCAAAGCTCGCCACCATATCAGTCTGGCGGACGGCTGACTGAACGACCGAAGCAACATGGCGTAATGTCTGCTCGCCGGCGGCATGCCCATGCGCTTCAACCACCTGATCGAACTCGTCGATGTCGATCAAGGCCATGGAGTAGGGCTGTCCTGCCCAGTTCATGGCGGCCGCGAGTTCCGGCCCCAGCTTGTCAAACACCCGTCTGTTCAAAAGCCCGGTTGCGGTGTCGGTGGTTCCCAATGGTGCCTCCTTCAGGCGTGGGGGGCCGAAATGCGAGCGCTGCAATTCGAGAATGCGACCGATGACCACGGCGGCAACTACATTGGCGACAATAGCAACAGATGCGACTTCGCCCAAGGTTTCCATGGCGATTTCCCGCGGCAGCAGGAATACCGAGATCAGCGACACCGATGCCAGAAGCCCGACCCCGGCCAGCGCCGGTATCGAAACACGCCGGCCCTTTACCATCTGGGCGAAAGCGAGGCTGATGGCACTGCAGATCAGAACGGCAAGAACGCTGCTCGCCACCGCGGCTCCACCGAGCCAGAGGCGACCGAGGACCGCGACCGCAGTCGTAACGGTCAACGTGATCCAGCCGCCATATGTCATGGCGAGGACGACGAAGACATTGCCAATATCGAAGGAAAAGCCGGAAGACGACGGTGCCGCGAGAAGGGCGGGGCCGATTGTGCCGGCCGAAAACATTACAGAAACGAGCAGATTGCGCTGCAGCGATGTCATGGTCAGTCGGGCTGCGCGCTCATAAAGAAGAGCCGCGATAACGGCAATTCCCAGGCCTTGCAGGAACTCGGATGCCAGAGAAACCATTTCCATGGGGTCTATCTCCGCGGAAGCCTGTCCGACTGCCTCATCATTGCCAGGATATGACGAACCAGTCCAATCTCTTGAATTCGCTCACCTTCAGGCGGAAGCCCGATAGCAGCTTCTTCAGAAGCGGCCTCAGAAACCAGCATGCTTCGCATTAGGTCCTGCCCCTAAAGCATAGTCCGCCATTACTTTAGCTGATTGACAGTATGAATGATAAGGCAGGCAAATTACAAGAAATTCCAGCGAAAAACTCCAGTTTTCACTTGTCAGGGACATTTGGCCGGATGCGTACTTCCGTTGGGTAACGTCATCTTTACGAGATCGGATTATTCATATGCCGGCAAAGTGGGGCATGGAATGAGCTGGGTTCAGGCAGCATTTGACAGGTTTTATGGATTGCGGATCTGGCAGCAGGCCTGCTTCGTCACGCTTTTTTCCGTTTTGGGCGCTGATGCGCTGACGCTCGTCTTCTATTCCATCTTCTTTTCCGAGCGGCTTTTGCTGGATCTGATCCTGACCGCGTTCATCACGATCGTGATCGCCTATCCCATTTCCTTCGTCTTTCTGCGCAAGACGGCGACGGTTGCCAGACTGGCCGCAGAACTGGATATGGCCGCCGCCACGGATTTCCTGACGGGGCTGCGCAATCGGCGGGATTTCATGCGGATTGCCGGCGAAACCATCGACGCCACCGACGCATCGGCGGGCGTGGTCCTGTTTATCGATGTGGATCACTTCAAGCGCATCAACGACCGTTTCGGTCATGCGGAGGGCGACAGGGTTCTTGTTCTCATTGCAGAAGCGATCAGGCAGAGCGTCCGCGCAGACGACATCTGCGCCCGCATCGGCGGCGAAGAATTCGCGGTGTTCATGCCCGGTGCGGACCTGCCGCTGGCCCGTACGGTTTCCGAACGCATTGCAATCACATGCCGCCTTGTCGGTTGCGGGGCCAGCGTCGAAGACATATCGACCACGGTCAGCATCGGCATCGCGGTACATCGCCCGCAGCAGTCCCTCGATGCGGTCGTCAAGGAAGCTGATTCGCTGCTCTACAAGGCAAAGCAGGGCGGTCGTGACCGTGTGGTGCACCATCCGCCACAGGAGATCGTTGCGTAGGTTCATTACCGGGCACTGTCTGCCGGACTACTCGGCCTCGATGTGAAACACAGACCAGACCCGGCTTCGGACTTCTTCTTCGGGCACCCTGCGGCCTCCCGTGTCGTACACCAGTCATTCGATTCCAGAACATCTCCACTTTTCCTGGAATTGCCCTGGATGTCTAAGTGCGTGCTCTTACCGTTGCATCGAGAAATTAAGCGAGGTCACACGGAGGTCAGCTCAGGCTGCAGGAGAGCTATAGTCCGCTGGTGTCTCGTGGAGGCCATTTGCCCGCATCAATGGCGGTGTGAAGCGCGCGCGCCTTGGCGAGCCATTCCTCTCGCACGGATGGAGGCTGCAGCTTCCAGCTCCCGCGTTCCAGTGCCGCAAACATGGTGCGCGCAGTGATCTCATACTGGTCCATGGAAAGAGAATTAGCGCCGCGCCGCTTGTCGGCAATGGCGCCAACGAGGAATGCTGACAAGCACCTTCAGCATCCGGTGTTGAACGGGCCGGACAATATCGATCGTCTGTGAGCGACCTGAGACCGGTGGCAGAGGGAAGCCAAGAGAAGCGGAAGCAGGAGGCGGCGTAACCCCAAGCAGCCAGTTCCGCCTCCCTACCAGTGATCATCCTTGTGGGCCTCCCTGTTCTTCCACATAAGGAAGAATAGGGCCGGCGCGTAGAAGGCGGTTATCAGCAATGAGCGTAGCGGCGAAAGAGTGATGGTCATCGAAGAACATAAGCACTATAGCCGCTGCCATATGGGCGAAACCTGCCAGTACGAAGGCTAGGATCACAGCCCGAAATGCGAGCCCGAACATATCGTTCCTCTCTGGCTGACTGTCTGAACACCGGTCGGCCTTATCGGCGCCGGTGTTGCCATTTCCTTAATGCTCTCTCTGGTCCTTAATGCTCTCTCTGGGCGCTGGTTCCTGTAAGCATATAGCCGTGTGAACCAGATTCCGGCCACGGACACGTTTGGTGGGAAAGAGCAAAGCCATGTTGGCAAAGACCACAAAAACCAGGAGCGCGCCGATTTCCGTTAAGGTATAATCACAGGAAAGCGCCGTTGCGCTGGCCTGAGAGCTATACTCCGATGTCTGACTTCGTGCTTTTCGTTGCGGTCGGATTTGCAGCCCAACTCATAGACGGCGCCATCGGTATGGCTTACGGCCTCGCAAGTACGTCGGTCTTGCTGGGATTAGGCTACCCACCCGTTACTGCCAGTGCGAGCGTTCACGCGGCGGAAGTTTTCACAACCGGCGCATCGGCCTTGTCCCATTGGAGATTTGGGAATGTGAGGTGGAGGATGGTTGCCCGCCTCGCAGTACCCGGAGCGTTGGGCGGCCTCGTTGGTGCGCTCCTCCTTTCCTCTGTCGATGGAAGCACAATCCGCCCGTTCGTGGCTGCTTATCTTGCTGCGATGGGAATATGGATCGTCTGGAAGGCTGCTAGCCGAAAACCTCGCGAACCTGCCGAACCCAAGATGCTGCCGGCACTCGGGTTGGTTGGCGGGTTTCTCGATTCGATAGGCGGGGGCGGCTGGGGACCGATCGTTACCTCGAGCATAATCGGGCAGGGTGCAGTTGCACGCACTGCGATTGGATCCGCCAACGCCAGCGAGTTTCTCGTCACAGTCGCGATTTCTGGAACGTTCCTTCTGACCGTGGGCCTGGAACTCTGGCCGATCATACTGGGCCTGATCGTCGGAGGGATTATTGCAGCGCCACTCGCCGCGCTCGTCGTAAAGCACATGCCGGATCGCCCGATGATGCTGATGGTCGGTGTGTTGATCACGGTGCTGGCAGCTCGCGAGATCATAGGAACACTGGGCAACTAGCTCCGATCCAGTCACTCAAACTTCATTGCAAAAAACGCACAGAACGGCCCGGCCATGCGCCGGGATTCTCGTATGTGGAATAGCTTAAGCGTCCGTGAGCGTTGGTATCCCGCTTACATCGACCTCGCGTTCAGCGTGCCAGGCATCATAGGCGACCTGCATCGGGAGCCAGATGATGGCGGGGCCGTCGCCAAACAGGTTTCCAAGGCGTGCGGCAATGCGGGAGATGCCGAGAAGATTGGCGATCCCTACCTTGCTCTTTCCAGTTGCCGGGATGATGTCCTCTAGCAGCGCGCCAGCGTGGGACGGGCAGCGCTCTGTGGGACGCTTCGGCTCACACACGATCATAGATGGACTTCCCCATGCCTCTCGCCGCATCATGTTGTGCGAAGCGCTTGAAGCGACGCGCGAAATTCCTGTCATTTGGCCTGCTGCCGGTTTTTCGGACACGAGGTTAAGCTAACATAGCTCGCTCCTCGAACTCCACGGGGCTCAGATAGCCCAGTGTCGAGTGCCTGC